>JAKPNF010000016.1 GCA_029548565.1 Verrucomicrobiota bacterium
GGGCGCCCTTGTTGGCGATGACGCCCGTCCACAGCGAGGACTGGAACCAGCCGCGGTGCTGGTCGGAGCCTTCAAAATACATGTCCGCCGGCCAGCTCAATCCCGGGCGCGAACCCTCGAGCACTGCGCGGTGCGAGCAACCGGAATCGATCCACACATCGAGCGTGTCGGTGCCTTTGCGCAGGCGGGAAACATCCCAGCCCTGCGGCAGCGTCATGCCTTTTAAAATGTCGGCGGCGTCCTGCTCGAACCAAAACTGCGTGCCTTCTTTTTCAACGCGCGCTGCTATTTGTTCAATGACGGTGGCGTCGATAAACGCCTCGCCGTTTTCATCGAAAAACGCGGGGATCGGCACGCCCCAGGCGCGCTGGCGCGAGATGCACCAGTCCGGCCGCGATTCCACCGCAGCGCCGATGCGCTTGGAACCGTAGGTGGGCACCCATTTGACTTTTTCGATTTCCGCCATCGCCCTTTGGCGCATGCCGTCCTTGTCCAACGCCACGAACCACTGATCCATCGCGCGGAAGATGACGGGCGTCTTGCTGCGCCAGCAGTGCGGGTACTGGTGCGAGATCGTCTCCATGTGAAGCAGCGCGTTTCGCTGCTTGAGCAGGTCGATCACCGCGTTGTTGGCCTCGCACAGGCCGTCCTTCTTTTCCAGGACACTCACGCCGACCAGTGCGGCGGGGATTTTCCCGTCGTCGAGATAGCGGCCCTTGTCGTCCAGAGGAGAGTAAATATCCAGCCCGTATTTGAGCCCCGTCAAATAGTCGTCCGGCCCGTGGCCGGGTGCGGTGTGGACGGCGCCGGTGCCGGAATCCATGGTCACATAGTCGGCCATGACAATCGGGCTTGCGCGGTCGATAAAGGGATGGCGCGGCTGCATGCCTTCCAATTCGGCGCCGCTTTTTTCGCACACGCTTTGGGCGTCGCGCGCGATTCCCGCGTGCACGCGCACTTCCTCGCCGCGCGCCTTGGCGATGAGGTAAGTTTCCGCGCTGCCCTCGACCACTTCGTAAAGCGATTTGGGATCCAGCGCGATCGCGAGGTTCGCCGGCAGCGTCCACGGCGTCGTCGTCCAGATGACGACAAACAGCGGCTTTTGTGCGGGCAGCCCGAATTTCTCGGCTTCGCTCGCGAGAACGGGAAATTTCACCCAGACGGAGGGGGAGTTGTGCTCCTTGTACTCGATCTCGGCCTCGGCCAGCGCAGTCTCGCAGGGCACCGACCAGTAGACGGGTTTTTTGCTGCGGTAGACCATGCCCTTTTGAACGAAGGCCGCGAAAGTGCGCAGGATGACGGCCTCGTACGCCGGATCCATCGTCTTGTACTCGGCCGCCCAATCCGCCAAAACGCCCAGGCGCTTGAACTGCGCGCGCTGTTTTTCCATGTAACGCTCGCTAAACTCGGCGCAGGCTTTGCGCAGCGAGGGAATGTCGAGCGTCTCGTGTTTTTCGCGCAATTCGCGCGAGACCTTGTGCTCGATCGGCAAGCCGTGGCAATCCCAGCCCGGCACATACGGCGTGCGCATGCCCTTCATGGATTTGACGCGCAATACGACGTCTTTCAAAAGCTTGTTCAGCGCGGTGCCGATATGCACGTCGCCGTTGGTGAAGGGCGGCCCGTCGTGCAAAATAAAAGCGGGCGCGTCTTTTCGCCAGGCCTGAATGCGGCCGTACAAATCAATTTTTTCCCAATGCGCGAGGCGCTCCGGCTCGCGGGTGACGAGGTTTGCCCGCATCGGGAAAGCCGTTTTGGGAAGCAGGATGCTGTCTTTTAATTCCATTTTTTTGCGTCCAAAACCGCCTCTTTTTCCTGTTAGAAAAAAGAAGAGTCTGTGAAGGTAAAAAGTCTGACGGATTCGCAGGGCAAGTCAAGGTTTCAAAAATCGCGAACAAGTGATGTTATTGAATTCGCTTGTCGTGTTTTATATTGGAGCGTTAAAATCGTTCTTCACACTTTATGAGCAAACCCGTATATCGTAAACCCGTTGTGTTGGTGATCCGCGACGGCTGGGGCATCAACCCCAGCAGCGCCGAAGACGCGACCAACGCACTCAAACAGGCCAAGCTGCCGTTCAGCGACCAGCTCTCGAAGCAGTGGCCGTCCACTTCCATCAAAGCTTGCGGGCTGGATGTCGGTCTGCCGCAGGGCGTCATGGGCAACAGCGAGGTCGGTCACCAGAACATCGGGGCCGGGCGCATCGTCGACCAGGAGCTTGTGCGCATCGACAAGGGTTTTCAGACAGGCTCGATCGCCGACTGCGGCGTGCTGCGCACGATCTTCACCCGCACCACCAAAGGGGGAGGCAAGCTGCACCTGATGGGCTTGGTGTCGGAGGCCGGCGTGCACTCGATGTTGGAACATCTCTACGGGCTGCTGCGTCTGGCGAAAAAAGCGGGCGTCAAAGAGGCCTACGTGCACGCCTTCATGGACGGACGCGACTCGCCGCCGACCAGCGGGATGGGCTTCATCGAACAGGCGGAAAAGAATTTTGCCGAAATTGGTCTGGGCAAAATCGCCACCGTGTCCGGACGCTTCTGGGCGATGGACCGCGACGAGCGCTGGGATCGCGTGCAAAAAGCTTACGATTGCCTAACAGGTCGACGCGTCGAGCGCACGGCCTCGAGCGCGAAAGAGGCGGTGCAATATTACTACGACCACCCGCTGGACGCCTCGCGCGTGGGCGATGAGTTTATCGTGCCGACCCAAATTTTGGGCAAAGATGGAAACCCCGTCGCGCAGATCGGCAACGGCGATGCCGTGATCTTCTTCAACTTCCGCGGCGACCGCCCGCGCGAGATCACCCGCGCCTTTATCGACGACGACTTCAAGGGCTTCTCGCGCGGCCCCAAACTCGACCTGTTCTTCGCCACGATGACGAATTACCAAGCGGGCCTCACGCCCAATGTCTTGTTCGACAAACCCGAGCCGATGGTCAACATCCTGGGCGCCTATCTGGCCGAGCAGGGCATCTCCCAGTTCCGCACGGCGGAGACGGAAAAGTTCGCGCACGTGACCTTCTTTTTCAACGACTACCGCGAGCAGCCTTTCGATTTGGAGACGCGCAAGCTCATCCCCAGCCCCAAGGAAGTGGCCACCTACGACCAAAAACCCGAAATGAGCGCCCCCGGCGTCGCCGACGCGGCAGCCGAGGCGATCCTCTCCGGCAAGTACGGCGTCGTCATCGTGAATTTCGCCAATCCCGACATGGTCGGCCACACCGGTAATATAGAAGCCGCCGTGAAAGCCGTCGAAGCCGTGGACAAGGGCGTGGAGAAAGTATTGAACGCCGTCGAAAAAATGGGCGGCGCGGCCTTGATCACCGCCGACCACGGCAACGCCGAGCAAATGTGGGACACACAATCCAACGGCCCGCACACCCGCCATACGCTCAACCCCGTGGAGGTGGTAATTTTCGGCAAGGATATGCAAACGCTCAAACTGCGCAGCGACGGCCGCCTGGCGGACATCGCCCCGACGCTCCTTGAGATGATAGGCCTGCCCAAACCAAAAGAAATGACCGGCGAAAGCCTCATCCTGGGCGGCGTGCCGACGCTCAAGTAAGCGCGGCGCCGCTCGTTGATGATTTCCCTGAGGTGCGGGGGGCTTTTTTCAAAAAGGCTCCCTGCGTTTTAAAACGTCGGGACGAACAATCCGGAGCGCAGTTTGGGTTCGAACCAGGTGCTCTTGGGGGGCATGATTTGGTCGGCGTCGGCTATGTCCATGAGTTGTTGGATTGTCACGGGGTACATGGAAAAGGCGACGGCCGCTTTGCCGCTGTCCACGAGTTTTACTAATTCATTTGTGCCGCGGATGCCGCCGATGAAGTCGACGCGCTCGCTGGTGCGCGGGTCGTCGATGGCCAGCAGGGGTTGCAGCACGCGCTCTTGCAGCATGCTGACGTCCAGACGCGAGACAGGGTCGGCGTCGGCGGCGGGGGTGAGAGTCATTTGATACCATTTGCCCGCGATGTACACGCGCACGTCGCCGGGGGTTTCGGGATCGGGGGAGCTTGTTTGCGTGAGCGGGGAAATGTTGCCCAGTTCCTTTAAAAATTCTTCGGTGCTGCGGCCGTTTAAGTCGGCGACGCTGCGGTTGTAGGGCAGCACTTTTAATTGCGAGGCGGGGAAGATGACGGCGGGGAAGTAGTTGTAGTCTTCCTGTCCGGTGTGGTTCGGGTTCTCGGCGCGTTTTTTGTCGGCGACGCGGGCGGCGGCGGCGCTGCGGTGGTGGCCGTCGGCGACATAGGCCACGGGGATGTCGGCGAAGGCTTTCACCCAGTCGGCGGCGTGCTCGCACACGCGCCAGGCGCTGTGGCGGATGCCGTCGTCGGCGACAAAATCATAGAGCGGCTTTTCCTTGACCGTCTGCGCGATCAGCGCGTCGATTCTTTCGTCGTCGCGCACGGTGAGAAACACAAGCCCCGGGTGCGCGCCGAGCGTGAGGTTGAGCGTCAGGCGGTCGTTCTCCTTGGCCAGGCGGGTTTTCTCGTGCTTTTTGATGACGTTGGAATTGTAATCGTCCACATGGCACAAGGCGGTGAGGCCGCGCTGGATGTGTTCGCCCATCTGCTGCTGGTAAAGATACACGCAGTTGTCCGAGTCGCGGATCAGGTGCTTGTCGGCCTGCAGCTTTAAAAAGTTTTCGCGCGACTTTTCGTAAACAGCGGCGCTGTACGGGTCGGTGCCTTGGGGCAGGTCGATTTCCGCGCGCTCGACGTGCAGGAAGCTGACAGGGTTGCCCTGCGCCATTTTGGCGGCTTCCTCGGCGTTCATGACGTCGTAGGGCAGGCAGGCGAGTTTTTCGGCGATAGCAGGGTCGGGACGCAGGGCGTGGTTAAACGTCTTTATTTTCATAAGGCTAAAAATTCAACAATGAACCCAAGCGCGCGCGGGGGCAAGTTTTGAAAATCCGGACACAAAAAAAACGCCCGTGTTTGGCGGGCGCTTTGAAAGAGTGTGGGGAAAATTCTTAGGCGTTCAGCACCTCGTCGCGTGTGGCGTGCAGCGGGAAAATGCTGGTGAAGCCCGAGATCTCAAAAACCTGCTTTACGGTGGGGCTTAGCGCGCACAGCGAGATGGTGCCGTCGATTTTCTTAAAACCCTTGGCGGCGGCCAGCAGCACGCGCAGCCCGGCCGAGCTGATGTACTGCAAGTGGCTGCAGTCCACGAGCACCTTGGTTTCCCCCGCTTCGACGAGGGCGTTGAGGGCGGCCTCCAGTTGGGGGGCGGTGTTCGCATCCAGGCGCCCGTTCAGCGCGACGACGGCGACGTTGTTTTCTTTTGTCTGTGAGATTTCCATGGGGGGTTCTTTATTGTGTAAATTATGAGGTGAAACGTTCTTAAATTCTGTGCCCAAGGTGCGGGCGGGTTCAAGTTCAAAAGCGCCCGTCACACAAATTTAAAGAATTTAGCACTTTTCAAAGGCCGTTTATCCGTGTGAAATAAGGACAGGCCGCATCTTTCCCGCATGCAAAAAAGTTACGCCAACGATCTGTCCGAACTCGCCCGCCTCGGGGCGGACATCGAGGCGTTTTGCCAGGAACACGCGATCGGCTTCGAGGACATGAACGCCCTGCAACTGTGCCTGGACGAGGCGGCCACCAACATCATCTCCTACGCCTGGCCGGAAAAGGGCGGCCATGCTTTCGAGGTCAGCCTCGTGCGCGAGGGCGCCCAGGTGCGCGCCACGCTGCGCGACGACGGGGTGGCCTTTGACCCGCTTTCGGACGCGCCGCCGCCGGATTTGGACTCCGGCATTGACGAGCGCGAAATCGGCGGGCTGGGCATCCATTTTTGCCGCACGCTGATGCAGGAGCTGTCTTACCGCCGCGAGGATGAGAAATTCAACGTCTTCACGATGACGCGGCTGCTGGCGCAGTAAATAGACAGTGTTTGAAGGCTTGGAGGGATATTTTTTCTTCTTCCCAAAACACGTCCTTGCAGGGCGCGGCGTTTTTTTATTAGGCTAAATACTTTATGGAATCCGTCTTGCAAGAGATAGTGACGCGCGCGCGCGAAAAAGCCCCCGCGCTGAAAAGCCGTCCGGAATTTGAAGCCTTTAAAGCCTCCTATGTCGGCCCGAAGGGGGAGCTGACCGCGCAGATGAAGGAACTGGGCAAGGCCCCGCGCGAGCAAAAGCCGGTGTTGGGAAAACTCGTCAACGCGGCCAAGCAGCAGTTGGAGGAAATTTTTGAGCAGACACTGGCCAGCCTCGACGCGCTGGAAATGGCTGCGCGCATGGGCGAACAAATCGACCCCACGCTGCCCGCCTCGGATGCGCTTGGCGGCACCGCGCATTTGCTCACGCAGATCCGGCGCGAGGCCACGGACGTGCTGCGGCGCGTGGGCTTTGTCGTGGCCGAGGGGCCGGAGTTGGAGACGGAGTGGTTTAATTTCGACGCGCTGAACACACCGCTGAACCACGCCTCGCGCGACGCGCAGGACACCCTTTATTTACCGGAAAACTTCACGGCCAGCAACGTCAAGCGCCGCGCCTCGGAGCGTTATTTGCTGCGCTCGCACACCTCCACGGTGCAGATCCGCACGATGCTCGCGCGCAAGCCGCCCCTGGCGATCATCGCGCCCGGGCGTTGTTTTCGCCGCGACACGGCCGACGCCACGCACAGCGCGAATTTCCACCAGCTCGAAGGGCTGTACGTCGACGCCCGCGTGACGGTGAAGGATCTGAAGGCCGTGCTCGACTTGCTGGTGCGCGAGCTGCTGGGCAAGCATTTTAAAACCCGCTTGCGCCCGAGCTTTTTCCCGTTCACCGAGCCGAGCTTTGAGTTGGACGTGATCTCGCCGGACTTTGGGAAACTGTCCAACCGCTGGCTGGAAATCGGCGGCTGCGGCATGGTTGACCCCGCTGTGTTGAGCGCGTGCGAGATCTCCCCGCAAAAATACAGCGGCTACGCCTTCGGCTTCGGGCTGGAGCGCATCGCGATGCTGCGCACGGGGCTGGACGACATCCGGCTGCTGTACCAAAACGACCTGCGCCTGCTGCGCCAGTTCGCCTAAAGATTTTAAAAAGAAAAAATTTCTCCGATGAAAATTTCGTACAACTGGCTCTCGCGCCTCGTGGATTTGGAGGGCATTGATCCCGCGCAGATCGTGGAGCGCCTGCCGATGGCGGGTATCGAGGTGGAGAGTGTGGAATCCACCGGCCTTGTCGCGCTGTCCAACATCGTGGTGGGCGAGGTGCTGGAGAAAGAACAGCACCCCAACGCCGACAAGCTCTCCGTGTGCAAGGTGCTCACCGAAAAAGACGGCAGCCCGCGCCAGATCGTGTGCGGGGCGAAGAATTTTAAAGTGGGCGACCGCGTGCCCGTGGCCTTGCCCGGGGCGGTTATCCCCGGCGGCTTCGAGATCAAGCAAGCGCAACTGCGCGGCGTGGAAAGCGGCGGCATGATGATGAGCGCACGCGAGCTGGGGCTGGGCGACGACCATAGCGGCCTTCTCATTTTGGAGCAGCGCCCCGACATCGGCACGCCCATCAACGAGGTATTTGGCGAGGGCGACACGGTGCTCACGCTGGAATTGACCGCCAACCGCGGCGATTGCCTGAGCCACATCGGGGTCGCCCGCGAGGTCGCGGCGATTTTCGGAAAAAAGTTAAAACTGCCCGAACAGAAAATTTCCGCCAAAACGCAGGAAAAACCCGCCGCCGACGCGCTCGTGCGCGGGGTTGTGTTGGAATCGGACAACTGCCCGTACTACACCGGCTGGTCGATCCGCGGCGTGAAAATCGCCCCCAGCCCCGAATGGATGCAGCGCGACTTGCAGCGCGTGGGCCTGCGCCCCATCAACAACGTCGTGGACGTGACCAACTGGGTCATGTACGAGACGGGGCAGCCGCTGCACGCCTTTGACGCGAAAAAAATCGGCGGGCAGACAATCGTCGTGCGCCAGGCCAAAGAGGGCGAAACGATTTTGATGCTCGACGGAAAAGCGCGCGCGCTTTCCCCCGAGATGCTGGTGATCGCCGACGCGCAAAAACCGCTCGTCGTGGCGGGTGTCATGGGCTCGGTCGACGCCGAGGTCGATGAACACACGACCGATATCTTTTTGGAAAGCGCATGGTTCAACCCGGGCAACGTGCGCCTAAGCGCCAAGGCGCTCGGCGTTTCGACGGACAGCTCGTACCGCAACGCGCGCGACGTGAACCCGCAGGCGACTGTCTCCAGTGCGCTGCGCGCCGTTGAATTGATTTTGGAAACGGCCGGCGGGGAGTTTTTACAACCCGGCGTCGTCGTCGGCACGCCGCCGCGCGGCGATGTGCGGATAGACATTGACGGCGACACCGTGCGCGAGCGCCTGGGCTTTGACGTGGATGACGCGACGATCAAAACCGTCTTTGAATCGCTCGGCTTTTTTGTGAAAGAAGCAGCCCAAGGCTGGACGGTGACCGTGCCGGCCTTCCGTGGCGAGGTCACGCGGCCGATCGATCTGGTCGAGGAATTTTTGCGCATCTATGGCACGGAGAAAATCCCGCCCGCGCCCGTGTGCATCGCCGCGATCGAGCAGCAGGACGACCCGCTGGAAGGCGTGCTGTCGCGCTTGAACGCGCTCATGGTCGGGCAGGATTTTTCCGAGTGCATGCACTACACGCTGGTGGACGGCGAAAAGGTGCGCCGGTGGTACGAAAAGGAAGGCGGCGACGCGCTCGCGCTGGACAATCCGCTCAACGGCGAGCAGAGCCACCTGCGCCCGAGCCTCGTCATGGGGCTGGTGGAGGCGCTCGCGCTTAACCGCAACAACGGCAACGACCCGCTGAAACTTTTTGAGACGGGCAGGGTGTTTCGCATTCGCCAGGACAAGCAGGCCACCGAGCTTGTTTGCTGCGCCTTCGTGATGCCGCAAAAGAGTTTGTCGCGCTCGTGGCAGGCGCGCACGGAGCCGGATTTTTATTCGGCCAAGGGACTGCTCACGAAAATGGCGCAGGCCGTCCAAGTGCCCGCGCGCACGCTGATGTTTGAAAATCTTGAAGCCGCCAGTTGGCAAAACGGCCACAGCGCCCAGGCCGGTTCGTGGCAGCGCGACGGCTGGCAGGCGCGCGTGGGCGTTGTCAACGCGGCGCTCGCCAAGCAGTGCGCGGTCGACGACATTGTGTTCGCCGCGGAAATCGTTTTCACCGCCGAATTTTTAAAGCGCAAGCGCACGGCTGTGCGTTATCAGCCGTTCTCGGCCTTCCCGTCGAGCACGCGCGACGTGGCGCTGGTCGTCGACAAATCGCTGAGCGCCGAAGCCGCGCGCAAGGACGTGCTGAAGGCCGCCCGCGCCGCCGTTGACAAAACCTTCGCGCTGGACGCCGTGGAACTGTTTGACGTGTACCAGGGCAAGGGGCTGCCCGAGGGCAAAAAGAGCCTGGCCTTCGCGCTCGTGTTTCGCGCCGAAGACCGCACGCTGACCGACGAGGAAGTGAAGGCGGCCTTCGACAAAGTCCTCGCGGCGCTTTCGCAAAACGACAACTACACGCTGCGCAGCTAACCTTAAAAATTTATGAGCGAGTCCATCGACATCGACCACGTGGCGCAACTGGCGCGCATCCGCCTAAGCCCCGAAGAAAAAACGGCCTACGCCGCGCAACTGGGCGACATTTTGAACTTTGTGCGCCAGCTTGAAAGCGTGGACGTCACGGGCGTCGAGCCGACCTCGCACGCCTTCCCCGTGGTCAACGTGCTGGACGACGACGAGCCGTCCGAACCGTTCACGCAGGCGCAGGCGCTCATGAACGCGCCGCTCGCGCGCAACGGGCAGATCGAAGTGCCCAAAGTCGTCGACGAAGCCTAATAAAAAATTCCCATGTCGCAGCCGATTTATTATAAAACCCTCGCCGAACTTTCGCGCGAGTTGGAAGAAAAGAAAGTTTCCTCCACCGAAATCGCCCAGGCGTTCATCGACCGCACGCAAGCGACCGATGGCAAAGTGAACGCCTTTTTGCATCACGATGCGCACGACCTTCTGGCGCAGGCCAAGCGCAGCGACGAGCGCCGCGCGACGGGGCAGGCGCTCAGCCCCTTGGACGGGCTGCCCATCGGCATCAAGGACGCCATTTGCGTCGCGGGCCAGCCGCTGACTTGCGCCAGCAAGATGCTTGAAAATTATGTCTCGCCCTACGACGCGGGCGCGGTCGAGCGCCTGAAAGCGGCCGGTATGCTGCCGTGGGGCAGGCTCAATCTGGACGAGTTCGCGATGGGTTCGTCCACGGAAAATTCCGCCTTCAAGACGACCTGCAACCCGTGGAATTTGGAGCGCATCCCGGGCGGCAGCTCCGGCGGCAGCGCCGCGGCGTGCGCCGCGGGGCAGGCGATTGCGACTTTGGGCAGCGACACGGGCGGCTCCATCCGCCAACCGGCCTCGCACTGCGGCGTTGTGGGGATGAAACCCACCTACGGCCTTGTGTCGCGCTACGGGCTGGCGGCCTTCGCCTCGTCGCTCGACCAGATCGGCCCGATGACGCGCACGGTGGAGGATGCCGCGCTGCTGTTGCAGCAACTGGTGTGGCACGACCGCCGCGACTCGACCTCGCTCAACCACGCGGCGCCCGACTACCGCGGCGCGCTTTCCCAAAAGCGCGAGACGCCGCTGCGCGTGGGGTTGCCCAAAGAATATTTTGGCGAGGGGCTTTCCGACGACGTGCGCAAGGTGGTCGACAACGCGATCGGGTTTTATAAAAGCCAAGGCGCGCAGATGGTGGAAATTTCGCTGCCGCATTCCTCGCTGGGCTTGGCGGTGTATTATATCATCGCGCCCGCCGAGGCGTCTTCCAATTTGGCGCGTTTTGACGGCATTCGCTACGGCCACCGCGCCGCGAAAGCGGACGACCCGGTCGAGATTTATTACGACTCGCGCGCCGAGGGTTTTGGCCCCGAGGTGAAGCGCCGCGTCATTTTGGGCACCTACGTTTTGAGCAGCGGCTATTACGACGCGTATTACCTGCGTGCGCAAAAAGTGCGCAGTCTCATCCGCCAGGATTTTTCGGACGCCTTTGAAAAAGTCGACGTCATCCTCTCGCCCGTGACGCCCACGCCCGCCTTCAAACGCGGCGAAAAAATCAACAACCTGCTGGAGATGTACCTGTGCGACCTTTACACGATCGGCGTCAACCTGGCGGGGCTGCCGGGCATTTCCGTGCCGGGCGGGTTCTCGAAGGACGGGCTGCCCGTCGGCATCCAGCTCATCGGCAAACCGCTGGCGGAAGCCGAACTGCTGCAAACCGCGCATCTGTTTGAACAAGCGCACGATTTTTACAACCAACACCCCGCGCTGTAAATGAATTACGAACCTGTCATCGGACTGGAAGTCCACGTCCAAATCAACACGCGCACCAAGGCGTTCACGCGCGCGCCTTATGTGTTCGGCGCCGAGCCCAACACGCTGGCGGATCCCGTCGTCATGGCGCTGCCGGGGGCCTTGCCGGTGCTCAACAAGGAGGCAGTGCGCCAGGCCGTGCGCGCGGGGCTGATGCTGGAGTGCAAAATCGCCGAGCGTTGCAAGTGGGACCGCAAAAATTATTTTTACCCCGACAGCCCGAAGAACTACCAGATCTCGCAGTACGACCAGCCGATCTGCATCGGCGGGGCCGTCGAGATCGAGCTGCCCGGCCCCTCGCGCAACGTCATGGGCGCTCACCGCAAGGTGAAACTCACGCGCATCCACTTGGAGGAGGACGTAGGAAAACTCTCGCACTTTGGAAACGCGAGTCTGGTCGACTTCAACCGCGCGGGCGTGGCGTTGCTGGAGATCGTCTCGGAACCCGATCTTTACAGCATCGAGGAGGTCTTTGCTTATTTAAATTCACTGCGCCAGAGTCTGACAGCCGCGGGCATTTCCGACTGCGACATGGAAAAAGGCCAGATGCGCTGCGACGCCAACGTGAGCCTGCGCCCCAAGGGAACCACCACCCTCGGCACGCGCTGCGAGATCAAGAATTTGAACTCCATCTCCGGCGTGCGCAACGCCGTCCAGTACGAGATCAAGCGCCAGGCGCGCGCGCTGGACAAGGGCGAAAAAATCATCCAGCAAACCCGCCGCTGGGACGCCGAGCAGGGCGTCACCCAGCCGATGCGCACCAAGGAAGACGCCCACGATTACCGCTATTTCCCCGACCCGGATTTGATGCCGGTTGTCATCGCGCCCGAGCAGGTCGAAAAAATCGCCAAGACGCTGCCCGAACGCCCCTTCGACCGCCAGCGCCGTTTTATGCAGCAGTACGATCTGCCCTACACGGTCACATCCGTGCTGTGCCCGACCTGTGCGCTGGGCGATTATTTTGAACAGGCGCTGGAAGTTTATCCGAAAAACCCCAAGGGCATCGCGAACCTGATCGCCAATGACCTGTTGCGCGAATTGGCCGCCGCCGGCCGCCCCGACGAGGGAGCGCTGCCGGTGTGTCAGTGCAAGATAAAGCCCGCGCAGTTAGCCGAGCTTGTGAAACTCACCGACGATGCTGTCATCACCAGGCAAAGCGCCAAGGAAGTCTTCGCCGAGATGTTCGCCGCGGGCGACGACCCCATGGCCATTGTCGAGCGCAAGGCTCTCAAGCAAGAAAAACAGGACGACGGCGCGCTCGAGCAAATTGTGAGGGACGCCCTCGAGGCCAACCCCAAGGCGGTCGAGCAGTACAAGGCCGGCAACGAGAAGGCCATCAACGCCGTCAAAGGGGCGGTCATGAAGGCCACGCAAGGCCGCGCCAACCCGCAGACGGTGGCTGAACTGATCGGGAAATTGCTGAGCTGACAATTAATCCTGTCTTTTTAACCAAACAAAAAAACCGCTCGAGATTCGGGCGGTTTTTTTGTTTGCGGATGTGCTCTGCGAAAAATCAGTCTGCGTGGCCCCAGATGATGTTATCCATGTTCATCAGCGCGTTGGAAGAAGTGCGGTAATCGTCGGGGATGATGCCGTTATTGTTCATGTCGTTGGTGATGTTTCTTTCGCCGGTGACGGAACGGTTGGTCTGGATGACGGCGTCGGGCCCCATGCTGATCAACAGGTACGAGGGGTTAATCCAGTCGCTGCGCCAAATATTGGTGCTGCCCTGTGTGCCGGTAACAGGTACCTTGTAACGGTACATATAGGGGTTGTTCCAGGGATCGGAAAAGACGATATTGATGCTGCTGGTTGTGTTGTAGATTTTTGTCGGCGTGTAGGCGGACGAGGTGCCCGTTCCCTGCATGTAGCGAAAGCCCGTGGGATCGACCAGCGCGCCGCGGGTGCTCAGGGACGAAGTGGCCTCAAAGTCGTAAACTTGTGTGCGCCCGACGATGTACTGGGCGGCGTAGTCGCCCATCATTGCCTTGGTCAGCGCGATCTCGGAAGACTGCGGGGCGCGCCCATCGCCGATGGTATTGGGGACGGAGGTGGTCAGGCACAGATAGTCGCCGTACTGGGCCTTGTAAAGTTCCAAGCCGCCGACGATGGCGGCCATGTCGCCTTTGGCGCGCGTGATGGCCTGGCGGGCCGAGACGCCTTTGCCCACCGACAGCACGATGGTCGACAAGACCGCGACGATGGCCACAACGGCCAAAATTTCGATAAGCGTGAAGGCCTTTGTCATGCGCCGAAACGCTTTGCTCAAAGGGCGGGGGGCGGGGGTTGAGTTCATAGGTTCTAGCGTAAATATTGGGGCGGCAAGGTCAATACTAGAAGTCGCCCCGCGCGGGCGTTTTGCCTTTGCGCTTGAAGGGTGCCCCCAAGACTGCGAGCATGGAAAAAACACACATGACGCCCCGCGACACACAGGAGGTCTTGCGCCTCATTTGCCAGGAAGACGCCCGCTTTGCGCAAAACGGATACCTTTTTTTGTCCCAGGCGCTCGACCACACGGTCAAAAAACTCGACCGCGCGCAAAAAAAAGGAACGCAGCGCCATGTCAGCGGGCAGGAGTTATTAGAGGGCATCCGCGAATTCGCCCTGGAGCAATTCGGCCCGCTCACGCGCACGGTGCTCGAAAATTGGGGCATCACTAAAACCGAGGATTTCGGCGCGATGGTCTTCAATATGGTGCGCTTCAAACTGCTGGGAAAAACCGACAGCGACAAACCCGAGGATTTCGCCAACGGCTACGATTTTTACACGGCCTTCGAACTGCCATTCCGCCCCAAAAACAAGGCGCGGGCGCTCTGATACGGTGGCGGGGGAGCTGGGACTCGAACCCAGGACCAACGGTTTAGAAAACCGCTGCTCTATCCACTGAGCTACACCCCCAAAAGCGCGTACGGCGCAAGAAGGAATGCTACAAAGCCGCATGGGTGAAGGCAAGTCGCCTTTGAACGGCGTGTGGCGTACGGCATTGGGCATGAGCGCAAAAGCAGAATATAGGAAGCGGCTTTATACCTCGGAATTTTTCTAATTTTCAAAAATGCGCTTTCCCCGCGGGGGATTTTTTTTTAGGATGAATGTTTGCTTTATAGCAAAAGACCTTTTCGGACTTCCAAAAACCAATTCAATCACACAAGAAAATCTTATTGTTATGGCTAAAATCAAGACTGTGAAAGACGTGAATCTGGCGGGCAAGCGCGTGTTTGTGCGTGTGGATTACAATGTGCCTTTTGACGAAAAGGGCAACGTGTCCGACGACACGCGCATAGCGGCCTCGCTGCCGACCCTGCGCTATCTGATCGAGCAGGGCGCCAAGGTGATTTTGGCCAGCCACCTCGGCCGCCCGAAGGGGCAGGTCAATCCCAAGTACAGCTTGAAGCCCGTCGTGCCCGTGCTGTCCAATTTGCTCGGCAAGCCCGTGGCGTTCGCCGAAGACTGCGTCGGCCCCAAGGCCGAAGAAGCCGTGGCCGCCATGAAAGACGGCGACGTGCTACTGCTTGAAAACGTGCGCTTCCACCCCGAGGAGGAAAAGAACGACCCGGCTTTTGCCGCGCAGATGGCCAAGCTCGCCGACGCGTTTGTCAACGACGCCTTTGGCTCCGCGCACCGCGCGCACGCCTCCACCGCGGGCGTCGCCAAGGATCTGCCGATCCGCGTGGCCGGGTTCCTCATTGAAAAGGAGCTGAAATTTTTGGGCGAGGCCACCGCCAATCCGCAGCGTCCGTTCGTTGCCATTTTGGGCGGCGCGAAAGTCAGCGACAAGATCATGGTCATCGATTCGCTCTTGGACAAGTGCGACGCGCTGATCGTCGGCGGGGCCATGGCCTACACTTTCTTCCTGGCGCAGGGCAAGCCCACGGGTTCGAGCCTCACCGAGCCGGACAAGGTCGACCTCGCCAAAAAGGCGCTGGCCAAGGCGCAGGAAAAGGGCGTGCAGCTCCTGCTGCCCGTTGACAACGTGATCACCGACAAGGTTGATTTCGCCAACGCCCAGGTCGGCGAGGTGAAAGACGCCGAGGTCATCCCCGAGGGCTGGCAGGGTGTGGATATCGGCCCGAAGTCCATCGCGCTTTTCAGCGAGGAAATCGCCAAGGCCAAGACTGTTTTGTGGAACGGCCCCATGGGCATTTTTGAAATCAAGGCCTGTTCCAAGGGCACCTTCTCGATCGCCGAGGCCGTCGCCAAGAACAAGGACGCCATTTCCATCATCGGCGGGGGCGACTCCGTCAAGGCCATCAAAAAGAGCGGCTACGCCGATCAGGTGAGCTTTATTTCCACGGGCGGCGGGGCCTCCCTCGAGTTCCTCGAAGGCAAGGAGCTCCCTGGCGTCGCCGTGCTGCAAACCGTTTAATTTAACACCTAAAAACTTAAAAAAATGTCTAACAGAAAATACCTGATCGCCGGCAACTGGAAAATGAACAAGACCGCCTGCGAAGGCGCGGAATTGGCCCGGCAAATCGTCGAGGCCGTCGGCAAGCAAACGTCCGTCGCCGTGTGTGTGTGCCCGACCTTCACGTCGCTGGACGCCGTTTCCAAGGCGCTCGACGGCTCCAATATTGTCCTGGGCGCGCAGAACATGCACCCGAAAGCTTCCGGCGCCTACACCGGCGAAATTGCCGCCGACATGCTGCGCCAGTTCTTTGTCGGCTACGTGATCCTCGGCCACAGCGAACGCCGCCAGTATTTTGGCGAGACCGACGCCTTTGTGAACGAGAAAGTCCTCGCCACTTTGGCCAACAATATGCGCCCCATCCTCTGCGTGGGCGAAACCCTCGAGGAACGCGAGGCCGGCAAGACGATCGAGCTGGTCTCCGCCCAGGTCAAGGAAGGCCTCAAGGGCGTGAAGGGCGAGCAGGCTGAAAATGTCGTCGTCGCCTACGAGCCCATCTGGGCGATCGGCACCGGCAAGACCGCCACGCCCGCCATGGCGCAGGAAGTCCACGCCGCCATCCGCGTGGTGCTCAAGGAAGTCCTCGGCGCCGCGCAGGCCGAAAAGGTGCGCATCCTCTACGGCGGCTCCATGAAGCCCGACAACGCCGACGCCCTGCTGGCCGAGCCCGACATCGACGGCGGCCTCATCGGCGGCGCCGCCCTTGACGCCAAGAGCTTCGTCTCGCTCGTCGAGTCGGCTGCTAAACAAGGATAGTTTTTTTTTTTTGAAGGGAAGATGCGGGGAAAACCTTTTTTGAAAAAAAGGCTTTCCCCGCACCCCTTTCCAAAAAACTTTTAAAATTTTTTAGAATCGTTCGAGAGTCATTCGGTGACTCTTTTTTTGCGGGTGGGTGAAGAGTATAGTTAGGATTGCCTAACTTTTTAGAAAAGCGTACAATTGTAAAGCAAGGAGTGTAGCGATGGATGCCTTATTGCAATTTGTTCAGGATATTTTTTCGAACATGTGGGCGTTGTGCCAGTCGATGGCGTTTTGGCTCATGTTCGGGTTTTTGCTGGCGGGGCTGCTCTCGCAGTTGATTCCGCAGTCGCTGGTACGCCGCCATTTGGCCAAGCCTGGCTTTGGCAGTATTTTTAAGGCCGTCTTGCTCGGCATTCCGCTGCCTGTGTGTTCGTGCGGTGTCATTCCGCTGGCCGCGTCCATGCGCAAGGCGGGGGCTTCGCGCGGGGCGGTGGCGGCCTTCACCGCGACCACGCCGCAGACGGGCGTGGACAGCATCACGGTCACCTACAAACTCATGGGCGCGCCGTTCATGCTGGCGCGCATTTTGTCGGATTTTTTGGCGGGGCTGCTGGCGGGCACCTTGATCAATTTCACTGAATCCAAGGCGGACAAAGCGCAGCAGGCGGCGTTGTCCGCGCCCGAATGCCCGAAATGTGTCGCCAAGCAAAAGGCCGAGGAAAAAGCGCGCATGGGCGGGTTTGCGAAACGGTTTTCGGCGGCATTCAAGGAGGCCTTTCTGGGGCTGCCCGCGACGATCGGCAAATATATTGTTCTGGGCGTTTTTTTGGGCGCGCTGATCACCACGCTCATTCCCGACGGCGCGCTCGAACAGTATATCCCCAATGAATTTTTGGCCTTCGCGCTGATGAGCGTGGTGGGCATCCCCATGTACGTGTGCTCGGTGGGGGCGATCCCGATCGCCTTCGCGCTGGTGGCCGCGGGATTCTCTCCCGGGGCGGCCCTTGTTTTTTTGGCGCTGGGGCCTGCCACCAGCATGGCGACGATCACGGTGCTTTGGAAGATGCTGGGCAAACGCGCCACAGTCATCTACATCGCCTCGCTGACGGCCGCTTCGTGGACGGTGGGCGCGCTGATCAACGCCTTTGGCGTGACGCTCAGCGCCGAGCACATCGAGCACACGATGAGCCACGGCAGCGCCTTGGACAGCGTTCTGGCGGCGGCGATGCTCGCCATGTTTATCGTCTCGTATATTTTGAAAAAACGCAAAGACGGCGTGGCCAAGAGTTGCTGCGCCTCCCAATCCTGATAGCATTTTAAAATGGCCGAGTTTCCGGAATTTCTTTCGCGCATGCTCCACGCGATGTGGGAGAGTTTTCAGGAACTCGGGCTATGGCTGTTGGCGGGTTTTGTGCTGGCGGGTTTCGTGGGGCAGCTCTTGCCGCTGTCGTTCATTAAAAAACATCTGGCGGGCAACAAGGCGTCCAGCGTGTTTAAGGCGGTCTTGATCGGCGTGCCGTTGCCGCTGTGCTCGTGCGGTGTCATCCCTGTGGCGGCCTCGCTGCGCAAGGCGGGGGCCTCGCGCGGGGCGGTGGCGGCCTTCACCGCGGCCACGCCGCAAACGGGCGTGGAGAGCATCGCGGCCAGTTGGTCGATGATGGGGCTGCCTTTTTCCATCGCCCGCGTGCTGGCCGATGTCGTGGCGGGTCTTTTTTCCGGCACGCTCATCAATGCGCTGGAGCGCAAAGCGGGCGTGTTGGAAGCGCCCGCGCCGCTGCCGTCTTGCCAAAGCTGCGAGGCGCAGGGCGAGGAAAAAAATTCCTGGAAACAAAAAACACGCCTGGCGCTGCGCGAGGGGCTTATTGACCTGCCTGCGGAAATTGGGAAGTACGTGCTGATCGGCGTCTTCGTGGGCGCGGTGTTGACGGCGCTGTTCCCGCACGAGGCGCTCGCGCAATTTTTGGAAAACCGCTGGGTGTCCTACTTCGCGGTGACGCTGCTGGCGCTGCCGTTGTTTGTGTGCGCGACGGGCTCCATCCCGATCGCGGCCTCGCTCGTGGCGATCGGCTTTTCTCCCGGGGCGGCGCTGATTTTTTTGGTGCTGGGCCCCGCCACCAACCCTTCGACCATCGCGGTGCTCTGGCGCATCTTGGGGCGCTCGGCGAGTTTGGTTTACCTGCTGTGCCTGACCGTCACCGCGTGGGCGTTTGCCTTCGGGTTCGACGCGCTGGAATATGCACTGGGAGTGACCCACACGGCGCAAGACCACGGGCACAGCGAAGCGTTCGGCACGCTGTTTGCCGTGCTGCTGCTGGCCGTGTTTTTAATCAGCTACCTCGTGCGCCGGCGCGAAGGCTGCCGCTGCCACATCCACGCCGGGCATTCCCATCATTCGTGACGGCGGGCTTGCGGTGCGGGCAAAAACCGCTACTCTGATTTTTGAAAGGTCTTTTTAAATTATGAAAAAAATACTGATTCTTTTGGCGAGCCTGTCGGCCTGCCTGATGTTTAGCGCCTGCGGCCAAAGCGAGGCCGCCGCCGCGTCCGCCGCTGAAAACGCGACGCTCAAAACCATCTTCGCGCGCAAGAGCGTGCGCAAGTACACGCCGCGCCCCGTGGAAAAGCAAACGCTCGAATTGCTTGTGCGCGCGGGCATGGCGGCGCCCAGCGGCAAGAATGTGCAACCGTGGAGTTTTGTGATCGTCACGGACGAGGCGGTTCTCAAAAAATTCGGGCAATCCGGCAATTCCTCGATGGCCAAGGACGCCAAGGCCGCGATCGTCGTGTGCGGCAACCCGTCGGCTTCCGAACTGTGGATGCTCGATTGCTCCGCAGCCGCGCAAAATATTTTATTGGCCGCGGAATCGGTCGGCCTGGGGGCCGTGTGGACGGCGGGTTACCCGTATCCCGAGCGCATCAAGCTCATCTCCGAGATACTCGGCCTGCCAAAAGAAACGGTGCCGCTCAACATCATCGTCATCGGTTATCCTGCCGGCAACGACCAGCCTAAAAACAAATGGGATCCCGCGAAAGTCCACTACGACAAGTGGTGAGCGGCGGTTTGAACGCACACAAAAAAGCGGCCTTGCGGGGCCGCCTTTTTTGTCGGGGTGGGTGAGTATTTTAGCTCACGCGCTTTTCCATCGAGCGGATCAGCTCGATGAGGAAGGCGTTGTCGCCGCCGAGTTCCTGCGCGGTGGCGATCGCCTTTTCGGAAAGTTCGCGGGCGCGTTTGCGGGCCGCCTCGAGGCCGAACAGCGAGACGACGGTCAGCTTGTTGAGTTTCTCGTCGTTGCCCGCGGGCTTGCCGAGTTGCTCGGCGGTGCTGGTGGCGTCCAGAATGTCGTCGATCGCCTGGAAGGCCAGCCCCATGGTGCGGCCGACCTCGGTGGCCAGGGCGATTTTTTTCTCGTCCGCCCCCGTCAGGCGCACGCCCATCACAAGCGAAGCCAAAATAAGCTCGGCCGTTTTGTTGTGGTGGATGTATTCGAGCTTTTCGGCGGTGCGCTCGTTGGTGCGCTCGCCCAGAAGATCCTCCATCTGCCCGCCGATGAGCTTCTCGCTGCCGGATGAACGCGCGAGGTCTTCCACCAGAGAAATCGCGATTTGCGGGATCGTCTTGCCGTAGCCCTTGGCCAGCAGATAAAACGCGTAGGTCAGCAAACTGTCGCCGGCCAGCAGCGCGGTCTCCTCGTCGAACTGCTTGAGGCAGGTCGGCTTGCCGCGACGCAGGTCGCTGTCGTCCATGCAGGGCAAATCGTCGTGAATGAGCGTGTAGGTGTGCAGACACTCAACGGCCACGGCCGCGTGCATGGGGTCGTTCGTGTTGGGAAAGAGGCTTTGCCCAGCCATCACCAGCACGGGGCGCAGGCGTTTTCCCCCGGCCTTCATGCTGTAGCGCATGGCCTCGTGCAACACGGCGGGGCGCAGATTGGCCGGCGGCAGCAACGCCTCGATGGAATCTTCCACGCGCTGCTGCATGGCCTTTAACGTTGCCTTGAAGTCGGACTGGGGTGTATTTTGCATATGTATAAAAAAGTATAAGCAAAGCCATGACGACTTTCGAGGATGTTTGCAAAAAAATTTTCTCAGACCCCGGTATCTGGGCCAAGCTGCTGATCGGCATCGCGCTGAGTTTTGTGCCGATTCTAAATCTGGCGGCGCTGGGGTATCTTCGCATTTACCTAACCCAAATCCGCGAGACGGGCGACTTCGCGCTGCCGAGCTGGAAGCAGTCCGTAGTGCGCCTGTTCATGGAGGGCGTGTATTTCTTTTTGATCATCCTTTTCTTCGCGCTCGTGCCGCTGATCGCGGCTTTTGCGCTGGCGTGGCTCTTTAACGCCGTGACCGGCGGGGTGCTGCGCGCGCTGCCGGTGTTGTGGATCAGCCCGCTGTTGGTGCTCTCGCCCATGCTGGTGGCGGCGGCCAACTACCGCATGGGGCCGGACAATTGGCGCAACCTCACGGACTTGAAAATCATCCTCGGCATGGTGGCGGCGAGCTGGCGCACGCTGTTGATCGCCTCGCTGGCGCTGTGGGGGCTGAGCTGCCTGTTCGCCCCCGTGTGGGGCGTGCCGCTGTTTGTGGGGATGCTGCTGTTTTACCCGTACGCCACCCTCGTGTACGTGTATTTGGAAAAGCGCGGCGAGGACATCGTATAACCCCATGCGCGCGCTGCTGCCGGCCTTGCTGATCTTTCCGCTCACGCTGGCGGGGCAGTTGCCGCTGGACGTGCTGGAAACGCCCCCGGGCGCGCGCGCGCCGGAGAACTCCGCCCCGGGAAAACTGGGAGACAAAATCAGCGCCATGGATCTGGCGCGGGCGGCCGAGGAAGCGATGCGCCCGCCCGAGCGTCAGGCGCGCGAAGAATTACCGACCCCGCCCGGGGACGGACTGCGCTTTCTCGACGAGCGGTCGTATCAGGTAACCGGATACAATTACGCGGACGTGCAGGCCGTCGCCTCGCTGTGCCGCGAGGCCGAGCGCGCCCTGGGCGCGTATTTGCGCCTGCCCGAAAAACCGCCCGTGCCGCTGCTGGTGCAACTGGTGGACACAAACGACGAAATTCGCGCAGGGCCGCCCTACTGGATGAGCACGGGCGAGCACAACAACGTGATCATTTCCATCCGCTGGGACGAGCAGACGAGCTTGCGCGACTGCTGCGAGGCGCTCACGCGCGGGCTTTTGCGCCAGGGGCTCATGAACATGTACGAAGTGCCCTACGAGCGCGAGGCCGACCGCTGGCTGGTCTGCGCCTTTGGCCTGCAAACCTACCTGCGCCTGCAAAGCGTGCGCGTGGACGAACTCGAGCGCGAGGGCCGCGCCCGCCGCGCGATGAGCCTGCAGGCTATTTTTGAGGGCAAGGGCGCCGACGCCCAGGCGTTTGCGGGGGAATCCTTTTGGCTCTTGCGCGCGCTCATGCGCCAGATGGGCTCGCGCACGGCGCTTGCCCCGGTGCTGGAACGCCTCGCGCTTGAGGACGACCCTTTCGCAGTCTTGAACGAAAGCATTCTGGGCACGGACGCGACGCGGCAGGACGCCGAGCTGTGGTGGGCGGTCAGCCGCCAGGAACGCCTCGCGCACAGCGTGCCGCGCGTGCAAGACATGGACGTCTCGCGCGAGCTGATGGCGCAAAACACCCTCGTGCCCATCCGAATAGAAGGCGCCGACCTGCTGCTAAGCGTGCCCGAGCTGTGGCCTTACCGCAAACACCCCGGCGTGCTCATGGCAGCCACCGACCGCATGCGCGTCATGCGCACGCGCACCAACATGATGAACCCCGTGTGGTTCAACAGCGCCCTGTCTTTCTCGGAAGTGCTGCAGCACCTGATCTCCGGCAACGAGAAAAAAATGAACGCCGCCTACGAGCGCTTCACCCAAGACCTGCAAGACGCCCTCGCGCTGGAAGAAACCATCAACGCCGAACTGGACAAACCGCTTGTCCTTGCCGCGCCGTCGCAGGAAGCTCAGCCCGGGGAAAATTAAAGCTCTTTTTTGGGCAGCGCGTCCTCGATGAATTTTGCCACTTGTTTTGCCAAAAATTCGCTGCCTTTGTCGGCGAAGTGGACGTTTCTGGGGCGCTGGTATTGCGAGAGGACGGGGTAGACGAGATTGTACAAATCGTTCACGGGCACGCCTTGTTCTCTCATGAGCGCGCGGGCGGCCTCGTTGTAGCGGATGACGTCGGCGTTGTCGAACAGGTAGTTGCCGTCGTCGATTTCCGGCGGCACGGGCGTGCAGGTCGCGAAGATGACGGCGGGGCTTTTGGCCTTGATGCGCCGTGTGATGTCGGTGAGGTTCTTCACGTAATTCTCAAGGCTCGTGAAATTCTTTTTGTCGCCGGTTTTGAAGCGCTTGACGTCGTGCGCGCCGAAATTGAAGTGAACGACGTCCCATTTTGTGTCGCCCAGCCACAGGTCGATCTTGTCGATGCCGCGGGTGGTGGCCCCGCAGTTTTCGCCCGGGCGCATGACGTTGGCCTTGCCCTTGAGCAGCGCGCGCACCTTGAGCGTGTAGCCGATGGAGATGGAATCGCCCACCAGCAGGACATTGGGCAGCTTCGGGTCGGGCGTGATTTGCTTGAGCGCTTCCGGCATGGGCTTTTCGCCCGCGGGGCGGGGTTCTTCGGCGGCCATGAGCGCGCCCGCGCACAGGAAAAACAGGGGGATGAGGATTTTTTTAAGCATGATAGGGCAGAGGGATTTTTTGGTTTTTATACTGAAAATGACGATGCTTTGCGCCGCGCCCTATTCTTATAATCAAAGCTGCGCCGGGTCGGGCACGAGGATGTGCGCCATGCCGGCGGCTTGGGCGGCCTGGATGCCGAAGGGGCTGTCTTCGAAAACGAGGCAAGTTTCGGGCGCGGCGCCCAGCAGCTCGGCGGCTTTCAAAAACGTGTCGGGGTGGGGCTTGCTGCGCGCGACGTCCTCGCGGGTGACTACGATGTCAAAGAGTTTGTCCGCGCCGATGTGCCCGAGCGTCAGGCGCACGTGCTTGACCGTACCGCCGCTGGCCACGGCGATGGGCTTTTTCAGTGCGTGCAGCGCGCGGGCGACGGCCATGACAGGCTCGATGGGCTTGACCAGGTGGTGGATGCGCCCGAGGTTTTCGGACATCAGCTCGACCACGCGCTCGGGATCAAGCGTGTCGCCGAAGCGCTCGTTGAGCACGACGACCGAGTCGATCGTGCCGATGCCCGCCATCTCGTGCATGATCGCGGGCGTGAACTCGAAGCGTGCCCGGCAGCTTTCAAAGGCCTCTTTCCAGGCGCGGTAATGCAGCGGCATGGAGTCGGCCAGCGTGCCGTCGCAGTCGAAGATGAAGGCGCCGTGGGATTGCGGGTCGAACGAAAGTGCCGGATGGCTAAAGGGAGACATTTTTTATATTTTAAATGACGGTCGCTGTGTCCGCAAGCGCGCCGCGTCGGCGGGCTTCAAATAAAATACTTTTTCAAACGTGCGGGAAAAAGTATGCTTGGACAACCTATTGTTATGCCAAAAGATCTTGTGACGCTGATGGTCTTGACTGTTTTTTTTCTCGGCTACGGGCTGATGAACGCCTACGTGATTTTTCGCGCCCGCGCGCTGTGGTTTGCGGGCGTGCCCGTGTGGGTGTGCCTGATCGCGCTGCTGGTGCTGGTGATGGCCTTTCCGCTTTTGCGCATTCTGGGGTTGTCCGACGGCTGCCACGCGCTGCAGATGGCCTCCTTTTACTGGATGGGTTTTGTGCTGCTGGCATTGTGCTCGTTTCTGGCGGCCGATGTCCTGTGGTTTGTCGCCAAATGCCTGCACGCGGGGCAGGGCGTAAGGCAGTTGATCTTTTTGACCGCGCTCGTGCTCGCGCTGGGCGGCAGCGTTTATGGGTTTTTTAACGCGCGCGATGTGCGCGTGACGCACTATCAAATCGAGATCGAAAAAGCGCCGCCCGGCCGCCAGTCTCTGCGCGCCGTCGTGCTGAGCGATTTGCATTTGTGGGGCGGGCTGGACGCGCGGCGGCTGGAACACTTTGTCGAAATGGCCAACGCGCAAAACCCCGACATTGTGTTCATTCCGGGCGACTTTGTCGACTGCAGCACCGCGGCCTTTGAGTGCGGCGGCTACGTCGAGGTGTTTAAAAAACTCAAGGCGCCGCTGGGCGTGTACGTCGTCACCGGCAACCACGACTTTTTCGAGCGCGACGCCCGGCGCTTGCCCGAGGTGCTGAAAACGGCGAACGTCGATATAGTGGACGAGCGCGTCACAAGCGTGGAAAACAGTTTTTATATAGCCGGGCGCATCGACAAAAGCGTGTGGCCGCGCAAAAAGCTTTCAGAAATTCTGGCGGGTCTTGACCCAAACAAGCCGCTTATTTTGCTGGATCACCAGCCTGTGGATTTGGACAAGGCCGCGGCGCTGGGCGTCGACCTGCAACTTAGCGGCCACACCCACGGCGGCCAAATCTTCCCCGGCAACATCGTGACGCGGCTGCTTTTTGACAACCATTACGGCCTGCTAAAAAACGGAGCCTACCACAGCATCGTGACCTCCGGCGCGGGCTACTGGGGCCCGCCGTACCGTGTGGGTTCCATCTCGGAAATCGTGGTCGTGGATATTGCGTTTAAAAAAGAAGGCAGGTAGTCAGGGTGTCTTTTCAGATTATGAATTTCGCCTGCGCAGGGCGCGCTATTTGCCCGTGGTTTTTCCGGCTTGCCGCGCACGCGGGCTTGCTATGAGATTATAAAGTATACCCCACCTCTCAATGATGTTGTGTTTTTTCTGGATCGTCCTTTCGCTGGCGGCCCTCGTGTTTGTCGGCTACATGGTCATGTGGTGCTCCGCGGCGCGGCGGCGGCTTTTTCTGCCCACCGATGTCAGCGAGCACGGCGGGCACGACCCGGCTTACTGGCCGCCCGTGGCCATCGTGGTGCCCGCGCGCAACGAGGCCGACACGCTCGAGCACACCCTGCCCACCTGGCTCGCGCAGGATTATCCCAACCTTAAAAAAGTGCTGCTGGTGGACGACCGCTCCGACGACCTGACCGGCGCGCGTGCCCTCGAACTTTCCGCCAAGACCAATCGCCCCGAACTGCTCGAAGTGCTCACCAACGCGCCCCTGCCAAAAAAATGGGCGGGCAAAGTCTGGGCGATGAACAACGGGCTGGAGGCGGTCTTGCAGGACGAGTCCATCGAATACGTGCTGTTGACCGACGCGGACATCGCCCACAAGCCCGACTCGCTGCGCAAGCTCGTGCGCCAAAGCGAAAACAAGCAACTGGGCTTTAACTCGCGCATGGCGCGTTTGCAATGCGAGAGTTTCGCGGAAAAGTGGCTCATCCCGCCCTTTTTGTATTTCTTTTTGCTCTTGTACCCGCTGCGCAAGGCCAACGACCCGCGCTGCCGCATGGCCTCCGGCGCGGGCGGCTGCGTGCTGCTCTCGCGCGAGGCGATACGCCGCCTGGGCGGCGGGTTGCACGAGATCAAAGACTGCATCATCGACGACGTGAACCTAGCCAAGGCCGTCAAGCGCAACGGCCTGCCCATCCATCTTTCCCTAAGCGTGCACACCGTCAAGAGCACCCGCCCTTACCCGCGCGTGCGCGACATCGCAAAAATGGTCAACCGCTCGGCCTACTGCCAGCTCAACTACAACCCGCTGTTGCTAAGCCTGACCTTGCTGGTCATGGGCATCGTGTTCATCGTGCCGACCATCGCCATTATTCTGGGCAGCTATTCGATGAAGCACCCCCACGCCTTCACCGGCGAGGCGCGCTCGCTGTGGCTGTGGAGCTCCTTCCTGACCGAGCTGGGCCTGGCCGCACTCATCCTGCAAATGGCGCACTTCAAACAGGCGCTGGACTTTTTTAACCTAAATCCCTGGCGCATGTTCACCTTCCCTCTCGCGGGACTGGCCTACGCCACCATGACCCTCCAATCCGCCCTGCGCCACTGGACCAGAAAAAAAACCACGTGGCGGGAAAAGGAATAGATTTTTTAAAGAAGTGCGGTAGACGACAGGTGGTTATGGTTGTATCAACTCGATCTCGTAGCCTTCGGGGGCGTCGATGAAGGCGATCGTGTGGCCTTTGGCGGTTTTCACGGGGCCGTCGGAAAAGGGGTAGCCGTTTGCCTCGGCATGTTTTTGGAAAGCGGCCATGTTCTCGACCTCAAAGGCCAGGTGCATCAAATCGGGCTGCACTTGCACGGGGCCGGAAGGCGGGAAACTGGTCAGTTCAATCAGTTCCTCGGAATTGGGCGTGCGCAAAAACACCAGCGTCGAGCCGCGCGGGGACACTTCGCGGCTGACCACTTCCAGCCCCAGCACACGGGTGTAAAAATCCACCGTTTTGTCGATATCATCCACGCGCATGCGCGTGTGCAGCAGTTTTTTAACGAGACTCATAGGGAAAAAGTGCCCGCAAAATTCCCCAAGGTCAACTTTTTTGCCCCGCCGCGTAGCCGCGCGGAGATTTGACGTGAGGTTCTGCGTGTGCGAAAGAAATAGCACCTGAGATGGCTGGCGGTAGCGAGGTAAGATAAAGGCATTCGCTTTGTTATTCAGCCACGAACCCGGGAACGCTTGCACCTGCAGGGGACTTGTCCCCTGCACCCCTTTACGGA
>JAKPNF010000044.1 GCA_029548565.1 Verrucomicrobiota bacterium
CTACCCGCTGGTGGGCTTCAGCCCCGAGCCGGTGGGCGTGGGTTTTTACCACCGCCCCAACGGCATCCGCGCGCTGCTCAACCCCTCGGAAAAGCGCTTCACCTGGAACTCCAGCACCCGCGACGAGCGCGAGAAAGACACCACGCAAACCGTCTTTGAATTCTCGCCCGAAAAGCGCAAACAAGTAGAGGCGATGCTCGCGTTCTGGGACAAAAACGCCTCGCGCGTGAAAGTGCGCGAGCGCTACCCGCAGGAAATCGTCGACGTGCTGCCCTCCGACAACTGGGCGGGCGAACCCGGCGAGGGTTTTCCGCTGTACCGCTTGGGCGGCATGCAGTGCGACTACCGCCCGCTGCTTGAAAACGGCGTCAACGGCCTGAAGCAAGACGTCCTAAAACGCTCCCCGAACCCCGAGGGCAAACTCGCGCAGGGACTAGTGGGCGCGCTGGATTTACTGCTGCACTTTGCCGGCCGCTACGCCGAGCGCATCGAGCAACAAGCGCACGAAGAACTCACTCCCCTACGCAAAACGGAACTCACGCGCATGGCGCAAAGCCTGCGCCGCATCCAGGCGGGCGAAAAGCCGCAGACTTTTCATGAAGCCTGCCAACTCGTGTGGCTGTACAGCATCCTCGGGCAGTTTTGGAATTACGGGCGTCTCGACGACGCGCTGGGGCCCTTCCTCGTGGCCGATCTGGATGAAGGCCGCATCACCGAGGAGATCGCCACCGAGCTGCTGTGCTCGTGGTGGCGCCTCATGGCGGCCTTCAACAACCGCAACAACAACCGCGTGATCGTGGGCGGGCGCGGCCGCGCAAACGAGGCGGCGGCAGACGCCTTCGCGCTGCTGGCCATGGAGGCCACGCGCCGCACGCGCGACTATCAGCCGCAGTTGTCCCTGCGTTTTTACAAGGGCCAAAGCCCCGCGCTGTACCAGCGCGCGCTCGACGTGATCGGCGAAGGGTGCACCTTCCCGCTGATGTACGACGACGACGTCAATATCCCCGCCGTGATGAAAGGCCACCACCTCACCGAGGAGGAAGCGCTCAACTGGCTGCCCTTTGGCTGCGGCGAGTACACGGTCATGTCGCGCTCGGTCTCCACGCCCAACGGACTGATCAACATGCCGATGGTCTTGGACGGCATTTTGCAAAAGGCCGCGCAGGGGCAGATCGACGTTTCGAGCTTCGACAAACTTTTCGACGCCTATGCCGCGCGCACCACCGAACTGATGCACGCCATGGCCGTCACCCAAAAAATCCAGTACGACGTGCTGGGCGAGCAGGCTCCCTTTTTGTTCGCCAGCTTGCTGTTTCACGATTGCGTCAAGCGCGACAAAGGCATCTGCCAGGGAGGCATGCGCTATCTGGGCGGCACGAACGAAACGTATGGTAACATCACCACCGCCGACGCCTTCACCGCGATCAAACGCTACGTGTACGACGAAAAGAAATACACCATCGAACAAATCGCGCAAGCCTGCCGCGAAAATTTCAAAGACAACGACGCCCTGCGCCAAGACCTCTTGAACGCCCCCAAATACGGCAACGACAACGACGAGGCCGACACCATGGCCGTGCGTGTGCACGAGCAAATCTGCAACACGACCGCCGCGCAGGCCAAGCCTGCAGGGCTGGACACCTACCTTGTCGTCGTCGTCAACAACTGGGGCAACACCATCCTCGGGCGCTTCACCAACGCCAGCGCCGACGGGCGCAAGGCGGGCGAACCCATGTCCAACGCAAACAACCCCACCAGCGGTTTCGACCGCTCGGGCACGACGGCCTTCCTGAATTCGCTCGTGAAGCTCGACCCGTCCCTGCACGCCGGCGCCGTCCAAAACATGAAATTTTCCAAGGCCATGTTTTACAAAGACCGCCCGAAAACCGAGGCGCTGCTAAACACCTTTTGGAAAAACGGCGGCCAGCAGGCCATGATCACGGTCGTCAGCCGCGACGACCTTCAAGCAGCCATGCGCGAGCCGGAAAAATGGGGCCACTTGCTCGTGCGCGTGGGCGGCTTTTCCATCCGCTTCGTCGAACTGCCGCGCGATGTTCAGCTGGATGTGCTGAACCGCACCTTAAACGAGTAATTTTTCCAGACCTGCAAAATACTGTCCCTTCCGCGGGCGCGTGGGAAAATCTTTTAAAAGGACTTTCCCACGCGCCCTTTTAAATATGCCAATCCGGGCAGTGCGAGCGAAATCCAAAATTTGAAGAAAGCATCCTATATTATCAGCATCGCGTCGCCGTAGCTGAAGAAGCGGTAGTTTTCTTTGATCGCCTCGGCGTAGAGTTCTTTTAGCCAGGCGATGCCGTCTGTTTTTTCGGGCGTCAGAAACGCGCTGACAAGGCACAACAACGTTGAGCGCGGCAGGTGGAAATTGGTCAGCAGGGCGTCGACGCCCGCGAACGCGCGCGGGGGGTAGATGAAAATGTCCGCCTCGGCCTCGAAGGCTTTTTTGGCGGGGGCGCTTTTTTTGAAGGCGTCCTCGATCGCGCGCAGGCTCGTTGTGCCCACTGCTACGCGCGGGCCTGCGGTTGTGTCGTGCAAGGCAGCCATCGTTTCTGCGTTGATGTGGTAAAACTCACGGTGAATCGGGTGGTCTTCCACTTGCTCGCTTTGGATGGGGCGGAAGGTACCCAAGCCCACATGCAGCGTCAGGTCGAAAAAGGGAACGCTTTTTTGCGCGAGCGCGGCCAGCACTTCTTTTGAAAAATGCAGACCTGCCGTGGGCGCGGCCACCGCGTTTTTTTGCGCGGGGTCGGCGTAGACGGTTTGGTAGCGCCGCGCGTCGTCCTCGGCACGTGCGTCGTCTTTTTCGCGCCCGATGTAAGGCGGCAGCGGCACGCTTCCAATGCGCTCGCTCAAATCGAGGACGCTTTGGCCGTCCGTGGTCTCGAAGCGCACGAGTGCCTGCCCTTCGGGTGTTTTGGAAATAATTTGGGCTTTATAAAAATTTTCCAAAAAAAAGCGCGCGCCCACTGGCAGGCGGCGGCCGGGTTTTATGAGGCACAGCCATTCGTTTTGCGTCGCGCCCGGGCGCAGCAAAAAACACTCCACCGCCCCGCCCGTCTGTTTTTGCCCGCGCAACCGTGCCTTCAGAACGCTGACGTTGTTGCGAAACAGCCGCGCGCGCGGCGGCAGGTGATCGGGCAGCTGCGCAAACACGCTGTGCCGCACGCTTTGGGAGGCGCGCTCGACCACCATCAAACGCGACCGATCGCGCCGCGCGCAAGGGCTTTGCGCGATGCGCCCAGGCGGCAGGTGATAGTCGAAAAGCGAAGTCTCCATATGCGAAAAACGACATTATTCTTGCACACCCAAGCACCTCTTTGCTAGGCTTTTTACTTTACCCACCCGGGGGATTAGCTCAGTTGGTTAGAGCGTCTGCATGACACGCAGAAGGTCCGCGGTTCGACTCCGCGATCTCCCACCATTTTTTATTCCGCCCGTTTTTCAGACGGGCTTTTTTGTGCGCGGAGGCTTGGAGGGTTTATACGGCCATTTTATGTGCTTGTGAAAAACCTTGTCCCCCTCGTGCCTCGCCCTCAAAATCGGTTACATCCTTATGCGTACTATTATCGAGGGAGCGGGGGTGTTTATTTATCCGTTGGGGCTGTGCTCGTTGCTGGCGGTCTTTGTGATTGTCGAGCGTTTGCTGGCGCTGCGTCAAAGCCGCATCATTCCCGAGGATTTGCTCGACGCACTCATCGGTCCGCGCTGCGACAACTTGCCGACCGAGGGCAACAGTGTCGGGGCGCGCATCGTGCGTTTTTTTCAACAGCGCAAGCCCGACCCCGAAACCTTCAAATCCTACGTGCGCGTGGAATTGGCGCGGTTGGAGCGCGGGGTGTTTATGCTCGACGTGGTGATCGCCGCCGCTCCCCTGCTGGGCTTGATGGGCACGGTCGTGGGGCTGGTGCAGGTCTTCGGAACCAACGTATCGGCGGACGGCGTGTTGCAGGGGGAAACCTTTGTGCGGGGCGTGTCGCTGGCGCTGACGACCACGGTTATCGGCCTGAGCATCGCGATTCCCGCGCTACTGTTTCACGCGATCATCCTGCGGCGCATCGACCTGCTGGCCACGCGGCTGGACATGCTCGCCGAGCGCCTGCTGGAAAGTGTACGCCGCAAAGACTAACGCCCCGCCATGAGCCTGTACCAGCGCAAACGCCGCCGCCGACCGGAGATCAATATCGTCCCGCTTGTGGATGTACTGACGACGCTGATATTTTTCTTCCTGCTGTCGATGCAGTTCAAGGACGCCCATTCGATGAGCATCACCCCGCCCAAGATCGACACCGCCGGCCCCAACACCACGCGCGAGGTGCTGCGCATTCAGGTGACCAAGGACGGCCGCTTTTTCGTCAACAAGACACCCGTCACACGCGCGCAGTTAACAGAGGCGATGGCGGAAGCGGCAAAGCTGGATCACGCGCAGCCGATTTTAATTGAGGCGGACGAAAGCACGGAGCTAAAGAACGCGGCGCTTATTTTGGACGAAGCGCGTAAAATGAATTTTCAGAAGATTTTTTTGCAGTCGCGTTAGACGAAAAGAATTAGCTGGGCGCACAGCGCCTGGATGCAAAACAGCAAGGCCTTGCGTGTGCTATGCACACGACGGCCTTTGGTTTTGGATTAGAGAGCGGAGGCGCCTGCGGCGCCTCGGATTTTTGATGTGGTACACTGCGTGGGTGAACTGTCGGGTACACACGAAAGATTTCTCCGAAATCTTCCGTTCCCGCGGCCAAAAGCGCCCGTGGCTGCGTTTTCGTCGGGCCAAGCAGGGGAGCAGTAAACTAGTACAGCCCCCCTACTTGGCCCTCCTCAAGCCTTGCCACGAACGCTTTTGACTCGCGGGAAGACCGAGCGGAGGATACGCCCGAAAAGAGTGGAGTAGTGCACGCGCCGCTGCACGGCGCTGGCCTGTCCTGTTTAGAATTTTTGGAGGGCTGGCGAGTGGATGTGGTGTTGTTTTGCAATGTAAGCTTGCGATACGCGCCAGTCCCGTAAAGGGGTGCAGGGGACTAGTCCCCTGCAGGTGCAAGCGTTCCCGGGTTCGTGGCACAATTACAAAACGAATACCTATCATCTTCTGTCACCTCCGCCAGCCTTCTTAGCTGCTATTCTTATTTTTAAGCAGCTACTCAAATTTCCGATGCCCCATTTACTCCACGTACAGCGCGCTGCGGGCGGCTTGGGCGTAGGCTTGCACTTCTTTCAGGGCGGCTTCGCCGTAAAGTTCGGCGACGGCGTCGCAGAGAGTTTTTTTCAACTGCGCCAGGCGTTCTTTGGGGGCGTCCGGGAAGCGGGTGCCCACGTAGATTTTTTGCTGTGAAAAAGTCGCGATCTCGGCGGCGACGGGTTGCAGGCGCTTTTTCAACTGCTCGAACTTGTCTGCGCCGGCGTCGAAGGCGGCCAGGTAGCCCAAGGTGGTGATCACGGGTACGCGCGCCTCCAGGTTGGCCAGGACTTTTTGCGCGCTCCAGATCTCCGCCGCGTCTTCCTGCATTTTTTGGATCTTGCGATCCGAGCGGTTGAGCCGGTCGAGCCGGCTGGACAAAATGTCCTTGTTTGACTGCGCCCACACGGGGGAGAGCGCGGCCATAAGGCAGGTGCAGAGCAGGAGTTTTTTGAGCATGCAGGCGTGTTGCGGGCAGGTCTTAATCCTGCTGAGCAGCCGCGGCTTTCGCGGCGTAGAAGTCGTCGATTTTTTTGGCGACGTCGCGGTAGGCAATGTCGTTGGCGTAAATGATCTTGTACTCGGCGATCGCGTTGTCGGGCTGGTTCATCTTCTCGTAGGCGTTGGCCAGCTCGTAGATGATTTCCTTTTTCTGCTCGTTCATCAGCGGGGTCTCGCTCTTGGCGGTTTGCAGCTGCTCGACCGCCAGGTCGTAGAAGCGCTTGGCCATGTACGCGCGGCCGAGGTTTAGCAGCGCGCCCAGGCGCACCTTCGGGTTGTTGCGCGCCAACTGGAATTCGCGGATCGCGTTGTCGGGCTGGCCTTCCTCGGCCAAGAGCATGCCCAGCTCGTAGCGGTAATTGAGGTCGTTGGGGTAGCGTTCCACCAGCGTCTTGGCCTGCTGCATGCGGTGCTCGTGCAATTCCTTGGCGGCCGCCTCGTACTGGGTGCTCAGCGCGGCGTTGCCGGTGTCGCCATCGAGCTGCTCCTTGAGCGTGGCGACGTTCTTTTGCATCTTGGCCAGCGCCATGTCGGCAGCGAATTTCTCGAGGGTCGTGTCGCCGCGGCCCATGGGCAGTTCGCGCGCCTTGTTGATCGTGGCCAGCGCGTCGTCGTACTTTTCGAGCGAGCGATAGTGGTGGGCCATCTCGCGCCAGTGGTTGATATTCTCCGGCTCTTTTTCCAGTTTGACCTTGAGATCCTCGATCAGGCGGGTGAGGGTTTCCTCGTCGTTGACCAT
>JAKPNF010000100.1 GCA_029548565.1 Verrucomicrobiota bacterium
GGGCGAGTTTCTTGCGCGCCGCCGCCGCGTTAAGCCCCTCGTCGAAAGGGCTGACGCAGCCAACACCCTCGCGCCCGCCGCGCAACAACCCCGTTTGCCGCGTGGCCTCGACTTCCGCCCACGAGCCATAGCGGTAGACAATTTGTTGCGCCGCGGAAGGTTCAAAATTGTCGTACGCTGTTCGCTCCGGTATTTCCGGCAGGAAAACCCACGTCCAGCCTGCGATGCCCAGCGCACACACGACAAGGACAAGGAAAATGCGGGAAAGTGTCTGAATAGCGCGCATGTTAAAAATTACCGCCGCAGGTATATTAAAAAATGAAGCGCCATTGGCGCATCGTCAACGATTTTGGGTGTGAGTGGGAAGTGCTTTTTGGGCTCTTTTAAGGCTAATTCAAAACGAAAGGGATTTCGCGTACATCGTACGTGAAATCCCTTGGTGCTTTTTCATCTAAAATCCGGCATTATCGATGTTCGGATTTTTTCTTTTTTCACAACACAACCCAACGTTTTTTTCTACGCATCACCGCGGCCAACGCGAGCAAGCCGAGCAAGCCCGCCGCCGCCGGTTCGGGAATTTTTTGCGTGAACGACAAGACACCGTTGTTGTCCAGATGCGCCAGCCAGTTGGTTGTGTCGTAGCCGATGATGGACAAGGTGCCTTGGTCGACGTCACCCGAAAGAAAACCTTCCAGGATCCAGTAAGTGCTGCTGTAATCGATGGTCGAGCCGCTCAGGTCGATGAGAAGGTTTGAGAGCGAAAAAACGTTGGAGGCGTCGCCGACGAATTTGTCGAAGTTCGCGGTGCTGGCAATGTTAATATAAAATGTGCCGCCGTCGACCACGAGGTCGCCGCTCAAGTTATATTGCCCCACATCCGTGCCGTTGAAGCTGACAGAGCCGCCGCTGACGCTCAGTGCGCCCATGTTGGCGCCGGTTACGCTGGAGTCGAGCGTTGTGCCCGTGTTCAACAAGACGGTGCCGGTGCCCAGCGCGTTTTCGTTGGCGGCGACGATGCCGCCTTGGAGCACGTTGATGTCGCCGGTCATGGTGTTGGATTGCGAGAAAGCCAGCAGCCCCGCGCCGGTTTTTGTCAGCGTGCCGACGCCCGAGACAGTGGAATTGACGCGCAGGTCCTGCCCGTTGGTGTCGATGGTGCCGCCGTTGAAATTAATTTGGCCACTGCCCCAATTGCCGTCGCCGCCGGCGTACTGGTGGATGCCGCGCGTTTGCACGAGGCCGCCATTGAGGTTGACCACGCCGTCCGCGCTGCTGGAATTGGACAGGCGGATGTACTCCTTCATCGAAAGTTCCCCGCCGTTGATTGTAAACTCGCCCTTGCCCTCGCCGCCGACAACCAACACGCCGTAACCGGCGCCGCCGTCCTGGTCGAGGTACATTTTCCCGCCGTTGATGATGAGCTTGCCCTCGCCCGTGCTGTAGCGCCCCAAAAAGAGGTTGTTCATGGTGTACAGATAGGCGTTGTCGTTGATTTCAACGGTGCTGCTGTTGCTCATGCCGATCTCCAGGTTGCGCATGGCGTAGACCTTGGCGTTGTCGGTCAAGCTCAGGCTGGCTGTCCCGCCCCAGCCCATTTGAATACCCCACGAAATGCTCAAGACGGCGTCGCCGCCCACATTGGCCTCGCCGTGGGTGCCTTTTTCGTGGCCAAGATAAAGGTTGCTCTGGACGGTGGAGCTGCCCATCGAAAGGCTGGAATCTCCGGAAAGATTCAGGCGCCCGCCGTTGATAAACACCTCTTTGAGCACGCTCAATTTCCCGGTGCCCGAGAGGTTCAACTCGCTTTCGCCCCTGATATGGAGCAAATTTGCCTGCGCGTCGTCGCCGGAAACGATACTCACGGCGGCGCTATTGGTGATAAAGGCCGTGTCGTCGATCGAGGGCGTGGCGTTGTCGCTCCAATTGGAGGGCAGATTCCAGTTGCCATCTGTGGCGGCCGACCAGGTGACATTGCCGGCGCACAGCCAAGGGCTGGACAATGTCGCAATAACGAGAATGAGAAAGCGGGAGAATTTCATGGGTGTAATAATCGGGAACTTATGAAGCGCGAATGCGAAGCGGCCACCCTCTGATAAGGGTTCCTAGAAATGTCGGACACAATTATTAGTAGAATGTTCCAAAGAATTTTTAAAAACTGTTAATAGGACATCCCGAAAATCTAGCTGTCGAGGCGATTTTGTGAAAACCTTTCCCTAAAAACGTTTGATATGTTTTGGCCGCGGTATCTATACAGTCCTTTCGCATGCACACAGGATGCGAAGCATCCGTCATAAATTTTTTTGAGGGGGTGCAGGGGGAACTTTTTTTATAATGAAGCGAGCCCATTTATAGCGAGCGGAACGGGCGGCTGCTGAAAGCAGCCGATGCGAAGCATGTCGGCGTTCAGCCGACACCAAAAAAGTTCCCCCTGCTAGCACCAACTAAAAAAAAATCGGCGCATTGCGCCCCGTTCTTTTTTTGTGCTAACGATCCAAAATCGGTTTGTCTTTAAAAAGTATTTGTCCCATACTGGGAGTACTATGGCTATTGAAAAAAAATTTAACATTCGTTGCGATCTTGAAGGTGTCTCGGGCGTTGTGCGCCCGGTGCAATCCGACCCGAGCCAGCCCGAGTACGCGCAAACCTGCGAGTGGTTCATGGAGGAACTGCTGGCGCTGATCGAGGGGCTTTACGACGGCGGGGCGACGGAGGTCACCGTTTTTGACGAGCACTGGTACGGCACCAACGTTGACATCTCCCGCCTGCCGCGCGGCGTGAAGGTCATCTGCGGCAAGCCCGCCTACCAGCCCACCTGGGCCGGCGGCATTGACAGTTCCACGACCGGCATGATCATGCACGGCTTCCACTCGATGGAGGGCACGGGCCACGTGCTGGCGCACACCTACGAGCCGGACTTCAAAGCCATCCGCTTAAACGGCGTGAAGATGGGCGAGATCGGCATGGAAGCCGCCATCGCGGGCGACTGGGGTGTGCCGATGGTGATGATCACCGCCGACGACAAGGGTGTTGAAGAAGCGCAAAAATTGCTGCCCGGCGTGGTGGGTGTGACGACAAAAATGTCCCGCGCGCTGCACGGGGCGGAGTGCTTCGCCTTGGACGACGTGACGGCGCAGATCTACCGCGCCGCCGCGCAGGTCGCCCAAAAATTGCCCGCCGTGAAGCCCTACAAGCTCAAGGGCAAGGCCGTGATGCAGTGCGACTATTTCGCCGGCCCCTATGTGGAGGCGCTGCGCAAGCTCTATCCCAAGACCTTCGTCGCCAAAAACACCGTGCAGATCGAGGCCAAAACCGCCACGGCCGCTTGGTCGCAGCTGTGGAAGATGAAGCTCGCCGCGCAGGCGCTGATGGCCGCGAAATAAAAAAATTGCCACCCCCCTTCAAAACCAAAAAACAAAAAGGTAAAAAATGTCTGATAACGTTTTTAAAAACCAGCCGTCCTTGCGCGCGCTGTTGAAGGCGGGCAAGCCCGTGCTGGGCAGCTGGCTGCAAGCCTCCTCGCCGTGCATCGCGGAAATTTTCGCCAACGCCGGTTACCGCTGGATGGGGCTGGATGTCGAGCACACCAGCGCCTCTTACGAGCTGGTCGAGTCCGTGGCGCGCGCCGCTTACGGCCGCGGGGCGGATCTGCTCGTGCGCGTGAGCCAGGCCGACCAGATCGAAATCCGCCGCTGCCTGGACTGCGGGGCGCAGGGCGTCATCGTCCCTTACATTGAATCGGCCGAGCAGGCCCAAAAGGCTGTCGCCGCCGCGAAATACCCGCCCGTGGGCGTGCGCGGTTTCGCCTTCATGCGCGGGAACAACTGGGGCGTGGACTTTGACGAGTACGCCGCCAAGGCCAACGAGGAAACCCTCGTCATCGGCATGATCGAAAGCAAGAAGGGCGTCGACAATATCGACGAGATCCTCGCGGTCGAGGGGCTCGACGGCGTGTTCATCGGCCCCTACGACATGAGCGGCAGCTACGGCGTGCCCGGCCAGACGCAGCACGCGCTGGTCAAGGAAGCGATCGCCAAGGTCTTGGCCGCCTGCAAAAAGGCGGGCAAGGCGCCCGGCCAGCACATCGTGCGCTCCAAACCCGAACAGATTCAGGCGGCGCTCGAGCAGGGCTTCACCTTCATCTGTCTGGATGGCGACATCATCTTCCTCGACCAGGTCAGCCGCGCGACGCTGCAGACCGCCAAAGAGGTCATCGCTAAATTCTAAAACAAAACCATTTAATCCAAAAAAAAATCATGAGCGACTCCATCCGCGAATATGCGAAACTTGGCCTGGTTCACCACCTGCTGTACGGCAAATGCACCGGCGACCCCGTCTACCACCTCGAGACGCTGAAGGAATTTGTCAAGCGCCCCGACATCGAGATCTTCGACTGCTGCACGCCCTACGGCGAACCCTACCGTTCCGAGGCCGTGAAAGCCGTGCGCGAAAGCGGCAAAGGGCACATCGTCTTTGCCACGCACCTGTTCCCGCTGCGCAAACTCTCCTTTTGCTCGACCGCCTACGCCGAGCAGGCTCAATGCCGCATGATCGTCTCGGACATGATCGAACAGGCCGCCGCGATCGGCGCGTACGGCTTCATCTTCGCCTCCGGCGGCCCCGCCTACCAGGACGGCTCGCGCGCGAACTTCGAGGCGTTTTACGACTTCACCTGCTGGCTGTGCGAGAATCTCGCCAAGCACAACATTCAGGCGCAACTCGAGCCGTTTGACTACGACTTTGACAAGGCGTACTACTTCGGCCCGATGGAAATGTGCATCGAGCTGTGCGAGAAAGTCGGCCGCAACCACGAGAACATTTCGATGGAGATCGACATCGCCCACCTGCCGCTGATGCGCGAGCCCATCGGCAAGACGATCCGCGACGCGGCCAAATGGATCAGCCGCATCCACCTGGGCAACTCCGTGGACAAGGACAAGAACGATCCCTTCTACGGCGACAACCACCCGCCCGTGGGCTACCCCGGCGGCAACATCGACATCCCGGAACTGGTCGAAGCGCTCACTGCGCTCAAGGAGATCGGCTTCCTCGACAAGAACAAGCGTGGCGACCTCATCATGGAAATGCAGCCCTTCCCCGGCAAGAGCGTCGACGAAACCGTCGCCGACAATTTTGCGCGCCTGGAAAAAGCGTGGGCGCAGGTGGCGAAGTAAGGCAAACTTCGTTGAGAAAAAAATCCACATCCCGCAGGATGTGGTTTTTTTTGTCGGGGCTGTCATGACTAAGGGCGTAGTGACGCTAAATTGCGTGTCTTGCTTTGGCCGTTGGGCACCAATATAATATATGCACGTGAACATCGTCATTTTACACGCGCACGCGCTGGGGCGTTATCTGGCCAACTACGGACGGCCTGTGGAGACGCCGCAGCTCATGAAATTCGGGCAGACGGCCACCGCTTTTCGCAAGGCGTTTGCCGCCGCGCCCGTGCGTTCGCCCAGCCAGGCCGCTTTGTTTTGCGGGCAGATGCCGCATTTGTTGGGGATGCTTGGGCCGGTAGAGCGCGGCTTTGCACTGACGCATGAAAAATCGCACATCGCCCATGTTTTGGGCGCGGCGGGCTATGAGAGCGTGCACGCGGGTGTGCAGCATTTGTTTGCCGATGACGCCGCGCTGCCCTTTGAGCGCGTGCTTGCCCCGCAGGGGGCGGACGGATTGGAGCGCGACTTGTCCACCGCCCAGCAGGTGTGCGCGTTTTTGCGCGAGCGCGCAGCTACTCCCAGCCCGGATAAAAAACTTTTCTTTTTAGTCTGCGGGTTTTCGCTGGCGATGCGCCCTTTTATAAAGGCGGCGGAAGACGCCGAGGGGCTTTTTAGCGCGCCGGCTTGCGGGTTGCCGGACACGCCGCAAACGCGCGGGGACTTTTCGGACTACCGCCACAACATCTCCTTTTTGGATAACTGCGTGGGCGAGGTGCTGCAAACGCTCGAGCAGACCGGGCGCTTTGAGGACACGCTCATCGTTTTTACCACCGATTGCGGCGGGCCTTTCCCGATGGCGATGGGGCAGTTGACCGACGAGGGGATCGGCGTGAGCTTGCTCGTGCATTACCCGGGCAACCCGAGCGCGGGCAAGGTCAGCGACGCGCTGGTGTCGCAGCTCGATATTTTTCCCACGCTGTGCGACTTCGCGGGCATTGAGCCGCCGCAGTGGCTGGCGGGGCATTCGCTCAGGCCGATTTTCGAGCGCAAGCGCAGCAGCGTGCGCGAGGAACTCATGGCGCAAAGCACTTATTTCGCGGCTTACGAGCCGATGCGCTGCATCCGCACTACCCGCTATAAGCTTGTTAAACGCTACGATCCTGATAGCCGCCCTGTTGCGGTAAACATTCCCGACTCGCCCTCCAAGGACGCCCTGTACGAAGCGGGATGGGGTTTGCGCGACCGCCCGCAAATCGCCTTGTACGACCTGACGCTCGACCCGCTTGAGCAAAGTAATTTGTACGATATTGATTCCATGTGGAGCGTGCAAGTCGATCTGCTGGCACGCATGGAAGGCTTTTTGCGCGAGACGCTCGATCCGCTGATGAAGGGATTTGTGCCGCCGCCCAAGGGTACGCGTGTCAACCACCGCAGCCAGCGCAGCGCGAGCGAGCCGACCTGTGCTTATGAGTGAGCCGCCGCCCCTTGTCGCGCTTGAAAAGGCCACGGTTTCGCTCGGCGGAAAACGCGTGCTGCACGGGCTTTCTTGGGGCTGGGAAAACGGCACACACTGGCTGATTGTGGGCGACAACGGCTCGGGCAAGAGCACATTTTTAAAACTGCTTTCGGGCACATTGTTTCCCGAAAAAGGCGGCGCGCGCCGCTATTGTTTGGGCGGCGAGTGTTTTGAGGCCGCCGCCGGAATGAACGGGCAGATGGTCCTCATGTCGCCTGAAAAACAACTGCGCCATGCGCGCTTGCAGGCGGGGCAGAGCGTGCGTGCCGTGATCTTGTCCGGATTTTCAGACCGTGATTATGTCTTTGAAAAACCGACCCGCGCCCAGCGCCAGCGCGTTGAGCGCATCGCGCGGGATTTGAAAATCATACCGCTGATGCGCCGCAGCACCGACACGCTTTCGCAAGGGCAATTGCGCCGCGTGCTGTTGGCGCGCGCGTTGGTCGCGCGGCCGACATTGCTGCTGCTGGACGAGTACGACCACGGGCTTGACGCGCCCTCGCGCGCGCTCATCCACGCGGCGTTGTTGCGCGCCAAAAAACAAGGCACGCACCTTTTGAGCGCCACGCACCGCAGCGGCGAGGCCGGCGACTGGGCGACGCATTGGCTGCATCTGCAGAACGGAAAAATCAGAGCGTTTGGAAAAACGCCCGCGCCCGCCTCGCTGCTGGGCGGAGTCAAAAAATCCGTCCCGAAAAAATCCGCGAAAAAAAGTTTTGGGAAAACAAATATGCGTCCCTTGGTGCGCATCGAACGCGCGAACGTCTCGGCGCAGGACTTGAGTAAAAATATCCGCCTGCTGCACGACATTAATCTGTGCGTGAACCCGGGCGAGCACATTCTTTTGACAGGGCCAAACGGCGCGGGCAAGAGCACGCTCGTGCGCTTGATTTATGGCGACCTAACCGCAGCAAGAGGTGCGTGCATCGAACGTTTTTTGGGCGCGCGCGCACCGCTGTTTTTGCCGGAGGCGCGTTTGCGCATGGGATTGTTGTCCGCGAACCTGCACGAACGCTTTGACCCCTCGCAAACACTTGTGCAGGCGGTCGCCAGCGGGTTTGCCGCCAGCCTGGGGCTTTGGCGTGCCCACGGTGGCGCGCAGTTCGCTGCCGCCCGTCGCAAGCTGAAGGCGTGGGGGCTTTCCAAGGTCATGGAAAAGACGCTTGGTGAGGTGTCCTTTGGGCAGGCACGCCTGGCGCTGTTGGCACGCGCGTGCATACGCCGCCCGAAATTGTTGCTGCTGGACGAAGCCTTCGACGGCCTAAGCCCTGATGCCCGTGTAGTGTTGCGTCGCCGTTTGGAAAAACTCGCCAAAGAGGGCGTGACGATCCTGATGAGCACGCACCACGGTGAGGACGCCCCGCGCTTGCCCCTGCGCCCTATCGAAATAAAAAACGGCCGCCTCGTGCGTGAGGAATAAAAAGGCGGCTTGAAAAGAGCGCCTGCAAAGACCCCTTTTTGAAAAAAGGGGGCCTCTGCACTCCACCAAAAACTTTTAGCGCGGATGCTGCGCATCCTAACGTGCACACAGTCCGGCAGAGGTACGCTGGACAAACATATAAAAAGTCTTTTGAAAGGGTGTCGAGAAAACCTTTTCTTCAGAAAAGTTTTCCTGACAGGTGCAGGGTGCGTATGCTTCGAAAGCAAATAGAGTCTGCGAATGCGCGTATCTTAGGAAGGCTTCGTCCGCCAACCCAGGTGCTTAACCTATTTTTCCGCCGTGCCCGTTTTGAGAATCTCGGGATTGACGGATACCAGCGTTTGCGCGCGTTGTGCCCAAGCGCCGGCGTAGGGCATCGACATGATTTGGTCGAGCCAGCCGTAGGTGGCGGCGTAGTCTTTTTTCTCGAGCGCCAGCAGCGCCAGTTGGTAGGCGGCTTGCGCGCGGTAGCCTTGGGAAATTTTCGCGTCCTGCGCCAGCGCGGTCAGCGCGGCGGCGGTGTCGTCTTTGCCCGCGCGGATGAGCGCGATGGCTTTGCCCAGTTGCGCGCGCTGTGCCACTTGCGCGACGGGGAGCTTTTTCGCGGCCTCGTCGTACAAGGCGGCCGCGTCGTCAAAACGGTTTTCGTTGTAGGCCAAATCGGCCAACTGCAAGGTTGCCAGCGCGGCCAGCGGTTCGCCCTTATACTCCTTGGCGAAGGCGGCCAGGCCTTCGGGGCTGGTGGCGGCCAGATAGGCATCCTGCATGTCGGCGATGCTGCTTTGCTGCCAGGCGCGGTAGGCGTTCACGCCCAGCGTGGCTACGAGGATCAGCAGCACCGTGGCGATGATGCTCACCCAGTTGCGCTTCCAAAACAGCCAGAGGCGGTCTTCGACATCGGCCTCGGAAAAATCTTTGTCCACAACGACGAGGTTGCGGTCGTCGTTGAGCTTGTCTTTTTTGGGATCGTTGGACTGCATAAAAAATGTAAAAAAATTATGATGAGGTTTTTAGCCTTGCAAGTCAATCGTAGTTGAAATGGCGGCGCGCTCGCGCGCGGGTGAAAAAGAAAAAACAGGCGGCAGCGAAAAAGCGCAGGCGTGCGCGAAATTGCTTATAAAAGCTCGCCTTTCGCGCGGGGCTTGTTCTTCTTTGCGCGCGCGCTTTTTTCCGCAGAGGGCGGGGGCAGGACTGAAAAATTTCCCGCGCCCTGATAGTTTGCGAATTTCAGGGCCTGTTCTTCCGAGTAGCCGAGTTTCAGTGCCAGACAGTAGCGGTAGAAACCGGATTTGGTCATCCCGCGGCGCTTGGCCTCCAGTTGGGCGGCGCGCAGAAGCTCTTTGGGCGCGCTAAACGCGTCCACGGCCTGGTCAGCATTTCGTTTAGAGGGCATGGCATTAAAAAAACAATAAGAACGCGGCAAGGGCAAGGGTGTGTTCTCAAATTATGAATTTCGCTTGCACAGTCTGGATTTGGGTCCTTTTTTGGTGTCCTGGCCTCGACGATATTAATAGCGCCTCGGCTCGAAGCCTCAAAAAATGCCTCCAAACCAGACCGCGCATTCAAAACACCTAATTTGAGAGCACACCCAAGTCTTGCAGACCTGTCGCGAATTGGCAAGCGATGGAATTTCGTAGAACGTAAGCGGGTTCTTAAACCGCTAATCTCAGTTCGGTTCTGAGCGCGGATACTATCATTTTTAGCTCTCAATTATTTTATAATTAGCAAGTTACAATAAGAAAATCAAAGCCCGCCCGCGCCGTCATAACCCGCCAAGTCCACGCCTTAAATCACAAAATTTCTCCTATACGCGAATCGTATTCAAGAAACGGGTACGATTATGGTTGCGCTTCGTTGCGTTTCCTTTTTGAATTTATTAAACGTGCGTTAAACGGCTTTAAAACGAGCACTCGAAGGGAAATGGAGGAAAATAGGTACTCATTTGAGCACACAAACATTCTGCATGATTGAAAAAGGCCTAAACACCATGGAACACAAGAGAATCAAAGAGCTGATCAAGGTGATGGGGTTTTCCGCTAAGGAAAACGAAATAGATGTATTCTGCAAGAAATATTCTAATTTGGCCGGATATAGCATTGAAATTGATTTCTCAAAAGAGGAACTAAATTATGGAAAATCAATAAAATGTGAATCTGCTGGTGTTCTGAATTTTTCGAAAGACGAAAACTTTGTAGTGTTGGAATGTGTGGATAGGCTACTAGAAAAAGGATATAAACCAAAAAATATTGTTCTAGAAAAAACCTGGCCCTCGGGGCACGGGACTTCGGGACGCTTGGATATTTGTGTTTTGCGCAATGATGGCACTGAGTACTTGTTGATCGAATGCAAAACCTACGGAAAAGAATTCGAGAAAGAGTTTGCTAAACTAAAGGAGAACGGTGGGCAGCTTTTCACTTATTTTAAATTCAGCAACAAGGCTGATGTCATAATGCTTTATGCTTCAGAATTGCAAAAGAGGAAGTTTACTTATCGCAGTGAAATAGTAAAAATCGAAGAAGATTACAGGGCTGGCGACGTAAAAGACTTCTATGAAAAATGGAGTAAGCTTACCAAAAATAATGGCGTTTTTGAGGAATGGGTGAAGGCATATAATTTCGAAAGCCGATCGCTAAGGATAAATGACCTTCAAGAGATAGAGCCAAAGGACAGCAGTTTTATTTTTAATCGCTTCCTTGAAATTCTTCGCCATAACGTTGTTTCAGATAAGCCTAACGCGTTTAATAAAATTTTTACGCTCTTCCTCTGTAAAATATATGATGAGAAAAACAATGAGGAGACAGACAATGAATTATCCTTTCAATGGAAAGAGGGAATTGATAATGATGTTGATTTTCAGATTCGTCTGACAGATCTCTACAAGAAAGGAATGCTGGAGTTTTTGGAGAAAAATGTTACAGATTTTTCTGAAAGCGAATTCGAAAAAAATATAAAAGTCTTGGCGATTCCGTAAGGAAATCCCTGCTTCAGGAATTTCAAAAAATCCGTTTAGAGAAAAATAACGAATTTGCAATTAAGGAAGTGTATGACGAGAAGTCGTTTAAGGAAAATGCACGGGTGGTCAAGCAAGTTGTTGAATTGCTGCAAAACTACAAAATTCGATACACCCAGAAACAGCAATATCTTTCAGATTTTTTTGAATTGCTATTGACTACGGGATTAAAACAAGAGTCCGGGCAATTTTTTACTCCTGTGCCTATTGCTCAATTCATTATAAAAAGTTTGCCCATTGATAGCATCTTGGAGGCGAAGTTAAAAGAAGGGGTTCGCGACGAATTGTTGCCATACATAATTGATTATGCGGCAGGCAGTGGGCATTTTTTAACGGAAAGCATGCATGAAATTCACCGTTTGCTGAACAAGGTAGATGCACAAAAATTAAAAGCCGACACTCGGCGTTCCGTCGAGTCGTGGCGAATTAATCATTTTGAGTGGGCGTTGAAATATATTTACGGGATTGAAAAAGATTACCGTTTGGTAAAGGTCGGCAAGGTAGGATGCTATTTGCACGGAGATGGACTTGCAAATGTTATACACTCTGATGGGTTGTCTAATTTTAAAAATCCTGACTATAAAGGCAGATTGAGGTGTGCGGATAAAGATTTTCCTCAAGATAATAAACAATTTGATGTGGTGATTTCAAATCCTCCATATTCTGTTTCCGCTTTTAAGAATGCGGCCCGAGAGTATTATTCAAGGAAGGATTTTGAATTATACGAACGACTAACGGACAATAGTTCGGAGATAGAATGCTTGTTTATTGAGCGAACAAAACAGCTACTGAAGGATGGTGGTGTTGCCGGTATAATATTGCCAAGCTCTATCTTAAGTAACGCAAACATCTATACAAAAGCTCGTGAAATCATCTTGCAATATTTTGATGTCATCGCAATCGCGGAATTAGGGTCGAATACTTTTATGGCAACTGGGACCAACACGGTTGTATTATTTCTTAGAAGAAGGAACAACTATGACAGCATTAATTTAAAAAAATCAGTAAATAAATTCTTCACAGATTTGCGGGACGTGACCTTAAATGGGATAGGGAACCCGGTTGCTAAATACGTGGAATATGTTTGGGTGGGGCTTACTTTAAGGGATTACATTTCGTTGGTGCAGCGAGCTCCAAACACATCAGTTGCCAATCACGAACTATATCAAGAATACCGAAATAAGATTAAGCTCAAAACCGAAAAAGACTTTTGGGATGCTGTTATTGAACGAGAAACTGAAAAATTATACTATTTTATAGTAACATATCCTCAAAAGGTTGTCCTTGTAAAAAGCGGTGAAAAAGATGCTGAAAAACGCTTCTTGGGGTATGAATTTTCAAATCGCAGAGGTAACGAAGGTATTCATCCCGTACATAGAGGTAAATCGATTGATGAGTGCACGAAGTTATTTGATGCCGAACTCTTCGACAATCCCGAAAAGGCCAGCACATATATCTACAAAGCATTTTCAGGCGATTTTGATTTGGCAATAGACGAAAGCATGAGTAAAAACGTAGCCCGTGGCAACCTAGTTGATATGCTGACCTTTGATCGCGCAGATTTTGAAAAAAATATATCGCTGTCTGCTAAAAAAAAAGTGGATTTTAAAAACATCTGGTCAAAAGGTGAACTAGTTTTATTAAGCGATATTGCTAGTATACAGAAAGGGACCACAATAACCAAAGAGAAAACCGAAAGCGGAAAAATTCCAGTTGTCGCAGGCGGACAAACCATAGCATATTACCATAGCATAGCAAACAGAGATGGTAATGTTATTACGATTAGTGCATCGGGTGCTTACTCTGGTTTTGTTAATTACTTTAACCATCCAATTTTCGCATCCGATTGCAATACAGTGCAGTCTAAAAATGAAAAAAACATATCAACAAAGTTAATCTATCACTTCCTGAAATCAATTCAATCCGAAATATATAGATTGCAAAAAGGCCAAGCGCAGCCACATGTATACAGCGAAGATATTGCAAAAATAAAAATCCCTCTGCCACCAAAGGAAATCCAGAGAAAAATTGTTTCGGAGATTGAAAAAATAGAAACAAAAGGAAAGCTGGCAAAAGATAGAATTACCAAGAACACTGGTGAAATAGAAAAGCTTTTTGAGGCTGCTTACAAAACGGCTTCGACTCGTTATCGTTTGTCGGATAATGACGCGTTCTCTCTTTCGATAGGAAAAAGGGTGCTTGAACACGATCTTGCTTCAAATGGGACGGTTCCGGTCTACAGCGCCAATGTGTTAGAGCCATTTGGAAACGTAAATAAACTTCTCATCAAGGATTTTAGCAGCCCATCTGTTTTATGGGGAATTGATGGGGATTGGATGGTAAATTATGTGCCAGAAAACAAACATTTTTATCCTACGGATCATTGTGGCGTTCTTCGGGTTCTTAACAAAAATATTCAACCTAAATATTTAGCTTGGTGTTTACGAAAAGAAGGTCAGATGATAGGGTTTTCACGAAAATTAAGGGCATCCATTGATAGAATTGCTGGCATAACTATTAAGGTTCCAAGCATCACTAAACAATGTGAAATAATTTCAAAGATTGAAACTCTGGAGAAGCGCACTGAAAAACTGGAGAAAATTATTAGCAAGAGCGAGATGCAGAAAAAGACAGTACTTGAGAAATATTTATAGAATACTATCTATACTTTCAATCTCCGAGTAACAAACCATTGTTACTGAAATTGAGACTTTGGAAAAAGAAATAATTAAAAATCCCTAAATAAAGACGGGATATTAAAGATAATATTTATAACCTGTCCATAATTGCTCGCGAATTCGCAGGGCGGTTTGGGCGACTTGGCCGTGGACAGCAACAACTATGTCAGCGCCAAGGCCTACCTCGGCTTGCAGGGCAGCTACGCCGCATCCGAGAAGCTCAGCGCCAACGCGCGCTTGTTCTACGCCCACGAGTTTGGCGACAATCATTACGATGTCAACGCCTCGTTCCTCAATCTGCCCACCACGGGTTTCAAGACCCGCGGCGCCAAATTCGGGCGCGACAGCGTGATCTTCGGCCTGGGCGCGAGCTACCAGCTCAGCGAGGGAACCCGCCTGTTCCTGGATTACAACATCAACGCGATGGAATCCCAGATCAGTCAGGGTCTCAACGCCGGAATTTCTTTCCAGTGGTAAGTCTTCATGGTGTGAACACCCATACGTGTTGTTAGATATCAAAACGCCCCGTCCGGGTAATTCGGACGGGGCGTTTAATTTTTAAGCGCAGCCTTGCCTTCAGGGGCATTTTTTCGAATAGTAAAGGCGCCTTATGAAAAAAATAGTTTGCCTGTTTTTCGCGGTATTTTTGACCTTTGCCGCGGTGGCTGAGACACCCGAAGCGCCCGCGCAAAAAACGCGCGTGCATATTATTCCCGTGAAGGGGGAAATCCACACCGCGCAGTTTTATATTTTGCGCCGCGCGCTCAAGGAGGCCGAGCGGGAGCAGGCCGCCGTCGTGCTCGATATGGACACCCCGGGCGGTGCGCTCGACAGCACGCTGGAAATGATGGAGGCGCTCGACAATTTTTCCGGGCTGACAATCACGTTTGTGGACAAGGAGGCCGTCAGCGCCGGGTCTTACATCGCGGTGGCGACCAACGAAATCTGGTTCGCCCCCAAGGGTGTCATGGGCGCGGCGGAGGCGGTGTCGGCCACGGGCGAGAGTATCCCCGAGTCCATGAAGCGCAAGCTTAACAGTTTTTTGAGCGCCAAGGTGCGCTCGTTCACGGAGGGCACGCGCTACCGTGCCGAGGTGCAGCGCGCGATGATGGACTCGGATTTCGAGCTGGAGATCGACGGCACTGTCCTCAAGAAAAAGGGCGAGCTGCTGAGCCTGACGGCGACCGAGGCCATGAAAGAATACGGCGAGCCTCCGCAATCCGTGCTGGCCGCGGGCGTCGCCGACAATGTGGACGATTTGCTCCAAAAGCGTTTTGGCCCGGGCAACTACGAGCGCCACGATTTCCAACTCACCGGCGCGGAGCAGGTGGCCGTGTGGCTCAAGATGATCGCGCCGCTGCTGCTGGGTATAGGCGTGCTCTCGCTGTACATCGAATTCAAAACGCCCGGGTTCGGGATTTTCGGCGTGGTGGGCATCGTGTGTCTGAGTTTGTTTTTCCTGAGCAATGTGCTGGCGGGGCTGGCGGGGTACGAGCCGCTGCTTGTGTTTTTGCTGGGCGTTGTGCTGCTGGCGCTGGAGTTGTATTTTTTGCAGGGGTTTTTGGTTTCCGGGATCACCGCGCTGTTGCTGATCGTCGGGGCGGTGCTCTGGTCGGGCTTGGACATCTGGCCACAGCAGGATTTTAAGAACATCTCGTGGGACTGGTTTTTGCCCTCGCTACTGACGATGCTCTACGCGGCGCTGGTCATGGGCGCGGGTGTTTTGCTCATTGCCAAATTTTTGCCCAAGCGTGTTTACGTCGGCACGCTGGTGCTGGACAAGGCGCTCAAGGACGAGCCCACGCCCGAGGAGAAATTCCCCGCCATCGGTTCGCGCGGCGCGGTGCTCACGGCGTTGCGCCCGGAAGGGGAAGTGCAGATCGAAGGCAGGCGCTATCCCGCCCGCGCCCGTATTGGCGAGCTGGAGAAAGGCGACCCGGTCGAAATTGTGGCGCACGACGCCTTCGCCGTCGTCGTGAAAAAAGCGGATTAAAAAAGTCCAGTTAGGGTTGCCAAAGCGCCGTGTTGGCTGTTTAGTTGTCAGTACACGCCGCGCGCGTCTTTTTATATGAACACTGCCATCTTAGTGCTCGCCATTGTCGGCGCCCTGCTGTTGGGCGCGGAGATCCTGCTGCCGGGGGGCATCATGGGGCTGTTCGGGGCGTTGAGTTTGCTCGGCGCGGTCGTGATCGTTTTTCTGGAGCACGGGGCGTTGTGGGGCATCGTGGCGCTGCTGCTATCCTTCGTGCTGTGCATCGGGACTTTTTATTTCACCATCAAGCTCGTTGAAAAGACAAGGCTCGGCAAGGATGTGCTTTTGAGCGAGACGCTCAAAGGCGCGGCCACGCGCGCGCAGGCGCCGGAGGATATTGTGGGCAAAATCGGCGAGGTCGTCACCCCCATGAACCCGACCGGCATGGCCAGCGTCGACGGCGCGTTGTACGAGGCCTCCAGCATCGACGGCTCGCTGGACAAGGGCGAAAAATTCGTCGTCGCCGGGCAGGATAATTTTCGAATACTCGTCAAAAAAATCTAACCAAAAAATCTTATGGGCTCTGTAGTTCTTGGCATCATCGGCATCGTCGCGGGCATCGCGCTGCTGATATTAATGTTCATCATCATCAGCTTTTTTTCGACCTGGATCCGCGCGTGGGCGTCCGGGGCGAGCGTGACGTTCGCCACCCTCGTGGCCATGCGCTTGCGCAATGTCCCCCCCGGGCTTATCGTCGACGCGCGCATCACGGCGATGAAGGCGGGCATCACCATCTCGACCAACCAGCTCGAGTCGCATTTTCTGGCCGACGGTAACATCACCTCGACCGTCAACGCGCTGATCGCCGCGAAGAAGGCGGGCATCCCGCTGGAATGGGACCAGGCCTGCAACATCGACCGCGCCACCAAGGGCACGGGCAAAAACGTGCTGGAGGCCGTGCAAACTTCCGTCCAGCCCCGTGTGATCGACTGCCCCGACCCGCGCGGCGGGCGCACCACGATCGACGGCGTGGCCAAGGACGGCATTCAGGTGAAGGTCAAGGCGCGCGTGACGGTGCGCACCAACCTTAGCCGCTTCGTCGGCGGCGCGCAGGAGGAAACCATCATCGCCCGCGTGGGCGAGGGCATTGTCACGACGATCGGCTCCTCGGACAGTTACAAATTCGTGCTCGAAAATCCCGACCGCATTTCCAAGACCGTGCTCTCGCGCGGGTTGGACGTGGGCACCGCGTATGAAATTCTTTCCATCGACATCGCCGACGTGGACGTGGGCGACAATGTCGGCGCCCAGTTGCAAGAAGCGCAGGCCATGGCCAACAAAAATATGGCGCAAGCGCAGGCGGAAATCCGCCGCGCGGCCGCCGTGGCCAACGAGCAGGAGATGAAGGCCCGCGTGCAGGAAATGCAGGCCAAGGTCGTCGAGGCGCAGGCGCAAGTGCCGCTGGCGCTGGCCGAATCGCTGCGCAGCGGCAAGATGGGCTTCATGGATTATTACCGTCTGCAAAACCTGCAGGCCGACACGGCGATGCGCGACGGTATCGCGGGGCCTGACGGCAAGAAAACCAACTAACCGGCTTTCCGCACGCCTGCCATGGAAGAACTGATAGTACTGCTGATCATGGGCCTCGTCTGGGGCGTGCAGGCGCTTGTCAGTTCAGTGCAGGAAAAAAAGAAGGAGCGCGACCAAGAGCAGCCGTACACGCCGCTGTCGCACAAGCATCCGCACCGTCGCCCGCAACCCGTCAACACGCCCGCGCGCACGAACCGCCCCGCGCCCACGCGCGACGCGGTGGTGGCGCGCCACCCGGCGCAAAAGAAAAAGCTCTCGCCCTACGACATCCAACTGCAAAAGCGCCGCGAGGAAATCCGCCGTCTGCGCGAGCAAACCTATTTTGGCGTGCCCGCGAAAGTGCACAAGGTTGTCGAGGTTGAAAAACCCAAGCCAAAGCCCAAACGCCCCGTTATCGCGCCAAGCGCCACGCGCGTGCCGGCTATGCCGAAAGACCCGCCCATCCCGCTGATGCCCGCCGGCATGGAAACCCTTTGCCTGCGCTGCGACGAGGTTCGCGAGCAATTGCACGAGCGCGAAACCCTGCGCAAGCTCATGCTCATGCGCGAGGTGCTCGGCCCGCCGCTGTCCCTGCGCAAGGACGACTTGCTTTTGAGCTTCCCCTACGAACGATAAACCATGTGGCCCGGCTTGCTCATCATGGCGATGGGGCTGATGCTCCTGGTTTCGCCGCTGCTTGTGAAGGCGCCCGAGGGCGTGGACGACGCGTCCATGTACGGCAGCGCCGGCGCCTTTGTGTTGCTTGGGCTTTTTGTGCTGCTCAACGAATTGCAGCGGCGAGACCCCTCGCCCGTGCGTTTGGTCTTCGCCCGCTGGCTGCGCTGGGCGCTGTTCGCCTTTGTGTTCGCGACGCTGTTCGGCTGGCTGTCCACAGGCTTTTTTGACGAGGCGCTGCCCGGGTTCACGCAACTGTTTCTGGGCGGCGCCCTGCTGTGGTTTTTGTACGACAGCCTTTTCACCTGGATCGCCATCGGCGCGCTGAGCGCCAGCGACCTGACCATGTTTGTGCGCTACAAAGCGGGCAGCCAGGTGCGCTGGCCCGCCCGCCCCTCCACCATGCGCCTCAAGGAATTTTTGCGCGTGGGCAAATGGCAGTTCGGCTCGCTCTTTGTCGCCAAGCTCAACGAGATCGCCGAGATGGACGAGCATGTTTACTTAAGCGAGGACAAAAAAATCCTCCTGAAAATTTACTTCATCGACCAGCCCTTCGGCAGCACCGCGCACGCGCTGGGGCTTGAAAGCGTGACGCAAGACGGCCAGGTGCTCCTCACCGACAACCTCCCCGCGCCCTTCGGCGGCTTTTACCCCGAAAACTGGCACGTCACCCGCCGCCCGTGGACCCGCACGCCCCAACGCCTGCTCGCCCTGCACCAGCGCCGCATGCAACAATCCGGCGCGTGGAAAACACTCGAGCCGCCCCTGCTCGACGAGATGAACGCCCGCCAACGCCAGCTCGAACTGCTCAACACCCAACTGGGTTTCTTCAACCCCCCCGAACAACGCGAACAACACGGCAACCTCACCGCCGCCGGCCGCTTCCGCCTATGGCGCGACATCCTCGGAGCAAACTATTTTGGACTGGGGCATGATTGGGAATGATGATGTGGAGAGGATGATGAATGCGGGGAAAACTTTTTTTGAATAAAAAAAGTCTTCCCCGCACCCCTTTCAAAAAAATTTTATGACGGATGCTGGCGCATCCTGCGTACGCTCGAAAGAGATATTTTGCAATGTGGCGTTTCGTTTTGCGCAGCAAAACATTTCAAAAGTTTTTTGGGAAAGGGGGCGCGGGGGAAAGCCCTTTTTTAAAAAAAAGGGTTTTCCCCCGCATCCATCCATCCATCCCCCCCCCCCC
>JAKPNF010000108.1 GCA_029548565.1 Verrucomicrobiota bacterium
GCGCCGCAGGCGCACTGACTCTTTATCCCTACGACGCCGGACGAATAACAACGCTGCCAAACCCAACAAATCCGCGCTCGCCGCGGATTCAGGGATATAGTTGATGCCCAACGACAAACTACCGTTCTCAAAATAAGGGCCGTCGCCAACAAGCTCGTAATACTCGCCCAAGCCGGTGATTTCCCAGACGATATCCTCATAGGCAGACGCAGTGCCGCCGCGGATCAGCTCGACCACCTTGTTTTCAGTGGCGGTATAATTGTCCAGCTCCAGTTTGAAGCGAGCGCCGCTTTGCTTGCCCAGGCCCGCCAAAGTCACCACAGGGCCGGAAAAGTCGGCGCCCTCCAGCGCGACGATCATTTGCCCCTTGGAACTGACATAGACATTGCCCAGCGTGATTTCGTCCGCCTTGCTGGAAAAGCGCGCCGTGCCGGTTCCCGTCAGCGTGGCGGATGTGGTGCCCAGCACAAAGTACGCCGACTGGTTTTGCACCAAGGAGCCGCCGTTGACATACAGCGCCATCGAGCCGCTATAACCGATGTTCGTCTGGCGGGAGGAGTCCGTAAGCGTGATGGAGCCGCTGTTGAGCGTCAGCGTCGCAGTGCCGCCGCTAAAGGCCCCGTGCAAGCGCCCGGTGATAACATCGCCACCGTCCACCAGCATCGAGCTGGTGCCGTTGCCGAAACGGATTTCGCTCGAGAAAATGGCCGTGCCGCCCAAAAAGGACAGCGTGGCGGCCGAGTTATTGCCGCCCGCGCCCTGGGTGATAAAGGCGTCCTGCGCCGTCAAGCGCCCGCCGGTCATGTAAAATGTCGAGCGGCCGTTGTTCACCGCGCTCATCGTGAGCGTCTCGCCGATATTCAATGTGCCGGAAGAAAAGGTCATCATACCCGTGCCGCCCGAGCCAAGGCGCAGCGAATAATAAATGTCCAGCGTGCCGCCGGACAGGTTGACCGAGCCCAACCCGCCCACGTTGGAGCCGACGCTGAGCGTGGAAGAAGTCAAGGTGCCGCCCTCCAGCACAGACAGCGTGCCGGCCGCGGTGCGGCCGATTTCAAACACCCCCGTCACCGTGATGGAAGAGGTGTTCGTCACCGCGCGGGAAACATCTCCCTCGGTACTGATTTGCGAATGCAAACACACAGCCGAAAGTCCGGCCAGCAGCGCACCCAATGTTATTTTCGTTCTCATGACTATGTAACATATACATCCAGTCTTTAAAAAAGCAATAGCGCTTTTTATATATTTGATATATTCCCATAATATACTAATTAAGATGGTGTTACGCTCTGATATTTCTCTTCAAAAATCTTATTTTTTATTAAAACTCAATTAGTCTACCAAAGCTCTCTATAATTAAGACTTCAAATCAATCAAAACCGGGCGGTGGTCTGAAAAATGCACGGGCAGCACCTCGCAGCGCGCGACCTGCACGGTTTTCGGCACGAAGACAAAATCCAGCGCCCGCGTCGGGAAGAAGGACGGGAAGGTTTTCGAGCCTTTGCCCTGCGGGTAAAGCTCGTAACCGTCGCGTTCGGCCAAAAAGCGCAGCAGCTCGCGCACCGCGTCGGAGCCGGGGCGCTGCCCCACGTTGAAATCGCCGCACACCAGCGGGGCCAGCAGCGCCTTGCCGTTTTCGCGCGCACCGAGCGATTTGACAAATTCCGTCACCTGCCCGAGCTGCGCCAGGCGCCTGTTTTTGGAGCGGAAATCCAGATGCAAATTGATCAGCGGCAAAAGGCGGTCCCCAAAATCGACCTGCGCATATAAAAAGCCCTTCTCGCCCAGCCGCGCGCTGCCAAAGGGGTGGTTGCCCCACGCACACAGCGGCTGGCGCGACAAAAAGGCGTTGCCGTAGCGCAGCGGTTTTTTGCCCGCGCGGATATTATTGACCCCCTGGCAGGCGTGCGGGAAGCGCATTTTTTCGCGCAGAAATTCCAGCATGTCGATGCGCCCGTTCCAGTGGGAGTCAAAGTCTATTTCCTGCAAGGCCACGATGTCCGCCTGAAGCGTGCGCAGCAAGCGCGCGATGCGCAGCAAATTGTAGCGCACCCGCACGTTCGAGGTCAGCCCCTGGTAGGGGGACAGTCCCCTGCCGTGCGCGATGTTGTAGGTGATCAGGCGCAGCTGGCTCATCTGTCCCTTAATCTTAAACGCGCCCTTGCATTTCACGCAAGGGCGCACGAGAATTATCGCATGGTTTTCGCACAGGCATCGGGCACTGCGGCAAATGCCTGGGAATATGTGTCGCAGTATTTGCCGCACCTGCTTTGGACGTACCTGCAAGGCAACCTCATCACTGTGCTGGGGGTAGTGTTCGCGCTTTTGGTCGTGGGGCGGCTGCTCATCGAAAAGCGCGCGCCCAGCAACATCTTCGCCTGGGGGCTTTTTATCCTGTTCATCCCGCTGCTGGGTGTGCCGCTGTACTTCATTTTCGGCGGGCGAAAATCCCGCAGGCTCGTGCGCAAAAAACAGGAGATCCAGCGCATGGCCTACCGACTGATCACCGGCAAGGAACCCGCCCTGCCCGACGACCCCGGCGGCACGCCCCCGGCCCTGCCGCGCGTCACGCATTTTCAAAACAGCTTTGAACTGCTGGGCGATTCCACCGCCACCTTCAAAACTTTTTTGCGAAAAATCGCCCACGCCAAAAAGCACATTTATATACAGACCTACATTTTGGGCAAAGACCGCGTCTCGCGCACGGTGCTCGCGCGGCTGGCCGAAAAGGCGCGCGAGGGCGTGCAGGTACTGCTGCTGTACGATGCCGTCGGCTCGCGCCGCGCATGGAAGCAGACCCGCGCGCTACGCGAGGCGGGAGGGCGCGTCGTGCGTTTTGCCCCGAGCCTGCTCAACTTCAAATGGTCGGTCTCCGCCAACTTGCGCAACCACCGCAAGATCGCGATTTTCGACGGCACCCAGGCCATCATCGGCGGGCAGAACCTGGAAGTCGCCGGCATGGGGCCGCACCACCGCAAGGAGGTCAATGTGGACTTCAGCGCGCTGATAGGCGGCCCGGTCGTCGGCACGCTGACACGCACCTTCGTCAGCGACTGGTGCTTCGCCGCCGAGCAGGCTCCGGAAAGTTTCGCCGAACAAATCTCCTACGTTCCCCCGCCCGCGGGCGAAACGATTTTGGAAGCCATTGCCAGCGGCCCCGACCTGGCCGGCGACGTGCTGTGGGAACGCATTTTGCTGCTGATCGCGTCGGCGCAAGAAACCTGCACGCTGATCACCCCGTACTTCATCCCCGACGAGGTCACCTTCCGCAACATCGAACTCAAGGCCAAGGCCGGCACACACGTGCGCCTGATCGTGCCCGAGCACTCCGACCACAAACTCATAGACGTGGCGTGCAACTCCTATTTGCACACCCTCGAAAAAGCGGGCTGCGAAATTCTCCTTTACCGCGGCGAGCAACTGCTGCACGCAAAACTCGTGACGGTCGACCACCGCCAGGCGCTCATAGGCTCCGTCAACCTCGACATGCGCAGCCTTTTCGTGAATTTCGAAATCGGCCTGAGCATAGAATCCGTCCCCGAAGTAAGACGCCTCGAAAGCTGGGTAACCCAATCCGTCCTGCCCAACTGCGTCCCCTACGCCCAAACCAAACAAAGCCAGTCCGGCAACACCCGCCGCCTCCTCGAAGACGCCGCCCACCTGATCTCGCCGCTGCTGTGAGCAGACGCGCCGCACTTCTTACTTTTTCAAGGAATCTATTTCCTTCTGCAGCTCGGAAACATCGTTGAAGTCTTTATAGACGCACGCGAAACGCACGTAGGCGATGTGATCCATCACACGCAGGCGCTTCATAACCTCCTCGCCCACGGCCTCGCTGGGCACCTCGCTCTCGTGGGTGGATTCTATCGCGTCGATCACTTCGGAAATCATGAGCTCTATCTGCTCGGCGGCCAGCGGGCGCTTGGCGGTGGCTTTTTGGATGCCGCTGGAAAGCTTCGCGCGGTCGAATTCCTCCAGCCGCCCGTCGTGCTTGCGCACCATGAGGCCCTCGCGCAGCACCTCCTCCACGGTGGTGAAGCGGTGTGCGCAGTTTAGGCATTGGCGGCGACGGCGAATGGAACGGGCATTTTTGACCGTGCGCGTGTCGAGCACTTTGGTGTCGGATCCGCAACGCTGGCAGTTCATGAAAAAATAGGTTTGGGGGATTTAAAAAATTCCCCGCAGCCTTTGCGCTTTAAAGGAAATTTTTTAAGGCTTATTATAAAAAATGCCGCCTTTTTATGCCAGCCATTAAATCAACGCCGCCCAAGCCCAAAGCGTTTTGCGCGAAGATACCCGATCGCAAGAACGCCGCCGCCTTCGCGCGCGCGCTGGCTGGCTGGTACGCGCAAAGCGCCCGCAAACTGCCTTGGCGGCAGATCCCGAGCCTTTACTCGACGGTTGTTTCGGAGTTCATGCTGCAGCAGACCCAGATCTCCACCGTGTTGCCCTATTTTGAAAAATGGCTGCGCCGCTTCCCCGACTTTGAGGCGCTGGCCAAAGCGCCCGAGGCCGCGCTGCTCAAGCACTGGGAGGGGCTTGGCTATTACTCGCGCGCGCGCAATTTGCACGCGCTGGCCAAGGAAATTTGCGCAAGCGGGATTCCGGAAAATTCGCGGCAATGGCTCAGGATGAAAGGCGTGGGCCCCTACACAGCCGCCGCCATTTCCAGCATCGCGCAAGGCGAAAAAATCGCGCTGGTGGACGGCAATGTCGTGCGCGTGCTCACGCGGCTAAGCGCCGACAAGACACCCTACCCCAGTGCCTCGGCCGCGATTGCGCCGCTGCAGCCTTTCGCTCAGAGCCTCATGGACGCGGCGCAAAACCCCGGCGCGCACAACCAGGCGATGATGGAACTGGGCGCGCTCATCTGCACGCGCAACCGCCCGCCCGAGTGCCTGCTGTGCCCCGTGAGGATTTTTTGCGCCGTGGCCGGCAGGGCCGACGCGCAGGATTTTCCGTTTTTGGCCGCGAAAAAAACCGAGCGCGTCGAAAAAGACCGGCTGTGGATCAAGCACGGAAAAAAACTGCTGCTGCGCCGCGCGCACGCGCAGGCCAAGCGCCTCGCCCAATTGTGGGAGCTGCCGCTCAAAGAAGACCTGCCGCAAGCCATCTGCCAAAAGGAGCCGCTCATGGTAAAAAAGCGCGGCATCTCCAACCAGCAAATCACCGAGCGCATTTTTGGCGCGCGACTCGCTCCCAAAAATTTCCCCAAAGGCGAGCAGTGGATTTGGGCGGACGAAAAAAAGCTGCACGCGCTCACCCTCTCCGGCCCGCACCGCCGCTGGGTCAATTTGTTGAAAGACTTTCGCTGACCAGTTTTTTGGCAAACTCCAGCGAGCGCTTCACATCGTCCGTGCTGACGCGGGAACTGAATTCCAGCACCACGGGATCTCCGGGCTTGATGCGCCCCTTGAGGATGGAAAAATCCACAATGCCCTCTTCGAGCATTCCCTGATGGTCGTGCCCGTTGGCGGTCACGTTGTGCAAATGAAAGCCCACACGGTTGCGGTCGGTCACATCCAAAACCTCCTGCGCGCTCATCAGCCCCAGGCGCTCTTTTTTGTAAGCGTGGCCAATGTCAAACCACGTCCCCGCAAAGGGCATCGTTTCCACGGACTGCAAGAATTCCTTCCAGTCGGCCTCCAGCGGCAATTCGAGCACCCCGTCGCGGTTTTCCATGCCCACGCGCAACTCGGCGGCGGTGGCAGCCTCGGCGATTTTTTCCAGCCCCTCGCGCAGGCGCTTGTAATATTTGGGCGATTGCTTGCGCAGCTTTTTCATCACGCGGGCGCGTTCCTTTAAAAATTCCTTGTCCTGGGCGAGCTGCTCCTTCGTTTTTCCGCGCGCCAACTGCGAGAGTTTTTTGTCGGGCTGCCCAAAGAAAAAACGCATACTGCCCATGTGCGCGACCATGCGCCGCACCCCGACGCGCCGCGCGAAGGCGATCGAGTTGAGCGTGTGGCGCAGCCATTGCTGCCGGCCGCTTTCCAGCCCGGCGCTGGGCTCGTAGTAATTGGGCGAAGGCACGGCCACGCCCGGAGGCAGCGGGCAAAAATTGTGCGTGGAGGAGACTTTTATAATTCCCCTGTCCAGCGCGTCGAGGATGCCCGGCACCAGCGAAATCCCGATGCCGTGCCCCAATTCCACATACTCAAAACCCAGCTGCGCCACTTCCTCAAGCATGGCAAACCCGTCGCTGTGGCGCTGGGAAAGCCAGCTGGTGGAAAGAGACACGCACACCGAATCACTCATGCGTTCAACCTTAGCAACAAAGTCACGCGCCCGCAAGCCAAGGCAAAAACGCCACGCGGGCAATTCTTCTCAAAGCAAAAGACCGCACACGCCCGGGGCGTTTGGCGGCCTTTTGCTTGCACTGAGGCGCCTTGCGTCCTACTTCGCGGGCTGCTCCTGCTCCATGGCCGGAGGGCGGAAGAAAATCGAGCCGATGCCCGGGTTGACGCGCAATTTGTCGATTACCATAACCTCCTGTTTTTCGCCCTCGGCGTTGAGGTAGGTAATTTTGTAGGGAAAGTAAACGTCGCCCTCTTTTTTGTAATCGCTGTATTGCTCAATCTCCACACCCTGTTCGCTGATCATTTCCAGGCGCAGCAAAAAGTAGGTCTTTTTGTCGAGGTAGACGATTTCCTTGTAGTTGGGCCACGGGGCGTGCGAGAGCACGTAGCACGCCGCGCCCTCGACCTCGCGCTCCTCAAGCAATTCCCAGTTGCGAAAGACGGAATGCGCCTCCTGGATGATGGGGTTTTCAATCTGCGCCTTGCGCTGCAAGCTCTGGGCTTGGGAAACGGGAATGGTCTGGAAGACGGGCGGAGTTTGCTGCGGGGCGACGTACCAGGCCACTTCCGCGTTGCACCCGCTGTCCAAAAGGCTCTGGCGGCGCTCGTTGACCCACTGGATGCGCATAAGCCCCGGGCGGCGGCGCCATTCGTCGAACTTGACCCCAGGCTGTTTTATCTCGAAGTGGCCGCGCTGGTGCACCAGTTGCACGCTTTCCCAGCCGCGCACGTCACCCATGGCCTTGACGTGGGCGGTCAGAATGCGCTCGATCTCTATCTTGTCGGATGAACTGGCCGCGCCGAAGGCGCCCGCCGTCAACAATGCCGCCGCAAGCAAGGATGTGCAAATTCGGGATTTCCGCATAAGTGCATTATTGTTATAGGATTTTTGAAAAAACCGCAAGACATACCACGTCTAAAATTAAGGAACAATTGGTATTTCCAGTTGTCATAAAATCTTTGTTACGGTAGATTATATTAAATACACGCGTTAAAAATTTACCCCGATGTCTCCGCTTAAGGATATCTTTTTCTTGCTGATAGCTCCTGTGATGCTGATGTTGCCGCTGGCCATCGGCTTTTATTTGTTGATTTCTCCTTCTGACAGAATTTACGAGCAGTGGGTGCGCTTCCGCCAGGCGCATTCGCGCTTGTCGCTAAAGGACGAACACTTCCGGTATTTCCCGAGGGCGCTGGCGGTCGCCAGGGTGTGTTCGGTGTGTGCAATTGTGGTGTGCGCGCTAACCCTGTATTACCTGCTTGTCGTTTTCGAATCATAGAAAACAACAAGTGTAGTGCCGCGTTTTAGTAAGCCAGCGGCGAGCCTTCCTTTAGCTTCAGGGCTTCGGGGACTTCGGTTGCGGCGGGGACTTTTCCGGCGTCCAGATCTTCCACACTGGCCTTCATCGCGCGTTTGAACCAGTCGACGCATTTGGCGACGCCCTCGTAGAGGTTTTTGTCCATTTTTTCGTATTCAAGATAGAGGATGCCGTCGAAATTCTGGCGGCGCAATTCGGCGAGCTGCCCGCCGATATTGGAAATGCCCGAACCAAACGGCACGTCGTAAAACTTGCCGGGTTTTTCCTTGTCCTGCATCAAATCCTTAAAGTGCGCGCCGGCGATCAGGCCGCGGGCGGCTTTTAAATATTCGACGGGGTCAAAACCCGCGCGCAGCCAGTGGCCGGTGTCGGGCGCCAGCAACACGTGGCCACCATCTTGATACGGCTTGACGGCGGCGATACCCTCGGCGGGGATGGAATAGATGCTGCCTTTGGGGTGGTTATGGCAACCGACGGTGACGCCGTACTGCTTGCCCAGCAAATTGAGGATGGGCAGCATCTCGGCCTTGGGTTCGCTCCAGACTTGCGTGATGCCCATTTCCTTGGCAAAGGCTAAAACCGCGCGGGCGCCCTGCTCGTCCTTTAGGCCGGTGACGCCGAACGAAACGATTTTTATGCCGCGTTTTTTGGCCTCGTCCAAAACGGCCGCACGGGCCTCCTGCGGCGCGCCCGGGCCAAACTTTTGCTCGAAACCGCCGCCGATGATTTGCCCGGGATAAGCCTGCAGATATTTGATGCCGAGGTTCTCGGCAAGCTGAAGGGTTTCCATCAGTGTGTTCTTGCGAAACGTGTAGGCTTGCAGGCCGAGTTTGATCTCGGCGTTGAGCGCACATGTGAGCGTGATGAAGACGGTTAGAAGGGCGAGGATTTTTTTCATGGGAATTTTTCGGTTGGCTTGAAAACGGTTTTAGAAATTGCGGTAGGACTTGTCAATCAGCGCGGCGAATTCGTCGGGCAGGCCGATCACGCGGCCATTGGCGCTGTCCCATTTCAGCTCTTTGCCGGTGCGCATGGCCAGGTTGCCCATCAGCGCCATGATGGTGACGTCGGCGGCGGTGTCGGCCACGTCGGAACCCGGCAGCCCCTTGCCGCGGCACAGATTCATCCAGTTCATGTACGCGCTGCCGCGCGGCACGCGGGGGATGGTTTTGGGCGGGATAAGCTTGTCCTTGCGCGCCTGCGCCATTTTTTCGGCGGGCAGCAACTGCGGCGTGGCGGCGTGGTGCTCGTGCCCGCTGTACAAAATGCCCTTGTCCCCATAATACATGCAGCCGCCGTCTTTCCTCAGCTCAATGGGGTTGCCGGCTTCGTCGTTGCCGAGTTCTTCCGGGCGCGGGGCCTGCCATTGCCCCTCGAACCAGCGCAGTTTCAGGGCGGGACGGCCGTTGCGTTCGGGGAAGTCAAACACCGCGCGGGCGGCTGTGGGCCAGGAGATGTCGGTTAGACCCTCCGCCTCGGCGTTGACGGTGTAGTCCCCGCGCAAGTCCAGCGCGCGCAGCGGGGCGTCGAGCGAGTGCACCGCCATGTCGCCGATGGCGCCGGCTCCCCACTCAAAATAACCGCGCCATTTGAAGGGCGCATAGGCCTTGTTGTAGGGCACCTTTTCAGAAACACCCAGCCAGAGGTTCCAGTCCATCGTTTCCGGCACGGGCTGCCCCGGATACCAGTTTTCCACGCCCTGCGGCCAAACCGGGCGGTTCGTCCAGGCGTGCACTTCCTTCACGTTGCCGATGAGCCCAGCCTGTATCCATTCCTGTTGAAGGCGCGTGCCCTCGAAGGCGTTGCCGTGGTTGCCCATCTCGGCGACCACGCCGATCTTGAGCGCCGTCTCCTTCATTTTGAGCACCTCGGTGATGGTGTGGGCCATGGGCTTTTCCACGTAGATATGCTTGCCGGCTTGCATCATCGCCATGGCGATGGGGAAGTGCATATGGTCGGGCGTGGCGATAATGGCGGCGTCGAAGGCGCCGGCCTTTTCGGCGATCAGCTTGCGGTAATCCTTGTATTGGGGAGCATCGGGGAATTTCTCAAACACCTTCGCGGCCTTGTCCGCGTCCGGATCGCACAAGGCGGTGACCGTGCAGTTCGCGCCGTGCTCGTTGGCGGCCACCATGCCGTTGATCACCCAGCTACCCTGCCCGCCGCAACCCACCAGCGCCAGGCGCAGCGGCTTGTCTTCGCCGACAAAAAATTTCGGATTCAATCGCGACGTGGCAGTGACAGCGCCCGGCGGAGTATTTTTGCTTTGCCCGCGCAATGTGGCAGCCAGCGAAAGCAAGACGCCCGCCTGAATAAAGGTGCGTCGCGAGAAAGGAGGCAGGGTGTTTTTTTTCATAAAGGGTAAGGCAAGGGTTTTGGATGAAAAATTCAAAACCAGTGTGCATCCAATCGCGCAGGCGCACAAGTGAATTTTGGGGCATCGGGAAAACAGCAAAAAATTCGTCGATTCTTTGACATTTTCGGGCAACTTTCTGTTAGAATGGTTGTTTAACTCCTCAAAACTTCTCCCTCAAAAATCATGAAAATACCGCCCCTGTCCCTACGATTCGCCGTGCTGTTTGCGTGCGTGTGCGCGCTCAACGCCGCGCAGCCGCCCTACCGCGTGCTTTACAGCAATGACACCACGCACATCAGCAGCTCGCCCAGTCCGTTTAAACCGGAACCCGCAGGATTCCAGGAAGAATTTTTGCGCGCGAGCATTTCCGAGGCCAAGGGCGCGGACACCGTGCAAATGCTCCAGCCGGGCTTGGGCTGGGTGCCGTGGTGGAAAAGCGAGCATTTCCCGATGGAAAAGCACGCGGCTTTTTTGGCGACGGTGGGGCACAGGCTAAACGGTTATGAAAATTACGTGCTGCGCGGCGGCGACATGATCGCGGTGCTTTTGGACGAGTGCAAAAAAATAAACCGCGCGGCCTTCGTGTCGATCCGCATGAACGACACGCACCACGTCATGCGCGGCAACCGCGCGAAAAATCCGGAAGACAAGGAGCGCATGATGTCGGAGTTCGCGCTGTTCGTCGAGCACCCCGAAGCGCGCGTGGACATGAGCAAGACGACAAAAATCGAGCAGCAGCCCTACGCGATGGACTGGGCCAGCCCGTTTGTGCGCGAGCACAAGTACCGGCTGCTCGAGGAGATTTGCAAAAACTACGACATCGACGGTCTGGAGTTGGACTTCATGCGCCAGTGGGTGATGTTCAACCCCGACCGCACAAGCGAAAAAGAACGCACGGACATCATTACCGAATTTGTGGCGAGCATCCGCAAGGCGCTCGACGACAACGCGCCCAACGGCAAGCATCGCTGGCTGTGCGTGCGCGTGCCCGGTTATCTGTGGACACAAAAACAAGCGGGCATAGATCTAAAACGCCTGGCCGATGTGGGCGTGGACATGTTCAACATCGCAGGGCACTACAACACCGACTTTCAGATCGAAACACAGCAGGCCAAAAAAATCGTGGGCCCCAACAAATTCGTGTACGCAGAGGCGCACTTCGCCCACGCGCGCGGCCCCAAATCCCCCGGCGGCCCCGACTATCTCAAGCGCAACACTCCCATCCAATTTTACACCTTCGCACACGTGCAGTACGCACGCGGAATCGACGGGGTGAGCTTTTTCAACTTCCCCTACTACCGCGGCACGCACAGCCCCACCGACGTTCCCGGCGAACCGGCCGAGCCGCCCTTTGAAGTGCTGGAGCATATCGGCGACCCGCAATGGGTGGCACGCCAGCCGCAGCAATACGTGCTGGGTGCGTTGCGCAACCAGCCACGCCGCGACACGCCGCGCCCCTTCGAGAAAAAAATGAAAGCCGGCCAGGCCGAGACCTTGATGCTCGACATGGCACCCCCCGCCCAAGGCTGGAAGCTGGACGGCAAACTGCGCATCCAATCGCGCGAAAGCCTGCAAGGCTGCGAATTTGAAGTGAGGCTCAACGGCAGAAAACTCACCGCCACCGCCGACGTCTCCAACCCCCTGCCCGATCCCTACAGCGTCGCCCAGGGCGACCCCGAAGATTACCGCGCGTGGATCGTCCCGCAGACCGCGCCTAAAAACGGAATCAACACCATCGAAATAAAACAGACCAAAGGCGCCCCTGCCCCGCTGTTTTATTTGGACATCTCGTTCGATGTTCCCTGAGATCTCATACAAAAATAGTGCTTTCGCTGCGGGGACGGCGCCATTACAATGACGTTACTTCACGCGCCTTGTTTAAGATGAAAAAACGCCTCCTGCCGCTTTTGTTTGCCGCCCTCGCGCCTGTTATGAACGCCGCGCCGATTGAGGCGTGGGACGATATTTATGTCACGGGGCGTTTTAGCTATACCTCGGAGCATGTGTTTCGCGGGTTCAAGCAAAGCAACGCGGCGTTTCAGTTTTTTGGCGAGGTCAGTTACCCGGTTTATCAGGGGAACATTTACACGGGGCTGTTTTACAACCAGCCGCTGGCCGACGCGGACAAGAGTAGCGAGTTTGATTTCCATTTGGGCTACGTCTTCCCGCTGACCAAGGAACTGCTCATCGACTTTGGGCAATTGTATTATTGGTACCCGCAGGGCAACACGGGCGCGCCCGCGCAACGCGGGGCGGGCTACCTGCGCGGCACCAGCCGCTCGACCGAGACGTTTTTGGGTTTTTGCTACGACACTTCGCCCGTGCTGGGCGGGATTAATTTGAACCCCGCGCTGTATTATTACTACGACTGGAATGTTGACAAGCACACGGTGGAAGGCTCGCTGGCCTATGTGTGGGATTTGTCGGGTTTGGCGGGGTTAAAAGGCCTTTCACTCACACCGCGGGGCTTTTTTGGCTACCAAAGCGCCAGCCGACCTTACGGCGACACGGGCGCCCTGCAAGACTTTTTCCGCCGCAGCGAGAGCCTTTACTATGGGGCGAGCCTGACGCTGGACTGGCGGCTCAACGACTATACGGGCTTTTATCTGGCCTGCTTTTACACGGGTAACTACGACACCGGCGGCAATCCCTATCGCCACGAAAACAATTTCGTCGGCGCCAGCGTCGGGGTGAAATTCGACCTTTAGGCGCTGCGCCCGTCAATATACCTAAAATAAATCAAAGTTTAACAACCTCGTAATTTGTTAAATTCGATTAGGTTACGTAAAGACTGGCGGACTTATTCACAAAAAAGGGTTGAAAAATTGAGACTTTTTTACTCAAATATCTTGCATGAAGCACATCCTATGCGCTTCTAAACAACACACAACCAACATGAAAAAACTAATCCTCT
>JAKPNF010000127.1 GCA_029548565.1 Verrucomicrobiota bacterium
CAAGCATCCGAAGACAAAAAAGTCCGCGAAACCCAATCCCGCGGACTTTTCGACTTTTATAGAGCCATTCCTATTTCCGCCTGCGGCGCCCGGCCATTGCGAGGCCAAGCAGACCCAACAACGCAGCGGACAGCGCGGGCTCGGGGATTATCGTGCCCACAACCAGTTTCATGTTTTTGCCGTCGGCGGCGATCTCGGCCTGCCAGTCGCTCAATATGCCGTTGACGTAAATTTCAAAGGTGCTGCCGTCGCCGGTGATGGTGCCCGCCGTCACGATATTGTCCAGCTCGTCGCCCGTGATCAGCCCCGAGGACGGATCCACGAAGATGTACAGCTTTGTGCCGTCGTCAAAAATAATGGTGCTGTCGGTGTAATTAACCTTGTCGAAGCTGGTCTTGCTGAACACGTCCAGTTGCAAGCCACCCGCGGCCCGCTGGCGGTAGGTGATGCCCGAGGCACTCGCCGTGAACACACTGGCGGTGCTGTCCGAAAGGCCGACGACCAGTTTGCCGCCCTCGTTGTCCAAATTAATGCTTAGCCCGTCGGCGACGATTTCGCCGCCGGTGAATTCTATCTTTCCGCCCACCGCGTTGCGGTATTCTCCCGCCGTCTCACCGCGATCCATTGAGGCATCGTCACGGTATTCGCCTGCCGCGCCGTAGATAACGCCACCGTTTAACACCAATCGCCCTCCGCTGAGTTTGTAAATAGCAGACGACAAGGCATTCCCATTTTCTTCCGAAAGTTGTATTTTTTGCGCAAAAGTTGCCAAACCGCCGGTTTGTTCGAAGATAAACATAGACGTGCCCTCCGCTTGTCCGGAGAGCCAGGAAGTCCCGTTGGTCTCAAACTTGCCGCCGTCCTTGAGCGTGATAGAGGAAATGACGGTCTGGTCGGCGTTGCGCGAGCCGTAAAAACGCAGCTGTGAAATCACTGTGCCGCCGTTTTCAATCGAGATATTGGCGCCGTGGGCATCCAGACGCAGCGAGTGCACAGCGTGCAGCGTGCCGCCGTCGGACACCGTTATCGTCGCGCCAGGGCCTGTAACGAGCATGGAGCCGGTTGATTTCATATACGAATCTTTGCCCGTGATAAGAAAACCACCCGTATTAGCGATCGTGTAGTTGCCGCCAACGGTGAGCGTACCGCCGTTATACACAGAGATGTATGCAGCGTTGGATGTGCTGGCGTGATTGGTTGAGTAGGCGCTGCTGTTGCTGATAAGCACGTAGCCCGCATTAGCAAAGGAGAGGTTCGAAGCTGTTAGGCTGGCTCCGTGCTGCGCCACAAAGAAGGTCGCTCCCGTCACGGAAAGCTGGGCACCTGCACGCACGCTGGCCGAGGCACCCTCAATATATACGTTACCGTTGGTGCTAAAGGTGATCGAGGTGCCCGCCGTTACCGTACCTGCAATGGTGGTTGCGGCATGGTAGGCCGTGGCGGTGCCAGACCAAGCCGCGGTGAATGCCATGTAGCCACGCGACGAAAGCGTACCACTTTGCGCCACATAAGTAAAAGTATTGCTGGTGTTATTGGTGGTTCCCGAGAGCGTGACATTATTGCCGCCCACCAGTCCGGCGATGGTTGTCTGGGTGCGAGTATTGCCGATATTCATGTGCCCCGACGCCGATAAAACCGCGCCTTCATAAACTGTCATTGTTACATTATTGCGGCCAAAATTTCCTGTGCCGCCCATATAAAGCTCTCCCTTGATATCAATGCTGGAAGTACCTTGGCGCATGGTGACATTTCCAACCACATTCATGGTGGCTCCTGCATCCAGACAAAAATCCACAAAGGGCAAACTTTGCTCCATCGTCAAACTATTGATATTGTAAGTGCCCGCCGAAACAGTAACCATCGCAGGGCTGGAAAACGTCTGAAAGACAACATCGCTGCCTGCCCCCGGGCGCAAATCGACCTCAGGACTCAGCGACGCAGGATAAGGAGTGCTCACCGCCTCCGTCGTCCACATATCATCGTTCCAATAAGCGGTACCGCCGACGTTATAAATCGTGGCGCCAAAGGCCAGCGAGGCGCTCGCCGCGCAGATCAATAGAAGTTGGGAAATCTTCATAGTTAAAAGGGGTTGGAGGGTGATTGCCTGGCGAAATTAACACACGAATTTCCCTGTGGGGATTTTCGCCGTCAATTCCATGTTATTTTTATAAACTATCAAGCATATTAAAGGCAATTTTTTATTTACTATTTACTCCCAGAGAATTGGATATGAAACACATAATACCCCATTGAAACAACTTCACTGAGGAACGTATTGACTTCGACAATAGACATTTCTACTTTTGTCGCATGCCTTCAATACCTTTCCCCTTCAAACGGGCCGCCGCGTTGTGTGCGTTGGCGGCGGCGCTAACCTCGTCCGTCTTCGCCCAAAACGGCGGCTTTGAATATATAAAAGCGCTGGCGAACTACCCCTACGAGACTCAGGAGCAATCCGCCGCCACGCTTTACGTGATGCGCTCGGATTATTATGTGCCGCGCGTCAACGAGACGGTGACCAAAGACCCGTTCAAATTCATTGACGGCTCGGTGTGCAAGCGCGGGCTGGGCGTCAACACCGAGGGCGTCATCCGCTTGAGCGCGCCGCTAGGCATGCGCAGCTTCAGTGCGCGCATCGGCGTCAACGATATGCCGATGAAAGAGCGCGGGCGCGGCAACGTCAATTTCAAGATCCTGGCGGGCAAAAAAGTACTGTTTGAGTCCGGCGCGATGAGCGGCTGGACGCCGCCCAGAGACATTAGCGTCGATTTGCAGGGCGAGCGCGCGGTTGACCTGATCGTCACTAACATTGGAGAAAACCCGGGCAAAAACAACGCCTGCTGGGGCGAGGCGGTAGTCACTTACGCGGACGGCACCCGGCAGTTTTTGGACGAGATTCCCTTTTCCGACACAAGCGCCCCCGCGCAAAAATTTCCCTTCTCCTTCACCTACGCGGGCCGCCCGTCC
>JAKPNF010000143.1 GCA_029548565.1 Verrucomicrobiota bacterium
CCCCCCGAAAATTAGCTAGGACGATTGCTGCGGCGCTATTAGCGACCTGTTTTTTTACCGCATACGCCCAAGGCATTGTTTCATGCCCGAGCGATATAAAGAGAACTCTCGACAGCGCGGTGGCGGCGAGTGGGGACGTGAATCCTTATCCATCGGCGGGCTCTGTTTTTGTTGACCGTTTGGCATTTAATGAAGTTAAGGTAAATTATTTTTGTTTAAAGGGAAGAAGACGGTGCGCGAAATTTTTAAAGCGTGCTAGCGTCACTTGTCTTGTCAGAAGGTTAACGCGCTTTAGCGCCACCGCGTTATGAAGCAAGACATCCTTCTTTTATTTCCCGGCACGCCCCTGGAAAAGGAAATTACGCTGGAGCGGACCCGCGCATTGTTGGCCGTCGGTGTATTACATAAAAAAACCCCATGCGTTTGTAGACGTGGCGATCCTCCGACTACCTTGGGCGCGATACTCGAGGCTCTGGGAATTGAAGAACAGGCTGTCGTATCACCAGATGCGCCATGTATTATCAAAAAGAAGGCCTCATCTGCGAACAGCTCGCTATCCGTGCAGTATTCTCCGGATGTTGCGGCGGCGGTTCGACGAGACCCCGTGCGTTCTCATGAACGTGATTATTTGATAATGCACGGCCTTATCCCAGCGAGCATGGTCGATAATTTCACGCATACGCAGGCGCGTAAATTCATTCGTCGACACAAACGGCACATTTATTTTAAAAAATTCCTTAAGTGGGCGGCGATCATGGTTGTCATCGTGGGCTCGATTTTTTGGATAATGAGTCGCTCTGACGGGGAACTCAAAAGCATAGTGAACGAAGCTCCCTCCGTCGCCGAAGATATGGAGGAGCGGACAGAAATTCCAATTCCATCACCGGATATGTTTGACTCTACGGAAATATCCGAGGTCTGTGAAACACCTGCCGCTGACACAAAAATTGTTTTGTCGAACGAAGAAAAAGCAAGCGAGCCGATCGTTGAAATGCCTGCGGATACGCCCGCTTTGCCGCAACAGGAAGTCGCTATGACTGCGTTAATAGGTACAATAAGTGACACCTCAGACGAGGAAGCGGTCGGTTCCGAGCAGGCGCTCGATGATGTGTTTGCGATACGCGCGTGGCGAAATAAACAAGGGCAATCGTTTTTAGGAATTTTTGTCGCTTGCGTTAACGGAAATGTCACGGTCATTCGCGATGAAGACAAGCAGGAATTTACTTTTCCTGTGAACGCATTGAGTGAATCCGATGTGCGGTTTTTGGAAAGGCAAGGGTTGTTGAAGGAAGTTAGCGAGGAGACAACACGTGTTTGGACAAATTATGCGCGACAGGGAGTGCTGGCACGCCTTGTGTCTTGCGATAAAAAAAATCTTACGATCGAACGAATTTCCGACAAAGCTCTGTTTTCGATTCCGACGGATTGGCTTATTGAAGATGATCGTTTGTTCCTAAAACGGTACATGGAAAAAAGTGCAGACAATGAGGATTCGGGCGTGCCAAAATTAAACATCCGGCCATTCAAAAATCCCGCATCCTTCTCGTCAAAACGTTTTATCGAAGATGTGGAAGTAGTTTTGCGCGCCGGCGGCATTAACGGCACGGAAAGTATCCCCACTGAGCCATTTCCCATTTTTAAAGATGTCATGTTTCTGGAGCCGGTTCAATCGGCCGTTAAAAAATTGGGAATCAGATCAACCGCTTTTGGGCATTCTGTGTCGACGATCGGATGGAATCCCGCCAGCTTTTATTATTACAGCTATCCGCTGCATTGGGATTCTCCCTTGCGACCTTATAGCGAGATTTTCTTTGTCACAGATCTTTCCAACCGAGTAGTCGCCATTCAATTAAATGGAACGTCCAAGACGGCAAGGCATCACGGCCTGTCTGCATTAAATATGATTCGGATGATAGGATTCAAGAGCCGGTTTGCTGCAAAGACGCATGCGTGCTGGAGCAGCTCTCCGATTACAGGGCAATATGTCGCCTTGTTGGAGAGTTCCTTCTGGGGGAACATCGATCCAAAGCCATGCATAGAGGGCACCACAGGCGGCAAACCACTGTATGGACATCAACTGTATCTTCCTCGCTGTATTGGGGCGATTGTCTTAAAAAACATAGAGGCGATCAAGGCGACTCAAACAGAATTTCAAAAAGGCTATAGAAACAAATAGAATTATGAGGACAATTTTTTTCCCATATCCCTTGCTTGTCATGGGCTGTTTGACGACGGCCTTGGTGCTTGGCGCCACAAAACAAGGAGCCTTGGCCGATACTCAGGATGACAAAAAAACACATTTCAACGCGGTCACTTGGGGCAGTTATTTGCAGGGACAAAAGAAAAAGGGGGGCGACAGCAATCGGGTGCTTTTCTGTGTTTTCAATGCCCCTATGGGGGAGTGGGACAACGCGCGTAATTGGAGAGAGAAAACGTACCCGGATGACCGCAAGTGCGACTTCGCGCACATCGACGTCAAAACGGGATGCACGCTAAATATTTCGAAAGCGCGCAGGACATTTCCTCCCGTGCTAAATTTCACCATTGGCTGCTGGATCGGCGATATGCAGACGCAGGTGTATGTCAACGCGGGCGCAAGTATCCGTGCCTATCGTGTGGGCATGCCCGCCCCGATAACAAAAGGCGTCGACGCCCGGCTGCATCTCAACGGCGGCGAACTGAGAGTCGGCGAGCCTTGCCGTCTAAGCGGACGTACCCAACATTTTCACGATTCGCTGATAGAAATCGGTTGCAATGCGACATATTCAGGGCAAGGAACACTTGAGGTTCGCGATGGGTTGCTTTCCGGCGTGATGCATGTCGGTGCTGATCTGCCCATGACAAATGTTGGCGTTTTGCGAGTAATTGGTTCAAGCGCAAAAATAAGTGCGCCCCCAAAAACGTGTAGCCAAAACGATGAGCATATTTTTAAAGTGAGAACGTTCGGGTCATTAGAATTTATTTTGACTGATACAGGAGTCTCCCCTTTGGAAATGAGTGCCATTGATGTAGAGTTTTCGCAGGACGCTCGCATCTATGTAGATGCAACGCAATATCGTGGTAAAGTGCCCAATTCGGTTATGCTTTTGTCGGCACGGCGCATTAAGCGTCTGGGCAATATCCGTATAGAATGTGTAGATTCCAAGGATTGCACGACGGAAATAGTTTTTACGATTGATAATAAAATAATGTTAAATCTGCGATAAAACGAAAAGCATCCTTTTTGCACGCGACGAAGCAGCGTTTAACATTCAATGAAAAGTCAGCGGCTGTATTTTTAATATGCGCTCGATGTGCGGCGGGTCAATTAAACAAGGACAGGCCGATCACGCTTTGCACCACGAGGTACAGCGCGGCGGCGACGAGCAGGGCGGCCAGCGCCAGAAAAAACAAGCGCCGAAAACTCACCAGCACTTTGAATTTCCCCGGAGCGCCCTGGCGAAACGCGTGGCGCGGGGCGGCGGCCTTGGCCACGGCGTGGCCGGGCGTGCGGGTGCGCGCGCCGTCGCGGGCGTAGGTGGGGCGCTTGGGGCGTTTGAGCATGGTGAGAAAAGGTTTTGCAAAAAGAGAACTCGCGTCCGAAAATAAGGGCTTTACTCATTTCAAACCGCTTCGCGTGAAAATTACAACCCAAACCATCCGCAAACTCAAGGAGGAGCGCCCGATTGTGGCGCTGACCGCCTACGACGCCATCGGTGCGCGCCTGGCCGCCGAGGCGGGCGTGGACCTCGTTTTGGTGGGGGACTCGCTCGGCAACACCGCGCTGGGCTTTGCCAACACGATTCCCGTGACGCTGGAGATGATGATCCACCACACGGCGGCCGTCGCCCGCGCGAACCCAAAGTCGCTCATCGTGGCCGACGTGCCCTTTGCCTGCGCCCACGGCAGTTTTGACCGCGTGCTGGAAAATTGCGCGGCGCTCATCCGCGCGGGCGCGCAGGCCGTCAAGATCGAGGGCGGCAGCGAGATGGCCGACACGGTCAAAAAATTGTCCGACGCGGGCATCGCGGTCTTGGGGCATATCGGGCTGTTGCCGCAGCAGTACCACAAGCTCGGCGGCTACCGCAAGTTCGGCGCCAGCCCCGACGAGTTTGACTCGCTGTTGGAGGACGCGCACGATTTGGAAAGCGCGGGCGCTTTCGCCATCGTCGGCGAGATGATGGATCACGAGGCCGCCAAAGCCGTTTCCAAAAAAGCGCATGTGCCGCTGATCGGTATCGGCTCCGGCCCGCACTGCGACGGGCAGGTCTTGGTTTTCACCGACGTGCTCGGACTGGGAACAAAACCGCCGCCCTTTGCCAAACAATACGCGGACTTAGGCGCGCAGGCGCGCGCGGCCATAGCCGCCTATGCCGACGAGGTGAAAACGCGGAAATTTCCCCAGGCGCAAAATTAATTTTCCATGTCGCATTTGAATTGCAGTGTGTTTGGTGCCGGAGCGTGGGGTACCGCGTTGGCGCTTCATTTAGGCCGCTGCGGCCATAACGTGACCTTGGTGCCGCGCCGCCTTGATGTGGCTTTGGCGCTCACGCGCGACCGAGAAAACAAGGAGCGCTTGCCCGGGCACCCGCTGCCGTATTCGCTGCAAATCGGCCACGATGTCGGCCCCGCGCTGCAAAATGCGGACGTGATTTTTATGGCTTGCCCCTCGCAGGCGCTGCGCCATCTGGCGCGCCATCTGGCAAGCGCCCTGCAGCAAAAGGAAAACCGCCCGCCGTGCGTGACTTTGTGCAAGGGTCTGGAGGCCGACACCTTTAAGGCGCCCGCCCGGGTGCTTGCCGAGGAGCTTTCCATTTTGCCGCATGCGGCGCTCTCCGGTCCCTCGCACGCCGACGACGTGGCGCAGGGCAGGCCGACCGCGCTGGTCTTGGCGCACGACGCAAAACTGTTGCCCGAAATGAAGGCGCTGTGCGCGGCCATCAGCGACAAGTCGCTGCGCGTGTACTTGAGCGACGATGTCACCGGCGTCGAGCTTGGCGGCACGCTCAAAAATATTTACGCCATCGGCGCCGGCCTGTGCGACGGCATGAAACTCGGCGACAACGCCAAGGCCGCTTACCTGACGCGCTGCTTGTGCGAGATGACACGCGTGGGCACGGCCCTTGGCGGCAAGGCGCAGACATTTCACGGGCTTAGCGGTTTTGGCGACCTGGTGGCCACCTGCATGGGCAAATGGAGCCGCAACCGCAGTTTTGGCGAGGACCTTTTAAGGGGCGCCACCGCCAACGAGGGGCTTTCGCATTCCGACGGCGTGGTGGAAGGCTACATCGCCGCCAAGTGTTTTTACGAGCTGGCTCAAACGCGCGGCATCGACGCGCCCATCCTAAGCGGCATTTACGCCGTGCTGTACAAAAGCACAGACCCCAAGGCCGAAATGCTGGCGCTGATGAGCCGCGAGATAAAATCGGAGTGCTAGAAAAATTTTATCGCGTGTGCAATTCGCCCATCGAAGGGATGGGGCTTTTTGCGGCGCGCGCCATTGAAAAGGGCATGCGCATCGTGCGTTACACGGGCGAACGCGTGAGCAAGGAGGAATCGCTGCGCAGAAAAAAGGAACGCGGCGCAAAACATATTTACAGCGTGGCGCTCGACGAGGATTGGGAGATCGACGGCGACAACCCGCAAAACGACGCGCGTTTTGCCAATCATAGCTGCGCCGCCAACTGCGAGCTGATATTGGAAGAAGGCGAGCTATGGCTAAAAGCCGCCCGCGATATTTCAGCAAACGAGGAACTTTGCTTTGACTACGGCTTTTCCCTGGCCGAGGCGCTCGAACACCCCTGCCGCTGCGGCGCGAAAAACTGCGCGGGCTTCATCGTGGCTGAACCTTCGAGAAAATGGCTGCGCCGTAAGGTTCCCAACCCGCGCAAAGTTTTTGACTAATTGCCCGCATTAAGGCACAATGAAAAACAGCTCTTTTTTGATTTTATGAAAACAACTCCCGTCAAATTCAACAACACCGTCCTGCGCGACGGCCACCAGTCGCTGGCGGCCACCCGCATGACCACGCAGGAGATGTTGCCCGCGTGCGAAATGCTTGATTCGCTGGGCTTTAACGCCCTCGAAACCTGGGGCGGTGCCACCATCGACGCGGGCCTGCGCTTCCTCAAGGAGTTCCCCTTCGACCGCCTGGACGCCATCAAAAAGATGACGCCCAAAACCCCCCACATGATGCTCTTGCGCGGCCAAAACATCGTCCAATACACCCATTTCCCCGACGACGTGGTCGAGGCTTTCGTGAAAATGTCCGCCAAGCACGGCATGGATATTTTTCGCATTTTTGACGCGCTCAACGACACGCGCAACATGCTCACCGCCATCAAGGCCGTGAAGGCTGCCGGCAAGCACGCGCAGGGCACCATTTGTTATACCACCAGCCCCTTCCACACGATTGATAAATTTGTCGAGATGGGTGTGGAGCTTGAAAAGCTCGGCTGTGATTCCATCTGCCTAAAAGACATGGCGGGATTGATTCCGCCCAAAGTGGCTGCCGAAATTATCGGTGGCATCAAGGCGAAGGTAAAAATCCCAGTCAACTTGCACACGCACGACACGGTGGGTCTGGGGCTCGCCTCGTACCTGGCGGCGATCGACGCGGGCGTGGACTGGGTGGATACTTCCATCGTTCCCTTCGCCAACGGCACCGGCCAGCCCGACACCTTGCGCATGCAAGCCGCCATGGAGCACAACCCGCGCCAGCCGCATTACGACGAAAAGACGCTTCAAAAACTGCGCCATTATTTCGAGGGCATTTATTCCGAACTCGGAAAATTCACCTCGCTCAAAAACGAGGTGGTGGACTCCGACGCGCTCACTTACCAAGTGCCCGGCGGCATGCTCAGTAACTTCCGCACGCAGCTCAAGGAGCAAAAAATGGAAGACCGCTTCGACGAAGTCTTCGCCGAGATCCCGAAAGTGCGCGAAGCCCTCGGCTGGATTCCGCTGGTGACGCCGACTTCTCAGATCGTCGGCGTGCAGGCGATGCTCAACGTGAAGTTTGGCCCCTGGAAAAATTTCACCCCGCAGGCGATCGACATCGCGCTGGGCTACTATGGCCAGACGCCCGCGCCCGTGGATCCCGAGGTGCGCAAGCTCGCCGCCGAAAAATCCGGCAAAAAGCCCATCGACTGCCGTCCGGCCGATTTGCTCGAACCGCGCATGGAAAAACTGCGCGCCGAGCTAAAAGAAAAAGGAATGCCCACCGACGACGAACACGCCGTCATCTACGCGATGTTCCCGATGGAACTGCAAAAACTCTACACCAAAGAGCCGGAACCCGCTCCCGCTCCTGCCGCGCCGCAACCCGTCGCCACAAGCAAACCTGTCTCAACGACACCCGCCACAAAGACCACCCAAATGGCTCTCGGTGTGGACGGAAAAACCTACAGCGTGTTGGTGGAAGAGTTATAGAAAGAATGCTTTCGCAAATAAAAAAACCTCCGTGTTGAACGGAGGTTTTTTTGTGACCCAACCACTTTGTACGTTTAAATCTTCGCGCCGGTGAACTCTCTTAGGATTTTTGCGGCGGCGGCGCTTACGGTGGTTTTTTGGGATAGCAGGTCAGTTTCCGCTTGTTTTAGGGCGGGGGTGACGGCGGGGTTTTGGTAAAAAGCGCCGATGAGATATTCCTTGATGAGTGTGTGCATCCAGTCTATCAATTGGGCGTTGCGGCGCTTTTCAAAGAGGCCTTTTGATTTTGTGTAGTCGACAAAATCTGAGATGGTTTTCCAGACTTCGGGGATGCCATCGCCCGTCATGGCGGAGCAGGTGCCCACGCGCGTGTTCCAGCCGCTGGTGGCTTGGGCCAGAAAGGAAAGCACGCCTTGCAACTCGGCCTGCTTCGCCATGGCGCGCGGGATGTTGTCGCTGTCGGCCTTGTTGACGAAGATGGCGTCGGAAATTTCGATCACGCCTTTTTTGATACCCTGCAATTCGTCGCCCTGAGTGGCCAGCAGCAGTAGCAGAAAAAAATCCGTCATCGAGCGCACGACCACTTCCGTCTGGCCGACACCCACCGTCTCGATCAAGACGGTGTCAAAGCCCGCCGCCTCGCACAGCAGCATGGTCTCGCGCGTCTTTCGTGCAACGCCTCCCAGGACACCGCCGGAGGGGCTGGGGCGGATGAAGGCGTTTTGCTCGCGCGAGAGCAGCTCCATGCGTGTCTTGTCGCCGAGCACGCTGCCGCCGGTGATCGTGCTGGAGGGGTCGATGGCCAACACCGCGAGCTTGTGGCCCTCTTTGCACAGGTGCATGCCGAAGGCCTCGATAAAAGTGCTCTTCCCCACGCCGGGAACACCGGTGATGCCCACGCGCACGGCCTTGCCGGAATGCGGCAGCAAGCGTGTAAGCAATTCCTGCGCCTTGTCAAAATGCGCGGGCGCGTTGCTCTCGATAAGTGTGATCGCGCGGGCAAGCAGAGTGCGGTTGCCGGAAAGCACGCCGTCCTCGTATTGAGCGACGGAAAGTTCACGCCTGCGTGGTGTCACCGTGCGTGTTCCCGAAACGCTTTGCCCCGGCATCCCATCATGCCCCCCTTTAACGCCTTTCATGACGTTGGTCGTGAAAACGGCCTCGTCGGCTCCCTCGGGAACCCATTCAGGTCGCACTATATTTTTGTCCTTGGACATTTTCATTAAGAATATTCGCTTTTGTGCAAACAGGCAACCTTTACACCGCAAAAAAAATGCCGTCCAGTTAAAGGCGGCATTTTTACAGAAAGCGATTTTGGAAAATCTTATCCGATGCGCTCGTGGAGCAGTTGGAGGATTTTTTTCGTGGCTTCGGGGATTTCGGTGCCGGGGCCGAAGATGGCGGCGGCTCCGTTTTTCAGGAGGTAGTCGTAGTCCTGGGCGGGGATGACGCCGCCGCAGATGACCATGATGTCCTCGCGGCCGAGTTTTTTGAGTTCGGCGACCAGTTGGGGCAGGAGGGTTTTGTGGCCTGCGGCCAGTGAGCTCATGCCGATGACGTGCACGTCGTTTTCTACGGCCATCTTGGCGGTTTCTTCCGGCGTTTGGAACAGGGGTCCGATGTCGACGTCGAAGCCCAGGTCGGCGTAACCGGTGGCCACCACTTTGGCGCCGCGGTCGTGGCCGTCCTGGCCCATTTTCGCCACGAGGATGCGCGGGCGGCGGCCTTCCTTGGCTTCAAAGTCCTTCACGAGTTTTGAGATTTCGTCCATGACGGGGCTATTTCCATAGGTTTTTGCGTAGACGCCGGAGATGGAGCGGATCTCAGCCTTGTAGCGGCCGAAAACTTTTTCCATGGCGAGTGAAATTTCGCCCAAAGAGGCGCGGGCTTTCGCGGCCTCGACAGCCAGCTCGAGCAGGTTGCCGGAGCCTTTGGCGGCCTCGGTGATCGCGGCCAGGCAGCTTTGCACCTTGGCCTCGTCGCGGTTGGCGCGCAGCTTTTCGAGCTTCTTGATCTGCGCTTGGCGCACTGCCGTGTTGTCGATGTCGAGGATTTCCAGCGGGTCTTCTTTTTCGAGACGGTACTGGTTCAGGCCGATGATTTTTTCCTTCGCGGAATCGATGCGGGCCTGGCGGCGGGCGGAGGCTTCCTCGATGCGCAGCTTGGGGATGCCGGCCTCGATGGCCTTGGTCATGCCGCCGAGTTTTTCGACTTCCTCAATGTGCGCCCAGGCTTTTTTCATGAGCGCGTTGGTCAGCGCCTCGACGTAGTAGGAACCGCCCCACGGGTCGATGACCTTGGTGATGCCGGTTTCTTCTTGCAGGAAGAGCTGGGTGTTGCGCGCGATGCGGGCGGAGAAGTCGGTGGGCAGGGCGATGGCCTCGTCCAGCGCGTTGGTGTGCAGGCTTTGGGTGTGGCCGCAGGCGGCGGCCAGCGCCTCAATGCAGGTGCGCGCGACGTTGTTGAAGGGGTCTTGTTCCGTCAAGCTCCAGCCGCTGGTTTGCGAGTGCGTGCGCAATGCCAGGCTTTTTGGGTTTTTCGGGCCGAACTGGTTGACGAGCTTGGCCCACAGACAGCGGGCGGCGCGCATCTTGGCCACTTCCATGAAATAGTTTTTGCCGATCGCCCAGAAGAAGGACAGGCGCGGAGCGAATTCATCGACGCCCAGTCCCGCAGCGATGCCGGTGCGCAGGTATTCGAGACCGTCGGCCAGTGTGTACGCCATCTCAAGGTCGGCGGTGGCGCCTGCTTCCTGCATATGGTAGCCGGAGATCGAGATGGAGTTGAACTTCGGCATGTTCTTCGAGGTGTACGCGAAGATGTCGCCGATGATGCGCATGGAGGGCGTGGGCGGGTAGATGTAGGTGTTGCGCACCATGAACTCTTTCAGAATGTCGTTCTGAATCGTGCCGGAGAGTTGGTCGAGCGAGCAGCCCTGTTCAAGCCCCGCGACGATGTAAAACGCAAGCACGGGGATCACCGCGCCGTTCATCGTCATGGAGACGGAGACTTTGTCCAAGGGAATGCCTTGAAAGAGCACCTCCATGTCGAGCATGGAATTGACGGCCACGCCCGCTTTGCCGACGTCGCCCACCACGCGCTCGTGGTCGGAGTCGTAGCCGCGGTGCGTCGCCAAGTCGAAGGCGATGGACAAGCCCTTTTGCCCGGCCGCGAGGTTGCGGCGGTAGAAGGCGTTGGATTCCTCGGCCGTGGAGAAGCCCGCGTATTGGCGAACCGTCCAGGGGCGGGCGACGTACATGGTCGGGTAGGGGCCGCGCAGGTTGGGCGCGATGCCCGCAGTGTAGCCAATTTGGTCGAGACCCTTGATGTCCTCTTTGGTGTACAGCGGATTCAAGTCGATCTTCTCCATGGTTTCGGAGACAAGATGCTCGGGGCTTTCGCCCGTCTCGGCCTTGGCGGTTTTCGCCCAGTCGCCCTTGTTTTCGGGCGCCTTCAAGTTTAAGGGCAGGGTGGTGAAATCAGGAAGTTTGCTCATGACGAATGGTTTTCTTATTTATGCGATGACGCCGGTGGACACCAGCAGTTCCTTGAGCGTGTCAAAATGGTTTGAACGCACCGATATGGAGCCGTCCAGTCCGGCCTCGTTGTAAGCCGCCTCGCACTCGGGCGCGGGCGCCCCCGCGAGGATGACGCGCAGCTTGGGATTGGCGGCCTTGAGCGCCTTGGTCAGCGGCGGGACGATTTCCGGATAGGTGTCGTCCGTCGAGCAGATGACCACCGCGGGCGCTCCCGATTCGATGGCGGCTTTCACCGCGCTGTCGACCAAGTCAAAACCCTTCGGGTAAATGATGTCAAAGCCGCCCGCCTGGAAGAAGCCTTGGGTGAAATCCGCGCGCGCCTTGTGCTGGCGCAGCGGCCCCATGGTTGCCAAAAAGATGGCGGGGGCTTTTCCGGTTTTTACCTTGTAAGCCTCGCTGGCGGCGCGCAGGTCTTCGTAGGCTTGCGCCATGCGGCCTTGCGGCAGCGCGGTGACCTTTGCCTTTTCGTTGGAATCATTTTCGGCGGTATAATAGAACACGCCAAACGCGCAGGCTCCGGCTTTGGTGGCGTTGAGCATCGCGGGCACATCGGTCGCCTTGGCAAAGCCCGCCTCGACCGTGGCCACGTCGGCCTTGGCGTTGTTGGCGTCGACTTCCTTGATGCGGGCGAGCACTTTTTCCAAAATGTCCGTCGGCGCGTCCAGCGGTTTTTCGGCGAGGTTGGGATAAAGGTTCGTCCCCACCAGATTCTCGCGGCGCTGGTTGAATTTCTTGAGGCGTGCGGCCGCCGTCTTGGCGATCTGCTGCTGGATGAATCCGGCTTTAAGCGCGCTGATGATACCGCCTTGTTTCTCGATTTCTTGAAACAGCGCCCAGGATTTTTCGGCCAGCTCTTTGGTAAGCGTCTCGATGAAATACGAGCCGCCCGCGGGATCTACCACCTGGCGCAGCTCGCATTCCTCGCTGAGTACTAAACTCTGGTTGCGCGCGATGCGGCGCGAGAACTCGTCCGCAGGGCGAACGACTTCGTCAAACGCGCCCACCGAGAGGGCATCCGCCCCGCCGACCACGGCGGAGAACGCCTCGGTCGTGGTGCGCAGCATGTTGACGTAAGGGTCGTGCACGGTCTTGTTGTAAAAACCGGTGCGCGAAAGCACGCGCATTTTCGCGGCCTCGGGGGTCGCGCCGAGCGCGTGGGCGGCCTGCGTCCACATGAGACGGGCGGCGCGCAGCTTGGCGATTTCCATGAAGAACTGCGGCCCCACGGACAAGACGAAAACGATTTGTTTGGCAGCGTCATCGGCGCTCATGCCTTGCGCCATGAACGCGCGCATGTATTCGACGCCGGTGGCGATGGCTGCGGCCAACTCCTCGACGGCGGAAGCGCCCGCCTTATTATATACAAGGGTATTGACGGCGCAGGCCGCGAACTCGGGGGCGTTTTTCGCGTTGTAGGCCGCGATCTTGCCGAGGTTTTCAACCGCGCGCTCGATCGAGCAATTCAGCTCGCCCACACGGGCCAAGTGGCCGATCGGGTCGCCGCCGAGGGTGCCTTTCAAGTCGGCGACTTTTTGTCCGAGCTTTTCAATGCCGGTGTAAAAAATAGCGGCCACGCCGTGGGCATTGGCGCCGGATTCAAAGTGCACGGGGGCGATCTTCAGGTCAATGCCTTTGAACGCCGCCTCGATATCGACCGCGTGCGTGACAAACAGCCCGCGATTGCAGTGGGGGCAGGGGTCGGCCTTTTTGCCGGATTGCACCATCCAGTAAAGGGGGACGTGCAGGGCGGTTTGCCCGCGATTGAGGTCGCCCAGCGCGATTTTGTTAAACGCGGCGGCGGTCAGCGCGGGCAATTCCTGCGCGACTTCCCAATTCGTGGAAATGTAACCGGAGGCACGCGCGCCGCGCTCGAACGAGGGCAGGCCGGGCAGCCCCTCGTCGGCGTCTTCGGGCAGCTTGTCATAAATAGGCTGCAGGGTGATGCCTTCGGCGGTGGCGGTCAGCATCTTTTTGTCGAACGGCGCGCCTTTGAGGGCGTCTTCGGCAGCCTTCTTCCACTGTTCGTAGGTCGGTTTGGGGAATTCCTTGAGCAAGGAATCTTTGCAGTCGCAGTCTTTCATTGTTTCTAAACGTAAAAATGCAGCGCTAATGGTGGGCCGGTCAATCGCGACACGGCAAAGTTTAACTTTCTCCAATCGCCCGAGAAGTGTCAATTTCAGAATGGCGGCCAAAATTTTTTTAACGGGTTTGACTTTGCTTGCGCGCGGGCGTTAAGCTGTTTGAATGGCGTCTTTTCATCGGGGCGCTTTTGCCAAAAACAACCGACTTTCAAACCACCGACTATGCTCTCCAAAATCGACCATCTGGGTATCGCTGTAAAGTCCATCGACGAGGCGGTTCCGTACTACGAAAAAGTCCTCGGGCTTAAATGCGAGGGACGCGAGGAAGTCCCCTCCCAAAAAGTGCGCACCGCGTTTTTTGACATCGGCGGCGTGCATATCGAGCTGCTGGAACCCACGTCCCCTGACAGCCCCATCGCCAAGTTTCTGGAGAAAAACCCCGCCGGCGGCATTCATCACCTTGCCCTGGCCACCGACAACCTCGAGGCCGACCTCAAAAACGCCGCCGACAACGGCGTGCGCCTGATCGACGAGACGGGCCGCCCGGGTGCGGGCAACAAAACGATCGCGTTTTTGCACCCCAAAAGCACGATGGGCGTGCTGACTGAATTCTGCCAGCCCAACAAAGACGGCGGGTGCTGCTGCGGCGGTCACTAATTTTTTCAACAACCTCTTTTATATATAGAAGACAAAATTTATGGCTATCGACCAAGCTCTCATAGATCGCATGCGCATGAAGCGCAAGGAAATTTTGGCCAGCGGTGGCGAGAAGAAAATCGCCGCGCGCCACGAAAAGGGTCTGCTGACGGCCCGCGAGCGCCTCGAGCGCTTCTTTGACCCGGGCACCTTCATCGAGTTCGGCGCCTACGTCGAGCACACCTGCACGGACTTCGGCATGGCCGACAAAAAATACGTCACCGACGGCGTGATCACCGGCATCGGCACGGTCGACGGACGCACCGTGGCGGCCTTCTCGCAGGACTTCATGGTCGGCGGCGGCTCTTTGGGCATTCGCCACGCGCAAAAGATCGTGGACATTCAGGACTATGCGCTGCAAAACGGTATCCCCGTGGTCGGCGTGAACGACTCGGGGGGCGCGCGCATTCAAGAGGCCGTCGACGCCCTGACCGGCTACGGCAAAGTGTTTTACAAAAACGTCGAGATGTCGGGCGTGTGCCCGCAAGTTTCGATCATCGCGGGCCCCTGCGCGGGCGGCGCGGCGTATTCGCCGGCGCTCACCGACTTTGTGATCATGACGCGCAAAAACGCCAACATGTTCATTTGCGGGCCGGAGGTCATCAAGGCCGCCACCGGCGAGGCCGCCTCGCTCGAGCAGTTCGCCAGCGCCGACGCGCACGCCACCGTCAGCGGCAACGTCCACTTTGTGACGGACGACGACGCGCAGGCCATCGACCTGTCCAAGCGCCTGCTGTCCTTCCTGCCGTCCAACAACATGTCCGAGCCGCCGCACCGCCTCGAACAGCCGCTGGACATGTCGGAGAACAAAATTTTCGAGCAGATCATGCCCGCCCCCGCGCGCGAGCCGCTGCAGATGATGGACGCGATCAAGGCGCTCGTGGACGACGGAGACTTCTTGGAAGTCCACCAGGGTTTTGCCCGCAACCTGATCGTGGGCTTTGCCCGCATTCAGGGCGTGGTGGTCGGCATTCTGGCCAACCAGCCGATGGTCAAGGCCGGCACGCTGGACATCGACTCGTCCGACAAGGGCGCGCGCTTCATCCGCACCTGCAACGCTTACAACATTCCGCTGGTGAACCTCGTGGACGTCCCCGGCTTCATGCCTGGCTTGGCGCAGGAGCGCGGCGGCATCATCCGCCACGGCGCCAAGATGCTCTTTGCCTATTCCTCCGCCACCGTGCCGAAAATCACCGTGATCTTGCGCAAGTCTTACGGCGGTTCCTACATGGCCATGTGCTCGAAAGACATGGGCGCCGACATGGTGTTCGCCTGGCCCAGCGCCGAGAT
>JAKPNF010000150.1 GCA_029548565.1 Verrucomicrobiota bacterium
CGGCGAATTTCGGCGGCGGCAGGCGGTTGACGACGGCTTCCAAAATTTCCTGCACGCCGATGCCGGATTTGCCGCTGGCCAAAATCGCCTCCTCGGCGGGGATGGCCAAAATATCCTCGATCTGCCGCTTGACGGCGTCCACGCGCGCGCTGGGCAGGTCGACCTTATTAATAACGGGGATGATCGCGAGTTTTTGCCCCATCGCCAGATGCGCGTTGGCGACCGTTTGCGCCTGCACGCCCTGCGCCGCGTCAATCAAAAGCAGCGCGCCCTCGCACGCCGCCAGCGAGCGGGAGACCTCGTAGGAAAAATCCACGTGCCCGGGGGTGTCGATCAGGTTGAGCAAATACAACTGCCCGCTTTGCGCCTTGTATTGCATGGCGACGGGGTGGCTCTTGATCGTGATGCCGCGCTCGCGCTCTAAATCCATCGCGTCGAGCAACTGGTCTTGCATCTCGCGTTTTTGCACCGTCTGCGTGGCTTCCAGCAGGCGGTCGGACAGCGTCGTCTTTCCATGATCGACGTGCGCGATAATGCAAAAATTGCGGATGTGCTTGGGATCAAACATTTCTAATATGGAAAACGCGCGGGCGTTAATCAGCCATTTTCTCAAAAACCGCATCACACTGGCAACCTTTCTTTTGTATCTTTACGCCCGCGCGCGCTTGCGCTTAGGATATTATCCTCACCGCTATTTTTATCTTATGATGCCCACCTTGAAAAAAGTCCTCGTTATCGGCTCCGGCGCGCGCGAACACGCGCTTGTGCAGGCGTGTTTGAAAAGCCTGCGCGTGCAAGCGGTCGTGGCAGCCCCCGGCAACGGCGGGATGGCGCAAGAAGTGCCCTGTCTGCCGCTGGATGTCGAAAACGTCCCGCAAATCGTGGAGTTGGCAAAATCGCAAGGCGCGGATTTCGTCGTCGTCGGCCCCGAGGTGCCGTTGAGTTTGGGCGCAGTCGACGCGCTGGAAACAGCGGGCATCCCCGCCTACGGCCCCCAAAAAGCGGGCGCGCGGCTGGAGGCGAGCAAGACCTTTACCAAAGACTTTTTGCTAAAATACAAAATCCCCACGGCCTTCGGTGAAAAATTCACCGACGTGAAAAGCGCGCTGGATTTTTTAAAGACACAGTCTTTTCCCATCGTCATCAAAGCCAGCGGGCTGGCCGCGGGCAAGGGAGTCGTCATCCCGCAGAATTTCGACGAGGCCGAACAAGCAGTGCGCGAAATGCTCGAACAAAAAATCTTCGGCGACAGCGGCGCGGAAATTCTCATCGAGGAATTCATGGACGGCGAGGAAGCCTCCATCATGCTCATGGTCAGCGGCACGGATTTTGTCGAGCTGTCGCCCTCGCAAGACCACAAGCGCGTGGGCGACGGCGACACAGGCCCCAACACAGGCGGCATGGGCGCTTACGCCCCCGCGGCGGTGGTCACGCCCGAGATAAACGAGCAGGTGCTCGAACGCATCGTCAAGCCCACGCTGGCGGGTCTCAAGCAGGAAGGCATCGACTACCGCGGCACGCTGTACGTCGGCATCATGATCACCGCACAAGGCCCCAAGGTGGTCGAGTTCAACGTACGCTTTGGCGACCCCGAATGCGAGATCCTTTTGCCGCTGCTGGAAACGGATGTCGTACAGCTCATGTGGGACTGCGCCCACGGCACGCTCCAACCCGAAACCGTGCGCTTCAAAAACGGTTACGCCGTCATCGTCGTTCTGGCCGCCAAGGGTTACCCGGGCGCCTATGCCAAAGGCGAAAAAATTACATTGCCCTTCCCCTGCAAAGAAGAAAGCGGCGTGCAAATCCTGCACGCGGGCACCAAATTAAACGAACACGGCGACCTGCTGACCAACGGCGGCCGCGTCCTGGGTGTCGTCGCCCAAGCCCCCACCCTCCCCGAAGCCGTCAAAAAAGCCTACGAGACGGCCGAGCTAATCCACTTCGACTCCAAATACCTGCGCACCGACATCGCCCACCGCGAGTTGAAACGTTTGGGATTGTGATCTATACTTCCGCTTGTTCATCTCCAACAAATAAAATCTATGGACGCACAACTTAATCCTCCCTACCCCGAAAATGTTCCCAGTGCCGGTGTGCCGGACAATTACCTGGCCGCCGCCATTTTGACCTGTATGTTTTGCTGCATGCCGCTGGGCGTGGTGAGTGTCGCCTACGCCGTGAGCGTCAACAGCGCGATCTCGATGGGCAATTTACAGGCCGCGCAAATCGCCTCAAAAAAAGCCAAGTTCTGGATGCTGGTGACGCTCTTTAGCGGCCTTGCGTTTTGGGTGTGCTATATGCTGGCGATCGCGACGATGACCGCCTCGGGCGTGATGGCCAATTTGGAAAATTACTAAATTTTCCGCACCACCTTCCGTGAGCACACAGCCGCAGGCGCAAAAGCCGTTTAGGGATTACAAGGACTTCGCGCTTGTCTGTTTTTTTGTGTTCGCCAATTACTTCGCGCTGATCGGGCTGTGGTATGCAAAAAAGGCGGGACGCGAGTTTCACGCGGGGCAATTGGACGCCGCCCGCCGCCACGCAAAACGCGCGCGCGCCTGGGCGCTGTACGGAATTATCCCCAGCACGGTCATCAACGCCGCAATCATCTACGGTTTTTGCCTGCTTATCTGGAACCTTTTTCTCAAGGAAATATGGACGCGCGCCTTCGGTTGAAGCAACACCTCGCGGCACTGTCGCGCGTGGAAAAAATTCTGCTGGTGCTCGGCGTCGTCGTGGGGGCGATGGGATTGTTGTTGCTGTATTTCAAAAACCCGTCCAGCGATTCGATTTTTCCGCCCTGCCCGACGGAGTCACTTATGGGCTTTTACTGCCCGGGCTGCGGCACCTTACGCGCCCTGCACGCGCTGCTGCATGGCGAATTTTTGGAGGCGCTCTCGCAAAATGTGCTGGCCGTTTTGGTAATTCCGGTGCTTGTGCTGTTGGTGATTTTTCCCGAACGCTTTCGCTCGCCGGTGTGGCCGCTGTCGTTGTTGGTTGTGTTTATTCTTTACGCGATTTTGCGCAACACGGAAACCTTTTGCTTTTTGGCGCCGCATTAATTGAGGTATTTACCTTGCCATTGCGTAACAATTTTTCTTTTTTATAGAAGATGCCTCACTCCCCCCAACGCCCCTCAATGCGGCCATCTGAAGACGCGCCCGCGCCGATGCGCCAGTTTGACAGCAGCCACTTTAGCAGGCATCGCCGCCGCCGCTCTTCATCGCATAGTACGCGCAATTCGAGCACGCCGTCTGCTTCCGATTTTAACCGGATGCAAACGCCCTATAGTCGCTCGCGTTCCGGGCGGCGCGGCCCGCCGGATTACCTGGTGTTTTCGATTTTGACGACCATCTTTTGTTGTCTGCCATTCGGAATTATTGCGATCGTTTATTCTGTCAAGACCCGTTCGGCCAACAAGGCTCGCGATATGCACGAGGCCGCCCACTGTTCCTCTCAGGCAAAATTCTGGTTGCTGCTTTCGGCGGGTATCGGTTTGATATTTATCAGCATCCGGTTGATCTTGGCTTTCGTCGCAACCACCGGAGGAATTTAATTTAAAATGTCCCCACGTCCCACCATGATTAATTTCATCTGCACGGCCAACATCTGCCGCAGCCCGATGGCGGAGTATTTGTTTGCCGAAGAATTGAAAAAACTCGCGCAAAAGGATCCGAAATGGGCGAAGTTAAAAAGCGTCTCCACGGGCGTGGCGGCCAATGACGGCAATCCTATTTCGCCCAACTCGCAAAAGGCGCTCATGGAACTGGGTATTGACGCCAGCGCGCACAAGAGCCGCTTTCTGACGCAGGAACTTTTGGACGAGAGCCTGGCTGTCTTTTGCATGACGAGCATGCACAAGCTCATGATCGAAATGCGCTACGACACCAGCCACACGCATGTGCACCTGCTGCGCGATTTTTTAAAAGGCGACGTCGAACGCGAGGTGGGCGACCCCTACGGCGGCACGCTGGAAGAATACCGCCATTGCCGCGAGCAGATCGCCGAGGCGATGCCCTCGGTCGTGAGCTATCTCAAGAAACTGATTTAGCGCCGCTTGGCGGGCTTCTTTTTCGCGCCCGCGAGCATCTTCTTTTTAGCCTGGGTGCGGCACTTTTGGGAAGTGTGGACTTTTTCCGTGCCCGCTTTGAGCGCGGTTTCGTAGTAGGCAATTTTGTAATTAATTTTCTTGAGGTATTTTTTAAGCTGCGCGATCTGCGCGTCCACTTGTTTTTTCTGTTCCAAAAAAAGATTGTGGCGCTGGCGCAGGGTCTTGTCGCCGAGCATGCACCAGTCGATAAAAACCTTCACCTGCTTGACCGGCATGCCGGTGTCTTTCAGGCAGCTGATCACCGCCAGCCACTCGATGTCGATCTCCTTGAACTGGCGGATGCCGGAGCCCGAGCGCTCGACAAACGGTAGCAGGCCCTCCTTGTCGTAATAGCGCAGCGTGTGGGCGGTCAGTCCCGTTTTTTCGGCGATTTGGGCGATGGTGTAATACATGGTGGAAACTTTTTATTTTCTCCAGTATCGGGGCGAAAAAATAAAAAAACAAGTTTTTTCAAAAAAACCCTTGACTTAGAGCTAACTCTAAGTCGTATGCTGGCGGCACAACACGAGAAAACTTCTCTTAAAAATTCTTATCATGAAAAACATCAAAGACAAAGTCATCGTTATCACGGGCGCCAGCAGCGGCATCGGTGAAGAAGCCGCAAAACTGCTCGCCAAAGCGGGCGCCACCGTCGTTCTGTGCGCCCGCCGCAAAGAGCGGCTGGAGCAGATCGCCGGGGAGATTAAACAGGCAGGCGGCAAGGCGGACTTTTACGCGGTGGATGTCACGCAAAAAGACCAGCTCACGCGCATGATCGACGAGGCGGCCACAAAGCACGGGCGCATCGATGTGCTTATCGGCAACGCGGGGTTGATGGCGACCTCCCCCATCGGCGAGCGAAAGGTCGACGAATGGGACCGCATGATCGACATCAACCTCAAGGGAATACTGTACGGAGTGGCGGCGGTGCTGCCGGTTTTCGAGCGGCAAAACACCGGGCATTTTATAAACGTCGCCTCGATCGCGGGGCTAAAAGTGGCCGCGAGCAACGTCGTTTATTGCGCGACCAAATTCGCCGTGCGCGCGCTGAGCGAGGGGCTGCGGCAGGAGTACGTGGGGAAATTCCGCGTGACGACGATTTCCCCCGGCTACGTTGAATCCGAACTTATGAACGGCACGTCCGACCCGCTCGCGCGCGACGGCGTTGTGCAGGCTTATGCAAAGTACGCGATTCCCTCCAGCTCGGTGGCCGAGGCGATTCTTTACGCCATCGCTCAGCCGCAAAACACCTCGATCAGCGAGATCGTCATTCGCCCCACCGTTCAGGAATTTTAACCACGCAAAAAAACAAAATGAAACGAATCTTTCCAACGCTGCTGACCGGTGTTTTTATGTGCCTAAGCTCGGCGGCGGCCACAGCGCAATCACCCATGAAAGACGAAAATCCCGCTCTCACTCAAAGGCAAAAGGCCATCGCGCCCATCGCGGCGTTCACCGCCAGCGGGGATATGGAAAATCTGAAGCGCGCGCTCGCAAAAGGGCTGGACGACGGGCTGAGCGTCCACGAGATCAAGGAAGTGCTTGTCCAACTGTACGCCTACGCGGGTTTCCCACGCAGCCTGAACGCGATCGGCGCGTTCATGGCAGTCTTGGACGAGCGCAAAGCAAGTGGCATTGAGGACATTCAAGGCAAACCCGCCAGCCCCCTGCCCGCCGGCAAAAGCAAGCTGGAATTGGGAACCGAAGTGCAAACGTTCCTTGTGGGCGCGCCCGTAAAAGGCGCGTTGATGGATTTCGCACCTGCGATTGACCTGTTCTTAAAAGAACATTTGTTCGGCGATATTTTCGGGCGCGACAATCTCGATTACTTCAGCCGCGAGGTCGCCACCGTCGCGGCGCTTTCGAGCATCGACAGCGTGGAAAGCCAGTTGCGCTCGCACTTAAACGTCTGCCTGAACATCGGGCTGACGGCCGAACAACTGCGCGAGTTGATCAACGTATTAAAAACACAGGTAGGCGCAAAGCAGGCCGCGCGTGCTGAGCATGAATTGGAAAGTATTTTAAATAAAAAAAGCCTTCCGCCTGTTTCTACACAGTCTGCGGATGAAAAGAAAAGCGATTTTATTTTTGAAAAAGGCGACAAGGCCTCCTCCGATTATTTCACCGGAACGGCCTGGGTGAAAATCCTTGTGCCGGAAAGCGAGGGCAAGGGTTATTCCGTCGGCAATGTCGTTTTCGAGTCGGGAGCGCGCAACCACTGGCACACGCACGACGCGGGTCAAATCCTCCTTGTCACGCAAGGCCGGGGTTTTTATCAGGAAAGAGGCAAGCCCGCGCGGCTGCTGCTGCCCGGGACGTCGTCAACATACCCGCGCATGTCGAACACTGGCACGGCGCCGCGCCGCAAAGCGGTTTCACGCACATCGCCATCACAAACACTTCGCCTCGCGGCGCGGTCGTGTGGTTGGACAAGGTCACGGACGAACAATACGCGCAGGCGACAGAATCACTTTGATTTCGTAAGGCGCTTCCACGCTTCGGCCAGTTCGCCAAACAACGGCGGCTTGGGCGTCAGGGTGTCTTCATTTAGCAGCCAGCGCGTGTGCGTGTAATCGAGTCCGCGCAGTTTGTGGCGTTTGACCAACGCGACGAGTTTCCCGGGATTCGAGGCGCTCACAGGGTCGCCCGAGTTTTCCAGCCAAATTTTATCCGGGGGCACCGCGCTTTTTTTCGCAAGGCGCAGGTAGTGTTCGCACACGGCGGGGTCTTGCGCGCCTGTCATTTGCAGCAGGCAGCCCAGCCGCGCCGCCTGTTCTATTAAATAGGCGTTGTCTATCATCAGCCGCACGAGGGCGTTTCCGCCGCCCGTTTGAACCGCCTGTTGCCAATCCTCCTCGGAGAAATCGATACCGGGTAAATACACGATGGCCGCGACATCGCGGCTCGGTTGCTCTTTGATCAACGCCAGTACCGACTCCATGCGCCACAGGTTGAAGGCGCGCTTGGCGTCGCGGTACCACAGCAGCACATCCTCCCAGAACGCGCCCGGCTGTGTGCCCGGCTGGGGCATTGCGATGGCATCCCAATCTTTATAACGCGTGCCCCAGGCGCGGGTGGCCTGGGCAATCGTGCCGTGTTTTTCGCGCATCGCCGCCACAAAATCCGCGCGCGCGCTCTCGCCGTAAATAAAAAAGCCCTCCTCGCCGCCGCGCTGTCCGCCGTTTAGACCGTCGCCCTCGCCCAGTGTCCAGTTCGGCGGGTAAAGCGGCTCGCCTGCGGGCCCCAAGTCGATCACCACCTCGTCCGTGATGTCCCACACGCCCATCTTTTTGGCAAGCTCGAGCAGCGCCCGCGTTTTCTTTTCCAGATACGGCCACTGCGCGCGCGACCACGGGGCGAGCGCGTGCGCCCTGGCTCCAAACTGATCTTGCATGCGCAATTCGGGATGTTTTTCCAAGTACCAGACAGGCGGATCCATCACCACGCTCAAGATCAATTTGCAGCGCAGGCCAGAAGCCTTCAGCGCCTCGAAATACCCGCGCATGGGCGCCTCGTCCCAATGGCCCTCGCGCGGCTCGAGCAAACCCCACGGCAGCGAGGCGCGCAGCATCGATGCCCCGAGTCTTTCCTTATACAGCGCCATGCGTTCTTGCGTTTTGCCCGCGTCGGCGTGAACGCTCCACTGCGGCAAGTCGCTCAGGCACAGGTGCGCGGCGCCTTTCAGCGGCGCCAGAGACACAAACAGGGATAAAAAAATCATTCGCCCGCGCATGCCCCAATTTAAAAAAGGTGCTGCCTTTTGGCAAATTTATGTTTAGTGTAAAGTCACTGGCGTCGATGCGCCTTTTAACTTCTTTCAACTTATGAAACTCTCTCTGGGATCCGACCACGCGGGCTTTAAACTGCGCACAGAACTTGTCGAGCTGCTGAAAGCCGCCGGGCATGAGGTTACCGACCACGGCACCTTCACTCCGGAAAGCGTCGATTACCCGGACTTCGCGCAAAAAGCCTGCGCCGACGTGGTTGAGAAGCGCAGCGACTTTGGCGTGCTTGTGTGCGGCACGGGCGTGGGTGTGTCGATCGCCGCCAACAAGATCCACGGCATTCGCGCCTTTCTGGCGATCAACGAGGACGCCTCGAAAATGACGCGCCACCACAACAACTCGAACGTGATCTGCTTCGGCCAAAAATACCACACGGCGCAGATGGCCATGATCATGATCGAAAATTTCATAAACACGCCCTACGACGGCGGCCGGCACAACAAGCGCCTGGACAAGCTCGCCAAAATGGAAGAGGCCTATTAAGCATTTCCACATCCATGAACACCGTCATCTCGAACGAAAAACTCGCCACGCTGGACCCTGAAGTTTTTCAGGCCATCGAAAGCGAAAAGAAACGCCAGCAAACGCACATTGAATTGATCGCGTCGGAAAACTTCACGTTGCCCGCGATCATGGAGAGCTGCGGCAGCGTGCTGACCAACAAGTATGCGGAGGGTTACCCGGGCAAACGTTACTACGGCGGCTGCGAGTTTGTGGACATTATCGAGCAACTGGCCATCGACCGCGCCAAGCAGGTCTTTAACTGCGGCTTTGCCAACGTGCAGCCGCACTCCGGCAGCCAGGCGAACACGGCTGTTTATCTGGCCTTCCTAAAGCCCGGCGACACGATCCTGACCATGAGCCTCGAGCACGGCGGGCATCTGACCCACGGGCATCCGAAAAATCTAAGCGGCATGTATTTTAATGTCGTGAGCTACGGCGTAAACCCCGAGACGGGCTATCTGGACTACGAGGGGTTGGAAGCCGCCGCGCGCCAGCACAAACCCAAGATGATCACCATCGGCGCGAGCGCCTACCCGCGCGTCATCGACTTTGAACGCGTGGGCAAGATCGCCAAGGAAGTCGGCGCGCTGCTGATGGCGGACATCGCGCACATCGCGGGGTTGGTGGCCGCGGGGCTGCATCCTTCCCCCTTCCCGCACGCCGACATCGTCACCACCACCACCCACAAAACCCTGCGCGGCCCGCGCGGCGGTCTCATTTTGACGGACAACGAGGACACCGCCAAGGCCATCAACTCGGCCGTCTTCCCCGGCACCCAGGGCGGCCCGCTCATGCACATCATCGCGGGCAAGGCCACCTGTTTCGCCGAGGCGCTCAAGCCGTCTTTCAAGGAATACCAAAAAGCCGTCATCCGCAACACCGCGGTGCTGGCCGAGGAGCTTATTAAAAACGGCTTCGCGCCCGTCAGCAAGGGCACGGACAACCACCTCATTTTGTGCGACCTGCGCCCAAGCCACCCGGACTTGACCGGCAAGCAGGCCCAGGCCGCGCTCGAAAAGGCAAACATCACCACCAACAAAAACACCGTACCGGGCGAGACCCGTAGCCCCTTCCAGGCCAGCGGCCTGCGCCTGGGCGGCGCGCCGGTGACTTCGCGCGGAATGGACGAGGATGCCATGCGCAAAATCGCCGAGGCGATCACCATTATCCTTGGCGCCCCCGAGGACGAGGCCGCCATCGCCAAGGGCAAAGCCATTGCGCTGGAATTATGTGCGAAATTTCCGCTGCCGTACTAAAACCTAAAATCTAAACAAAACGCTTTTCTTTTACACGAAAACGCGATAACCTCAGTTGAAAATACGAAGCGGCCTGCCCCCAAAAAAACGCGGGGCGCTTTGTCCACTCTCACTCCAACCATACACATTGATCATGCAAAAACCCCAGAAAAAAGGCTTCACGCTGATCGAATTGCTGACTGTTATCGCCATCATCGGCGTGCTGGCGGCCATTCTGATCCCCTCGATCGGTAAGGCGATGGAAATTGCCCGCAAGGCCAGTTCCTCCAACAACGCCCGCCAGATCGCCACCTCCTACATGACGTTTGCCACGGGCGGCACCCAGCAAAAGTCCATCGGCTGGAGAGGGTCCGGCGGTATCCGCATGAACCAGGCCAACACCGTCACCGACTGGGCGGCCGTCCTGGCGATCCGCACCGACTTGAACGACGCGGGCATGTGGTTCATCACTTCTGACGACGCTTTGGCCGGTGTGCCGCTGCCCACCAACATCGTGGAGCGCACCACCGACATCAACCCCCGCGTGAACACGGATTTCCGCAACACCGGGCCCAAGAGCTGGTCCGTCGTGGCGGGCATGCCGCCCAGCGCGCCGGCCACCCAGACGCCCATTATTTGGACGCGCGGGCTGAAAATGGGTGACCCCATGTGGGAAATCGAATCCCCCTGGAGAGGCACCGGCGGGCACATTGCCTTTTTGGACGGCCACGTCGCCTGGTACGGCAGTCTTGATCCCACCGTCAACGACGGCATGAGCCTGAGCGCCTACCCGACCCGTCAGGACGCCAGCGGCGCCGTGATGGACATCTCGCTGGCCCTGCCCTCCGAGACCGTCATCCGCATTTTGGATCCGGACACAGACGACTAAGCCGATACGCTTGTCTTTCAAAAAACCCGCCGCTTCCGGCGGGTTTTTTGTTGGAGAACGTAAAAACTTTTCGATCAACCGCCATTTTAATTGGAGAAACATGGACAGCGGCCTTACACTAAATTGATCACACTTATGAATCCTGAAGAAAAAATTTTGGACTACCTGGGACAGGAAAAATACGTCCCGCAAAAAGCCGACGAGATCGTCAAAGCGCTGGCCACCGACCGCCGCGAGGCCAAACACCTGCGCAAGGCGCTCAACGCCCTGTACCAACGCGGCCAGATCGCGCGCGTCAAGCAGGAGCGCTTCTGCATCCCGCAAGACGCCGACCTGATCACCGGCACGCTGCGCTTCAAGCGCAAGGGCTCGGCGATCCTCATTCCCGACAAAGGCTCCGCCAACGCGATGATCGCCGACATCCCGGAAAAAGTGCTCATCCGCGCCGAGGACACCTCCACCGCCCTGCCGGGCGACAAGGTGATGGCCCGCTTCGTGCGCGAGCGCGCGGTCTTCCGCGGAAAACGCGACAAGAACAAGCGTCGCGAGCGCGTGAGCAACGACGCCGAGCCGCGCGCCAAGGTCATCCGCATCCTGCAGCGCGCGCGCGACCAGTGGACGGGCACGCTCACCAAGTCGCGCATTTTTTATTACGTCATCGCCGACGAGCCGACCTTCCAGCACGACATCCTCGTGCCCGACCCCGCGACCCACAGCGCCATTTTCCCGCAGCCGCGCGAGGGCGACAAAGTCGTCGTCAAAATAGTAGACTGGCCCAACCGCCACGCCAATCCCGTCGGCGAGATCACAGAAGTGCTCGGCCGCTCGCACTCGCCGGACGCCGAGTTCAAGGCGATCTTGAGAAAATACCACCTCTCTCCCGATTTCCCCGACGCCGTCATCAAGGAAACCGCGCAAATCCCCGACAGCGTGCGAGCGCGCGACATGGCGGGCAGGCGCGACTGCCGAAAACTGTTCACCTTCACCATAGACCCCGACGACGCCAAGGATTTTGACGACGCCCTTTCCATCGAAAAACTGCAAAACGGCCTGACGCGCATCGGCGTGCACATCGCCGACGTAAGCGCCTACGTCAGGCGCAACAGCGCGCTGGACAAGGAAGCCTACAACCGCGGCAATTCCACCTACCTGGTAGGCATGGTCATCCCCATGCTGCCCTACGCGCTGTCCAACGGCCTGTGCTCGCTCGTCGAGGGCGAAGACCGCCTCACCAAATCGGTCTTCTTCTCCTTCGATGAAAACGGCAAACGCGTTGGCGAGCCGGAGTTTGACAACACGGTCATCCGCTCCGACAAACGCCTGAGTTACGAGCAGGCCTACGCGCTCATGAAAGGCGGCATCGCCCAAGTGCGCGCCCTGCCCGTCATGCCCGCGCACCAAACGGGCGCTACCGGACGGCCAATCAAGGATCTTTCGGACAAGGAACTGCTCGATCTGCAAGACGCCGTCAATCTCCTGTGGAAATTCGCCGCGAAAATCCGCGCCGCGCGCATGGCAAACGGCAGCCTCGACATGACAATGAGCGAGGTCAAAATCTACGTCGATGCCGAGGGCTACGCCGACCGCATCGAGCCGCGCCAGTCCGACGAGAGCCACGAGCTGATCGAGGAGTACATGCTCTTGGCCAACGAGGCGGTCGCCCGCGCGTTCAACGCGGCCTCGCTGCCCTACATCTCGCGCGTGCACGATGTGCCCGACGAGGAAAAACTCAACGAGTACCGCGACTATCTGGCCAACTTCGGCATCGTCGTGGGCGACTTGAACAAGCGCTCCGAAGTCGTGAAAATGCTCAAGCTGATCAACAACCACCCGCAAGGCTACGCGCTGAAAGTTTCCTTCCTGCGCAGCATGAAGCAGGCCCAATACCGCGCCAGCGCCGACGGCCACTACGGGCTTAACAAGCAGTACTACGCCCACTTCACCTCGCCCATCCGCCGTTACAGCGATCTGATTGCCCACCGCATTTTCGACACGCTCTTGCAGCGCAAGAAAGGCCAAAGGCTCCAGGAGCCCTATAGCGCGGGCGAGTTGGAAGGCATCGGCCAGCACATCAGCACCACCGAGCGCAACAGCGTCGACGCC
>JAKPNF010000014.1 GCA_029548565.1 Verrucomicrobiota bacterium
TTTTCGATGAGCAGCGTGTTGATGCCGCGGCGCGGGTCGTAGCGGGCGATGCGCGCCAGCCCGCCGTCGATCACCAAATCCACGCCGTCGATCGTCAGCGAGGTTTCCGCCACGTTGGTGGCCACGACCACTTTTCGCAAGCCGCCGGGATCGGGGTTGACGGCAGCGTCCTGGCGCTCGGGCGGCAGCTCTCCGTACAAGGGCAAGATCACGCATTGCCTGCCCGCGCGTGTTTGGCCGATCGCGTCCATCGTGCGGCCGATCTCGTAAGCGCCCGGCATGAAGACAAGCATGTCGCGCTGCGCTTTTTCAAAATTTTTCTCAAACGCGCGGGCGGCTAGTTCCCACACGGGCGTCTCACGTTCGCCCGGGGCGTAGGAGATATTGACGGGGAAAGTGCGTCCCTGGCTCGTGAGCACTTCGCACGGCGCCAGAAAACGGGAAAGCTCGTCGGTGTCGAGCGTGGCGCTCATCACCAGAATTTTCAAATCGGGGCGTGAATCTTCCTGCACCTGCTTTGCCAGCGTCAGCGACAAGTCGCTATAAAGGTTGCGCTCGTGAAATTCATCAAACACCACCGCGCCCACGCCCTTGAGTCCGCCACCCTGCAACATCTGGCGCAGCAGCAGCCCCTCCGTCACAAACAAAATGCGCGTGCCCTTGTCAAAGACGCGGTCAAAGCGGATGTGGTAGCCCACTTCATCGCCCAATTTCCCGCCGCGCTCCTGCGCCATACGCTTGGCGAGCATGCGCGTCGCTATGCGCCGCGGCTGCAAAACGACCACGCGCCCCTGCACCAGTTCCTCGTCCACGAGCATCTGCGGGATTTGTGTCGATTTGCCCGACCCCGTCGGCGCCTGAATCACCGCGCGGTTGCCCGCCTTCAGCGCCTTGACAAGCGCCGCGCGCAGGGCTTCGATGGGCAGCGATGATTTCATTTAACCACGATAACAGGAAAAATTTTCTGAAAAAAGCAGCAAAGATGGCAAACTGCTCCTTGCGGTGTTGAACCCGCACGCATGACTTATGTTCGGCAAAAAGAAAACGCCCACCGTTCGCGGCGGGCGTCCAGGCGGCCTATGGATAGAGCCGCTTCATGACTCGTTGAAAAGCGCTCACGCCTTTGTGCGGCGCACGGCCAGTGCCAGCGCGAGCAATCCCGCCAGCGCCGCGGCCGACGCGGGCTCCGGAACCGTGGAGACGGTCAGCAGAAGGTTTGAGCCGTCCCAGTACGCGCCTTCGCCCACGCTGTAGCGTGACTGGTCCAGCCCCGTGATCACCCAGGAGATGGATTCCCTCGAAAAACCTCCCGCCTCGATCAAAGTGATCGTCACTGTTTCAGTGGCGTTGTAATTCGACAGGTTGATTTCTCCCTGCGCGCCCGCGTCGGAAGAGTAATAGCTGCCGGCTTTCACAAGGGGGCCGGTGAAATCGTTCTGATCCCCCTCGAGGTTGAAAGTGACCTTTGCGGATGAGCCAACCCAGAAATTCCAACCACTTTGCACACTGGCCTTGTTGGTGGTGATAAAATTAATCCCCGTGGAACCCGTGCCCAGTTGAATGGACGAGGTGGAGTACAAGCTTCCGCCAGTCATGCTGACCGTCCCCTGCCCGTCGCCAAAACTGCCGAAATACAGGGCGGATGTCGTCATCGCGCCGCCGGAAATATTGATCACCGCGATGCCCCCTGCAGGCCCCGAAACCTCGCCGACGACAAGCGACCCCGATGTTATGTTTATTTCGGCATAGCCGGCTTCGGGGTAATTGCCGTACACCGATAACGAGGCTGAAAAGATGACCGTGCCACCAGCCACATTAAGCGTACCGTGGCCGCCATTGTTTCTGCCCATACTCAAAGTGGTGCCCGTGTACTCACTACCCGCGTTGACAGTGAGCGACCCTGTGTAGGTAGAGCCTATATAAGTGGCATTCGATCCATCCTGATAGACATCACCGTCCTGCACGACCTACCCGTGTGAAGACGCGGACAGCAGCGTTAATCCTAGGAAGGCGGCGAAGGCCTCATGCTTCAGTTTCGAGGTCGGGGATAGTGGATTCATTTTTATTTCGATTGGATTAATTTGACAGTAAAAAACGATATTGGTTCCTTAAAAAATCTTCCTGCCCATTTCGGCTGCCGTCAATCAATCCGCCGGCGCGTGATGTCGGCGTAGGCGTCTATGCGGCGGTCGCGAAAAAAGGGCCAGATGCGGCGGAAGTCTTTTTGCAGCTTCAGGTCGCACGGGACGATTAAAATGTCCTCTTTGTCCTCGGGAGCTTTGGCGATGATCTCGCCGTAGGGGTTGGCCACAAAGCTCTGGCCCCAAAATTCGGTGTCGCCTTCCACGCCCACGCGGTTGATGGCCGCCACGTAGCAGCCGTTGGCCACGGCGTGGCCGCGCTGGACAGTTTCCCAAGCAGTGTGCTGCGCGGCGCCCAGTTCTTTTTTCTCTTCTTTGAGCCAGCCGATCGCCGTCGGGTAAATGAGCACCTGCGCACCCTTGAGCGCGGTCAGGCGGGCGGCTTCGGGATACCATTGATCCCAGCAAATGAGCACGCCTATTTTCCCGAAAGGAGTGTCGAACACGCGGAAACCCAGGTCGCCCTCGGTGAAATAAAATTTCTCCTCGAAGCCCGGGTCTTGCGGAATGTGCATCTTGCGGTACAGCCCCATGAGCGAGCCGTCCGTGTCGAACACCAGCGCCGTGTTGTGGTACACGTCGCCACCGCGGTCTTCAAAAATGGAACCGACCACGACGACGCCGTTGTCCTTGGCGGCCTTGGAGAGCATCTGCGCGCTCGGCCCGTCGATAGGCTCGGCCAAGTCAAAGAGCGCGGGGTCTTGTTTGCGGCAAAAATACGGCGTGGCAAACAGCTCCTGCGTGCAGATGACGTTGGCGCCCTTTTGCGCGGCTTGGGCGATCTTTTTTTCGGTGCGCGCGCGGTTGTCCGCCGCGTTGTCGGTGGCGTGGGTTTGAATCAGCCCTAAAACCAGTTCGCGCATCGTGAAAAAATTTTCGCTTAGTAAACGACCTTTTTCAGCGGATACTCGATGATGCCCTCGGCGCCAAAGCCCTTGAGCGTGGGGATCAAATCGCGCACGGCCTTGGTGTCCAGAATCGTCTCGAGTGCCAGCCAGTCGGCGTTGGACAGTTGCGAGACGGTCGGGTTGCGCAAGGCGGGCAGCGTTTTGAGCACCTCGTCGAGCTTGGCCTTGGGCAGGTTAAACTTGAAGCCCACCTTGCTCTCGGCGTTGAGCGCGGCTTGCAAGAGCATCGCCAGGCTCTCGATTTTTTGGCGCTTCTTGGGGTCTTCCCACGCCTTTTTGTTGGCGATAAATTTCGTGTTGGTGACCAGCAGCGTGTCGACGATGCGCAGTTTGTTGGCCTTGAGCGAGGAGCCTGTCTCCGTAAGATCGACGATGGCGTCCACCAAATCGGGCACCTTCACTTCCGTCGCGCCCCAGGAAAATTCCACCTCGGCCTTCACGCCGTTTTTCTCGAGAAAAGCCTTGGTCACGCCGACCAGCTCGGTGGCGATGCGCTTGCCTTCAAGATCCTTGACGCCCTTGATCGGGGAATCCTCCGGCACGACGAGCACCCAGCGGCTCTGCACGTTGGAAGCGCGGCTGTAGATCAGATCGCACACTTCCACGACGTCGGAGTTATTCTCGACGATCCAGTCGTAGCCCGTCAGCCCGCAGTCGAAAAACCCATGGTCGACATAGCGGCTCATTTCCTGCGCACGCACAAAGCGCCCCCCGAGTTCCGAATCGTCGATGGAGGGCTTGTACGAGCGCGAGCTTTTGGAAATGCGAAACCCCGCCTTGGCGAAAAGGTTCAGCGTCGCTTCCTCAAGGCTGCCCTTGGGCAGCCCGAGCATAATGAGAGGTTTGTCTTGGCTCACGGTGTTTTTACGGTTAACGCGCCAGGCAAGCATTGCCGCGCGTGAAGAATTAGCGTCTCAAAAACCGCCCGTCCAAGGCAAGGAAAAAGGCGCCTCGTAAAAAGCGCCCTTTTGAAAAAACCTTCGCGCGTTCGCGCAGAGTTTTTTATTTCCTGCGCCGCGCGACAAACGCGAGGGCCAACAATCCCAGCAGCCCCGCCGAGGCGGCTTGTTCGGGGATGGTCATCCCAACATACAGTGTGCCATCTTCCCAGAACGAATACAAAACCTTGCCTTCGCTCTTGTCGGCCGCGTAGCCCTTGATGATCCAGGAAATTTCCGTGGCGGGCTGGTCGACTTGCTGCGCCGTGAGGATGGCCAAGGGCACCCCAAGGCTGCCCGTGTAATCGCTTAGGTCGATGACGTAGCTGCCCTGCGCGTTCATGAACAGCTCGTTGACGTGCACAAAGGCCCCGCCGTAAGTGGCGTCGTTGCCGTCCACACGCAGCGTGACATCGGCGGCCTGGCCAAAGAACACATTCTCCAGGTTCACGTTGTCCATGTTGCTGGAAACCGTGAGCGTGCCGGTGGCTCCAGAAGCATGATTACCCACCATGAAACCGCCTATCCCGTAAAACGAGCCGCTTTTAAGATCCAGCGTGCCGGCGCTCTCGCCGCCGACAAAGACCGAGGTCATGGTCGCCGTGCCGCCGTCCACGACAAAAAATCCAGCCCCGCCCGCCCCCATGGTGTTTGAGCCGCCCACGGATGTCAGCGTGCCGCCTGTCAGGCGGATCGTGCCCGACCCGCTATAACCGGCGCCCAGTTTAAGGGACGCGAACGTGGCATTGCCGCCCGTGATGTACAGCGCGCCAGTGCCGTTGACGCCGATACTCGTCGTCTGTCCCTTGAGCGAACCGTTGCTCATCGTGATGACGCCCGAGGAGCCGATATTGGCGCCCAGGGTGATGTTGCTGAAAGTCACGGCTCCCCCGCTGATCGCCAGCGCGGCGGAACCGGAGACGCCCAGGTTGGTCGCGCCGGAAGTTGTCAGCACGCCATTGGATATTTGCAGGGATCCGGTGGACCCGGCGTTGACGCCCGCGTTTAACTCGATAAACGAGGCCGTGCCCGAATTAATCACCAAAGCGCCCGAGCCCATGTCGCCGATTTTCCCGTAGGCTTCCACCTCCAGGCGCCCGCCGTCCACACTGACGGTGCCCACAGCCGTGGCCGAACTGCCCACGCTCAGCGTGGCCATATACGCTGTCCCCCCGCTGTCGATATGCAACACGCCGGTGGAGGTGATCCCGACAGTCACAGTCTCACTCAGATAATAAGGGATGGACGTTGACTGCGGCGCATACACATCACCCGTGGTGTAAACTTGCGCGCACAGCGGCAGCGCGGCAAACAGGCTTGCCATCGTCAGCTTGATTATTTTTCGGGATTTCATTTTCGGGATTTTTTATTGTTAAAGAAAAGGGCACAGAGCAATTACTAACCTTGTTAATTTAGTTGGACTTTTTTTACATATCCGTGACATATGAATCTTCCCGAAATCTATATGGGCCTTTTTAAAAGGCAAATTTTTATAAAAAATTAAATCCAAAAAACACCCTAACATGCTATATGTATGGAGATTGAGAATTGAGGCATTCCTATAAAAGACGGATCGTAATAATAATCTTCGACTAAGGTCAGTGTTTAAAACAAAACTATACTCCGGCCTCCGACTCAAAATGATTTCCCTGATTTTTATCGCCGTTGATACTAACCCCGACGGTGCGCGGCCATGATCAGCGCCAACAACCCCAGCAGACCCGCCGCGGCAGACGGCTCGGGGATGGGGACGCCCAGCCAGAGGCTGCCGTTTTCAAAAAACACTTCGGCGTTGTCGATGTCGTAATTGTTGATGACTCCGACAATATCCCAAGTGATGTTGGCATACTCCGCGGCGGTGCCGCCACGGATCAGCTCGATGTTTTTGTCCACCGAACCGGTGTAATTGGAAAGGTCTATCTGGTAATAGCCGGCGGCGTCGCCGTCAAAGGAATTCAGGGTGATCACGGGGCCGACGACATCGGCGTCGCCGCCTTCGATCTTGAGCGTCAGCTTTCCTTTGCGCCCGACTTGGACATTGCCCAGGCTGATCTCGTTCGCACGGCTGGAAAAAATGGCCGAGCCCGAACCGTTGGTGGTTGTCACACCAATCGAAAAAGTTTCGGTGGCAGTTTGCCTGAACGTGCCGCCCAGAACGCTCAACGTGCCCGTGCCGCGCCCGCTGCAAACGGCCACCGTGCTAGCAACTTCGACAACGCCACCATTGACGACAAAAGAGCCGGTGCCGATAGTGGCATCCCTGCCATCGAACAAGCCGTTGCCACCAACCACAAGGCCTTGCAAACTGGCTGTGCCGCCGTTAACCGTCATACTGGCAGTGTTGCCCAAGCCAACGATGGTATTGCCCAGTATCGTCAGCGAGCCGGAGTTAAGCGAAATAATTCCATTACCGCCCTCTCCCCGCGACAAGGTCGCGTTCGAAAGCGTGACAACGCCGCCTTGTATCAAAAGTTCTCCCTTTGCGTACGCGCCGATATCCGCACCGCCTCCGCGAAACGTGCCGCCTTGGTTGACGACAATCCTGGAATCGCTAACTCGCCCGAGATTTATCGTGGAGCTGTACGACGCCAGGCCGGAATTAATCTCCAAAAGAATTGTTTGCGAAGGGTCGCTCTTGCTGTCGTACATTCCCATATGCAGCTGAACACCGGTGAGGGTCGAATTATTGAGCGACACGGTTGCGCTCAGCCCGTAATAGGAAATGAAATGCGACGAGTTCGCGCTCAGCGTGCTGTTGGTCAGCGTCACCGACGCGGTGCCGTTATAGCCGATCGTCAGCAATCCCCCCATCGTCAGCGTGCTGGAGTTGAGCGTCAGCACGGCGCCGTGGCTGGCCGAGCCGGAAAACGTGGACAACCCCACACTGACCGTCGAATTGTCCAAAGAAATGGTACCGTTGCCCAGCCAAAACACGGAATCGGACGAGACGGTCGAATTGCTAAAGGTGGCGATGCCAACGCTGTTTTCGGTATAGCCGAAGTGAAGCCGGTTGAATTGCAACTTGGAATTGCTCATCGAGAAATGTCCCGTGCCCTCGCCCGTGCCGATGTAGGAATACTGGCTGAGCGTCAACGCGCTGTCCACCAGGCTGACCGTGCCCACCACTCCCGCGCCCGTGCCCACGCTCAACGTGCTGATGGTGAGGTTGGACGCATTGGTCGCCGAAAGCGTGCCGTCCGCCGTACTGCCCACGGAAAAGGTCGAGGTGCGGGTGTAGGAAGAAACCGGCGTGGTGATCTTCGGGTTTGCGTCGCCCGTTGTCTGAATCTGGGCGCACAAAAGATTCACCGCGAACACGGCGAACAAAAAGAAGAATATTTTTTTCACTATCATTCGGGCACAAAAAAAAGCACTCACTTCTAGGAGCGCAAATGCTAACAATCTATAAATCTATGACAGCTTCCAACAGATTAAGTTCCCTTTTTGTGGAAAAATTCGGATATCCGTGCGCACGCGGGCGCGTTTTTGATTTATATAAGGGCGCCATTTGCGCCATACTTCTTCCATATGAATAAAGACGCCGCCACCCAAACCGCACCGCGCGTCGCCGTGATCGGCGGCGGGGCGGCGGGGTATTTCGCGGCTATTTTTTGCAAGGGCGAAAACCCGCAGGCGCTAGTGACGATCTTTGAGCAAAGCGCGCGGGGGTTAAAAAAAGTCCTCGCTTCCGGCGGCGGGCGCTGCAATCTGACAAACGCCTGCGACGACCCGCAGGAGCTTATAAAAAATTACCCGCGCGGCGGGCGCGAATTGCTCGGGCCTTTTTACGAGTTTGGCCCCGAACAGGCAAGCGAATGGTTTGAGGCGCAAGGCGTGAAACTCAAGACCGAGGCGGATGGGCGCGTCTTCCCCGCGAGCGATTCCTCCGGCTCCGTCGCGCGTTGTTTGGAGAGCGTCGCGCATAAAACAGGCGTGCGCGCGCGCATGCACTGCACGCTCACGGAGATAGCTCCGCAAACAGGCGGCGGCTTCAAGCTCTGGTTTAACGGCGGCGAGTTTTCGGAAGTGGCCGACGCCGTGCTGCTGGCTTGCGGCGGCATGCGCGACGGCAAGGGACTCGCAGATTTGGCGCGCGCGCTCGGGCACGAGGTACAGCCGCCTTTGCCTTCATTGTTCACTTTCAAATGCCGCGACGAGCGGCTCGCGGGACTGGCGGGCGTCAGCGTGCCCGAGGCAAGCATCCGCGCCGAGCTGCCCCAAGGAAAAAATCAAACACCCCCGCAATCGGGCGCGCTGCTGATCACCCATCGCGGCTTCAGCGGGCCGGCGGCATTACGCCTGTCCGCGTGGCAGGCGAAAGTTTTTCACGCGGCGCAGTACCGTTTTAATTTAAAAATTTCCTGGCTCGGCGAACACAATGAGGGCAGCCTCGGGCGCGAATTTGTCGGCTTGCGCCAAAAAAGTTCGCGGCGCTTTGTGGTGAGCCATTCGCCCTTCGAGCAAATCCCCCTGCGTTTGTGGAAGCGCCTGTGCGAGGCGGCGAAAATCGCCGAGGCCACCACCTGGAACACGCTCGACAAGGAAGCCGCGCAGCGGCTGGCGCGCGAGTTGTGCGCGGGAACCTTTGCCATTGAGGGGCGCGCGCAAAACAAGGAGGAGTTTGTCACCTGCGGCGGCGTGGATTTAAAGCAGGTGCATTTTAAGACCATGCAGTCGCGCCTGCTTCCCGGGCTTTTTTTCGCGGGAGAATTTCTCGATATCGACGCGGTCACGGGCGGCTTCAACATCCAGGCCGCCTGGACAACCGGCGCCATCGCCGGAAAATCAATGGCGCAGGTCGCCTTTCATGAAAATCTGTGCTAGGGTGTTTTTATTGCACGGTCATGAAAAGGCTCATGAAAAAATCTTTCTTTTGTTTGGCGCTGCTTGCCGGCAGTGTCTTTTCGGTTTTTGCCGACGAGGCGGTGCCGGTGCGCATGAAGATTGTCGGCATCAACAAGGAAGTCGAGCCGGGCTCTTTTTTGCGCATCGGGCTGAAGTTCGAGATGGACGAGGGCTGGCACATTTACTCGGACAAGGACGAAATCGGCATGCCGCCCAAAGTATCCTGGGAACTGCCCGAGGGGTGGGAAGCGGGGCCTTTGTCCTTCCCGCCCGACAAGCCTTTTGAGGCCTTTGGCATGACAAGCCGCGGCTACGACGGCACGGTCTACATCGGCGTTTTGGTGACGGTGCCCAGCAACTTCGAACCCGGCGGCCAGGCAACGCTGCGCGCGAAAGTGGACCTGCTGGCCTGCAAAGACACCTGTATGCCGGTCTCGCTGCAAAGCGAGCTGAGCTTCCCGCACACGCCCGCTCCCGAGGACATTCAGGCGTTCGAGCGTTCCCAAACCCAAATGCTTGTGCCGCAAACCGCCCAGACCGACCTGATGCGCCTGTTGCTGTTCGCGTTTTTGGGCGGGCTGATTTTGAACGTGATGCCCTGTGTGTTTCCCGTGATCGGGCTGAAAGTCATGTCCTTTGTCGAGCACGCCGGCCACTATGGAAAATACGCGGGACGCCACGGGCTTGTGTTCACGCTGGGGGTGCTGCTGTCGTTGTGGGCGCTCACGGCGCTCATCATGCTTTTTCGCGAGGCGGGCGTCCAGTTGGGCTGGGGCTTCCAGTTGCAGTCGGGCGAGTTCACCTACGCGATGGCGGTCGTGTTTTTTGTCTTCGCGCTGAACATGTTCGGCGTCTTTGAAATCGGCACGCGCCTGACAGGCGTGGGCGGGGAACTCATGAGCAAGACCGGTTACTTGGGCACGCTGTTCACCGGCATTTTGGCCGTGGTGGTGGCCACCCCGTGCTCTGCTCCCTACTTCGCGCCGGCCATCGGCACCGCGCTGACGCTGCCGGTTCCCGAGGCGCTGCTGCTGTTCACCGGCGTGGGGCTGGGGCTTTCGCTGCCCTATCTGGTGCTCAGCATGTTTCCCGGCCTCATTCAAAGACTCCCCCAACCCGGGCCATGGATGGAGACGGCCAAACACATTTTCGGTTTTTTATTCATGCTGACGGTCGCCTACCTCGTTTGGGTGCTCGACGGGAATATCAAAGACTCGGACAACGAAATGCTGCTGGTGCTCGTGTCGCTGGTGGGCGTGGCGGCCGCCGCCTGGGTCTACGGGCGCTGGAGCGCCATCTCCCGCGCCACACGCGTGCGCCACGCCGGGAAAATCGCGGCCGCCGCCTTGCTGGCGCTCTCGCTATGGCTGGGCTTTTCGCAGATGAACCGCACGCAACTCTGGGTGTGGGAACCCTACAGCGCCGAACGCGTCGAGCAATTGCGCGAAGAGGGCCGCGTGGTGTGGGTCGACTTCACCGCCCGCTGGTGCCTGACTTGCCAGAGCAACAAGATGACCCTCTTTAGCTCCAAGGAACTGGGCGAGTTGCTCAAGGAGAAAAATGTAGCGCTCGTCAAGGCCGACTGGACAGACCACGACCCGGCGATCACCCAGGCGCTCGCCAAGCTCGGCCGCGCGTCGATTCCGCTGGACTTGCTGTATTTCCCCGGCGAAGATGAGCCGATGGAACTGCCCACCATCCTCACCCCTGAAGACGTTATCCGGCCGCTCAGGAATTTTGACACAGCGCCCGCGCCGTGATGGGGCCTTACCGCAAAGAATTGCGCGCCCTGCTCGTCTTGGCGTTTCCGATTGTTTCGGGGCATCTGCTGCAGATGTCCATGGGGTTTGTCGACACCGTCATGGTCGGCCCTTTGGGCGCCAACGCCACGGCCGCGGTGGGCTTGGCCAGCGCGGTGATCGGGCTGGTGCTGGTGTTCGGCTTCGGGCTGTGCACGCCCGTGCATGTCTTTGCCAGCGCCGCGCACGCCGCGGGCGAAAAAGAGGAGGCCTCGCGCGTGCTCGTTCACGGGTTGTTTATCACGGGCATTTTCGGCATCGGCCTGGGCGCGCTCATCCACGCCAACATCCATTTGCTGGAGCGCTTCAGCCAAGACCCCGAGGTCGTGCAACTGGCCAAACCCTTCGTGATTCTGGCGATGTGGTCGGCCGCCCCCGCCCTGATGGGCGCGTGCCTGCGCAATTACTGCGAGGCGCTTGGGCGCCCCTGGGTTCCGTTTTGGACGCTGGTCATCATGGTGCCGGCAAACGTGCTGTTAAACTACCTGCTCATTTTCGGCAAGGCGGGCTTTCCCGCCCTCGGCGTCACCGGCGCGGCGCTCGGCACGCTCATCGCCCGCCTGCTGCAAATGGCGCTGACGCTGGCCTTCATCTTTTATTCAAAACAACTGCGCCCGACCGGTTTTCAAATCTGGCGCATCCGCGCCCAGCGCGTCAAAACCATGCTCGGCGTCGGCATCCCCACGAGCTTTCAGATTTTCGCGGAATCCGGCGCCTTCGCCATTCTGGCCATTTTCGCCGGCATGATCAGCGCCAAAGCCCAAGCCGCCCACCAAATCTGCCAGATCATGGGCTCCATGTCCTTCATGCTGCCGCTGGGTTTCGGCGCGGCCGCCACCATCCGCATCGGCTACGCCGTCGGGCGCAATGACCCCCTTGCCATCAAGCGCGTCATGCGCATGTCCTACCTCGCCGTGATCGTCTGCATGAGCGCCTACGCGCTGTTTGTCATCGCCCTGCGCCAAACCATCCCGCACTGGTTCACGCAAGACGCCGAGGTCATCCAAATCGCCGCCGTGTGCCTGTTCTGGGGCGCGCTCATGGCTCTGTCCGACGGCACCCAAAGCGTCGGCATCTGCATGCTGCGCGGCCTGCGCGATGTCAAAGTCTCCAGCATCGTCGCCGCCATCCTGTACTGGGGCGTAGGCCTGCCCGCAAGCTGGATCTTCGCCTTCACCCTAAACAAAGGCGCCCCCGGCCTGTGGATGGGCCTGTTCCTGGTACTCACCCTCGTCAGCATCTTCGCCTTCCTACGCCTGCAATCCAACATCCGTAGGCGTATAAAAGTTTTGTAGGGGAAGGAAGGAAAAGAAGAAGGTGATGATGACGATGCGGGGAAAACCTTTTTTGAAAAAAAGGCTTTCCCCGCACCCCTTTCCAAAAAACTTTTAGGGTTTGTTTTCAAATTAGGGATTTTGAATGCGCGGGCTGGCTTGGAGGCATTTTTTGGGGCTTCGAGCCGAGGCGATATTTATATCGTCGAGGCGAGGACACCAAAAAAGGACCCAAGTCCAGACTGTGCAGACGAAATTCATAATTTGAAAACACACCCTATGACGGATGCTGGCGCATCCTTGAGGACGTGAGTCACGGGTGCATGTTCATTTTGGACTTGCGCCAAAATAAAAAATCTCTACGATGAAACATTCAACACGTCCTCTTCGTCTAGCCCGGTCAGGACACATGGTTTTCATCCATGCAACAGGGGTTCGAATCCCCTAGAGGACGCCAATTTTTATTAGCCCCTGATTTCAACCGGAATCAGGGGCTTTTTATTTCCGAATTGGCGCGAATATGAAAACTCTCTAGCATGAGTGAGTAATGGACACGCTCTCTTTCATTCCTGAGGCTATGGCGCGCGCGGTTGCTGAAAAATTTGGCACGCCTGTTTTTGTGTATGACGAGGCGGCGTTGCGCGCGCAGGCGGCGGCGGCTTTGAATTTTCCAAACGCCTTTGGGCTGACGGCCCGTTTTGCGATGAAGGCTTGCCCGACGGCGGGTATTTTGAAAATTTTCAAGGACTGCGGGCTGCATATTGACGCCAGCAGCGGGTATGAAGTTCAGCGTGCTTTGCGCGCGGGGTTTGAGGCTGAAAAAATTTCGCTTAGCACGCAGGAGTTGCCGGAGAATTTTGCCGAGCTTATGCAAAAGGGCGTGCGCGTCAACGCGTGTTCGCTCAGTCAGATTGAGCGCATCGGGCAACAGTGCCCGGGCGCGGAAATCGGCGTGCGGTTTAATCCGGGGATGGGTTCGGGCGGCACGGGCAAGACCAATGTCGGCGGGCCGGACGCCAGCTTTGGCGTTTGGCACGAATGGGTTGGCGAAGTGCAGGAACTTTTAAAAAAATATGCGCTCAAATGCGTGCGCTTGCACACGCACATCGGCTCGGGCAGCGACCCCGTTGTGTGGCTGCGCGTCTCCGTGATGAGTTTGGAATTGGCCAAGCAATTTCCCGAGGTGGACACGTTTAATTTGGGCGGCGGCTACAAAGTCGCTCGCGTGGAAGGCGAGACGGGCACCGACTTGCAAACGATCGGCGTGCCCGTCAAAGAAGCCTTTGAACGCTTCGCCGCGCAGACGGGGCGCAAGCTGCGTTTGGAAATCGAACCGGGCACGTTTTTGGTCGCCAACACCTGCGCGTTGTTGTGCAAGGTGCAAGACATTGTGCGCACCTCCACGCGGCTGTTTTACAAGCTCGACAGCGGCATGACGGACATCCTGCGCCCAAGCCTCTACGGCGCACAGCACCCGATCCGCGTGTACTCCTCTTTGCCAAACGCCGAGATGAAAAAAGTGGTCGTCGTCGGGCATTGCTGCGAGTCGGGCGACCTGCTCACCCCCGCCCCCGGCGAGCCGGAAACAATCAACGAGCGCGACCTGCCGCAAGCGCAAATCGGCGACCTATGCGTCATCGGTGGCGTCGGCGCCTACTGCGCAGCCATGTGCGCGAAAAATTACAACTCCTTCCCCGAATCCGCCGAGGCACTCATCACGAAAAACGGCGACCCCATCCTCATCCGCAAACGCCAAACACTCGAACA
>JAKPNF010000041.1 GCA_029548565.1 Verrucomicrobiota bacterium
CCTGCTTGGCCCGACGAAAACGCAGCCACGGGCGCTTTGGGCTCGCGGGAACGGAAGATTTCGGAGAAATCTTTCGTGTGTACACGACAGCTCACACATACAGCGCACCACATCAGAAATCCGGGGCGCCCAGCTAACTTCATTTACCGAATCCACGGCGTGGCCGCGTCCCATTTTTCCGGCAGCGCCGTGCGCATGCAGGCGGATTGGCCGGGGATGTCTATGCGCAAGTGTGTGTCAACCCACTTGCCTTTTTGCAGTTTGTACACCACCAGATTGCCATGGCCGTATTGCCCGGCGACGATGTATTTTCCGTTTTGCGTGAAGACGGCTCCCTGCGGAATACCCTTTAGGGGGAAGACCGTGTTTTGCGTCAACTCGCCGCGCTTGTCGATCTCAAAGACATACACCTGCGCGGGTGTGCCGTAGTATTCAAAATTGGGGCTTGTGGGATTGGAGCCTTCAAAGCAGGCGGCGGCCGCCCAGCGCCCGTCGCGCGAGATTTCAATACCCTCGGGAACAAAGCCCACCGGCCAGCTTTTGCCGACCTTCCACTTGCCCTTTTTGTCGGGCGCGACCTTCGTCACGCAGCAGGCAAAGGGGCAGTTGATCAGCGCGAATTTCTGCGTCGGGTGAAAGGCGACGGAATACACGCTCTTGGGCGCGTCCAAGCGGGCGCTCAGTTTCAGCGCGCCTTTTTTGTCGATTGAGATAATGAGAATCTGGCTGAGGCTCTGCAACGCGGCGATGCCCATGGTGCCGCAAGGCGAAACCTGAAAATGATCCATCGTCTGCCCGGGCTTGATAAACTGCCAGCGGCGCACGAGCTTGATCTTGTCCCCGCTCAAATCAAACAGCGCGATCGCACCCTCGGCGCGCAAGGTCACATAAGCGCGGGTGCCGTCGTTGCTCATGCACACGCCGGAAGGCTGCTTGCCCGTCTCGATTTGGTCGAGCTGCCTGAGCGTGTTGTTTTCCCAGCGCAGCAGCGTGAGCTTGTTGTCGTAAGCGATCTTGGTCGCGTCTTTGGGGTCAACCGTCATGGCGCCGGCCACCAAAATTCGCCGCCCATTGGCCATGCCGTCCAGACAGGTGGGTGGGCCGATGACGCTCAAAGGCACATTTTCCAAATGGCACACTTTTGGCGGAAAGCTGGCGAAATCAAGCGCCGTGACGCTGCCCTGCCCCGCGTAGGGGCGGATGTATTGGCCGCCGGCGAAGTACCCCGTACGGGTATCGTTGGCCGCGTAGATAAGTTGGGGGTTTGGCATAGTCCTTTTAGACTGAAGCAACGCTCGCGGCGCTTCAATCTTTTTTGAGGGAATAAAGAGTGCGTGCGCCTACGGCGCTGAGTGATTTTTTAGGGGGCTGGCGCAGGTCGTGGCGGCATTGGGGTGACGAACCCTAGTTTTGACTACCCGAAAGAATATCCCGTTGGGCTATTCTTCCGTTCCCGCGGTGAAAATGCTTCAGGGCGGATTTTGCCTGGTCTTACGATGGGAACAAGTAGTCTCGTACGTGCCCCCATCTATCCTGCGGCAAAATCCGCCCTGAAGCATTTTCACTTGCGGGAAAGCTGCACGGAGCAAAGATGGCCAGTGTGCAGTATTTTTTTAGAAGGAGCTGGCGGGTTGCTTTAGATTATTTTGGAAGGTAAGATTTCGGTGTGCTCCAGCTCCGTAAGGGGGTGCAGGGGGCTAGCCCCCTGCAGGTGCTAAGCATTACCGGGTGCATGGCTGAATAACAAAACGAATGCCTGTTATTTTTCGCCGCCTCCGCCAGCCCACACAGGTGCTATTTCACTTTATCGAAAGATCGACGAACATAATGCGGATGGCGCCGCCTTCTTTTAGTTCCAGTGAGATTTTGTTTTCTCCTTCTTTGAGCAACGAGTGCGGGATTTCCCATGCGCGCAGGGTTTCTTCCGTTCCCAATAAATGTGGATACGGAGTTTTGAAGGGCTCGGCGATGTTGGCGATGGGGGTCAGATTTTCGCCGTTGAAGCGTGCGGTGATGACGCTGCCGGGTGTTATTGGCTGGGCGCTTTGGATACGCAAGCGGGCGCTGGATTTAAAGCCCTCTTTGGGTGGATACAACTGGAAGGTCAATGCCACGGGTTGCTTTGCGCGCAGGGTTTTGGGCAATTGCACGGAATTGCCATAGGGCGAGCGCCACACGGGAGAGAGGAAATAAAATTGCGGGGAGTTTGCCACCGCGTTTTTGTCGGCTATTTTTTGGATGACGTGAAAGGGCGGCTCTGAAAAAGGGCCGCGTTCGGGCTTGTGGCCGTATTCGCGGTAGTAAGCGAAGTTGAACAGGCTCACGCCGTCCAGACGATTGGCGTAGGCGATGTGCGCGGTCGTGTAAAATTGCTCGTCGGTCGTGCGCCGGTAAAAATTGCTGTCGCCCGTTTTGCGGCCGGGATCGGCGCCGACCACGGTCACGTGCGTCATTTCCAGGTACATCGCCGCGTTGGGCGCCTCGGCGCGGTTGCGTGCCAGTTCCATGCCGTCTTGCACGGTGTAGTAGTTGGCCGAAAGGTTGATCATATCCACCCCTGCCCGCTCGAGCGCGGCCAGATCAAGCCCTAGGGCGTCTTGCGCCGCTTTGACCGCGGGCACGCGTACGCTCAGATGGCGACGCTTGCCGTCCTTTTGCGATTTGTCCAAAAGCGAGCGCACCTCTTTCATGAACGCGGTCACGATCTCCCGCCGTTGTTCAAGCGTGGTCGTATTAGGATTGAACAGGCGGAAGTGGCGCAAAAAATCCAACTCCAGCCCGTCGATTTCGTACGCGCATACCTCGGCGATAAACCCGAGCACCCGCGCGCGCACCTGCGGGTGTGCCCAGTCCATCACTTGGCTTTCGCGCACGGCGAAAGTGTTTTTGGGGTCGATTTGGCCGCCCGAAAAATTGCCAAGCCTCCATTGCGGATACTCGCGGCGGAAGCGGTCGATGGCCAAGGCGCTGTGCACGTGCAAGCGCGCCCCGGGCGCCGCGTCCAGATCTTCCACCGCGTGATAATCGTTCATCCGCAGCGAGACAAACGCCGCGACTTTTTTGTCTTTGCAATGATCCAGATAGAGCTGCAAATAGTCCCCGCCCTGCATCATGTAGGTCGCAAAGCCCGTGCGCGGCGTGCGTGGGAAATTTTTATAAAACCATTCAAAATGCTCCTTCGGCGGGTAAATTTTGCTGTCCCACAAGGGCACGTACAGCAGCCCCATCGACAGCAGATACGCATCCGCCCCAGCGTCAATGGCCTCGTCGATGGAGGCCTTCAGCACCTGCGGCTCAAAGGGCGCGCCGCTTTGCGGGTGAAACGGCGCCACGCAGGATTCGAGATTTGTCGTGTCGTTATTATAAAGCACCTTAAACGGCGCCTTTGCCGCCGACGCCGCGCACAGGCTCGCTGCAAAAATCATGGCTGCCGCGCGAAAATTCATTTAGCCACCCTAGAGGAAAAAGCCGCGTGAAACAAATTATTATTGGAAGTAACCCGTTGCACGAACGCGGGTCGGGTGATATAGTGGGAAAATGTACCGTTTTGCGTCAATCCGCGGCCTTTGTATCCTGGCCGCCGTTTCCCTGAGCCTCACCGGCATGCTCAATGCAGACACGCTGGTGCTTTCCAGCGGTGAAAAGCTCACCGGCTCGCTCGTCGAGCAGAAAGACGGCCTGATCACCTTTAACCACCCCGTGCTCGGCCAGATCAAAGTCGAGGCGAAAAACGCCAGCGTCGAAGTCGCCCCGCCCGTCACGCCCGCGCAGGCCGCCGCCGTCGCGCAGGCACCGGCAGCCGCGCCCGCCGAAGAAAAACCCGCCGAGCCCCCCGCCCCCGAGCCGCCCAAAAGCGTCTTCGTCCAAGCGCGCGACAACTTCAAAAGCTGGTTCCCCGAAGGGATGGACGGCAAGATTTCCGCGGGTTATTCCTACGTCGACACCGGCGACACCAAGGAAAACCTCTCCCTGGGCTTCAACCTGAATTACAAAAGGGACAAAGACCTCTACGCCTTCAACGCGTTTTACGATTACAGCACCTCAAAAAACACCGCCGGCGTCAAAACCAAAGACACCGACAAATACGGCGCGGACCTCTCCTACACGCACGATTTGAACGAGCGCTGGCTCATCAAAAACAAGCTCTCCTACCTCCGTGACGAGGTGAAGGAAATTCACCACCAGGTGGAAGATGACCTGGGCATCGGCTACCGCATCATCAAAAACGAAAAGATGGAATGGACCGCCAATTTCGGCCCCGCCGTGCGCTATACCGACGCCACCGGCCTAAACGACAACTGGTACTTCCTGCTGTTCGCCGAGGAAAATTTCAAATACCACTTCAACAAGACACTGCGTCTGGATCACCTGGCCCGCTATAGCGCCGACCCCACCGACTCCAACAACTACACCTGGCGCGTCTACGTGGGGCTGACAGCCAAGATCACCGAATGGATCGAGGCCACTCTCTCCTACGACTATTCCAAAAACAAGATCATCGGCCCAGGCAACAAACCCGAAGAAGAACGCATCCTGCTGTCGATCGGCATTCCGTTTTAAAAAAATCGCTTTTAAATGGATGCGGGGAACCTTTTTTTATAAAAAAAGGTTCCCCGCGCCCCTCCCAAAAAATTTTCAACGCGGATGCTGGCGCATCCTAAAGGTCGATAGACCGCCCGTCTTTTAAGACGACAATGGGTTTCCCAAGGATTAGCGCTTTGTCTTCGTGGTTTTCTTTGCCGTTTTTTTCGCGGCGGGTTTGGCTTTTGTTTTAGGCGCGGATTTTTTCGCAGATTTCTTTGCGGGCGTCTTTTTCGCCGCTACTTTTTTTGGAGCTGCCTTTTTTGTGGCTGCTTTTTTCGCGGGCGTCTTGGGTTTTGCGGGTTCTTTTCTCTTTTGACCCAGCAGTTCCGGCACGTCGATTTGCGGGGCCATGCGCCACAGGCCGTCTATGCGGAAGGCATCGCGGATGGCGGGCAAAAACACGTGCACCATAAAGTCAAAGGCGTCCACCACCAGCCAGCCGCTGGTGGGCGTGTAGTCGACCCCCACGCGGATGCCCGCCTGCTTGGCGGTTTTGGCCAGCTCCGCGCTCAGCGCCTTCAGGTGCGGCTCGCTCGTGGCCGTGGCCAGCACGACGTAATCCGTCAGGCTCGAGACCTCGCCCACGCGCGCCACCTGGATATCGCGGGCTTTTTTATCGTCCAGCGCGCGCACAAAGTCGGTCAGTTGTTGTATCGTTTTGGAGTTAGACTGGGTTTGGGCCATGAATTTTATTCGCAGTAGAGCTTATGTTCTTTAATGTACCGATTCACGTTGCAGGGCAACAAAATTTCCGTGTCCGCCCCCAACGCGCAGGCGTGGCGCGCGCGGCTGGAGGATTGCGGCAGGCGTATGTTTTCAAGGCGGTGTAGCTTTAAATCCGCAGGCAGGTTCGGCGGCGGGGCGTCCGCATAGCCCTCGCGCGCGGCGCAGGCAAATTCCACGAGTTTGGCGAGCTTGTCGATGTGTTTCCACTTGTCGAGCTGCTCGAGCTGGTCGGCGCCGATCAGCCAAAACAGCCGCGCCTGCGGCCAGCGGGCGCGCAGGCGCCGCGCCGTCTCGATGGTGTAGGAAACACCGCCCGTCTCAATTTCCCAATCGAGGATTTCCATGTTTTTTTCGCCTTCCAACGCCAGCTTGAGCATCGCCAAACGGTGCTGCGCGCCCGCGCACACGGCGCCCTTGAGCGGCGCCTGCCCCGCCGGAATAAAATAGACGCGCCGCAACCCCAGTTGCGCGATCCCCGCGCGCGCCAATTCGATATGCCCCGTGTGCACCGGGTCAAACGAACCGCCCAAAAAGCCCAGCTTCGAGACCGCCGGGGTGGTCTGCTGGGCGTTAGAGGGTTGCATTAATAAATGAGGCCGCCATCGTTCAAGGTAAGTTTCTGAATAAAAAATAAGCCACCCCCGCCTGTTTTTCAAGCACCGCGCAAAATACTTGTCCGTCCTCCCCGCTGCCATCGGTGCCGTACACAATGTCATCCATCCGCGACGCCGCGCGGCGATTTCCCGCGCACGTTTCTTTATCTCCTTGCGCCGCCGCCGCGCGCGCGATAATCATTGTACTTTAAGTCTCCGAGCCCGGATGGCGGAATGGTAGACGCTGCGGACTTAAAATCCGTTGGCCGCAAGGCCGTGGGGGTTCAAGTCCCCCTCCGGGCACCCGTTTGATAATCAGCGAATTAGCCTTCCTCCTCAGAATAAACGATGGAGAAAGGCTTTTTTTGTTTTTCTAATGGAAAACAAAAGACGAAAATCTAAGACCAACAACTTGCATGAAACACAACGGATGTTGGTTAGTAGGAAGCAAGCAGCCGAGGGCAAATTGATTTTATATATTTCCTTGCTTAAAACATACCAAATGCCAACATTCTGGCATGGCAGCAAATGGAAAAATATTTGCAGAATTGGCAAAAATTTTACTCTTAGAATTACAGTCAATCGATCCTTCTTTTATCCAAAATGAGGATTCTTCTGATCATGATTTGATCGTGACCTATTTCAATTTTTTCTGGCGACATATTCCTGCTTGTATTCGGAAAATCGAAAAAGCAAAAGGGTTTTTATGCCCGGAAAATCTTTCAAGCGATCTACAACAATTGGAAGAAAAAATATCGTTGGGCTCTGACTTGACACCCTATATGAGTAGGGATTTGACCAAGAAAATAAATATTGAAAAACACGACCCGCTTTTAAACGATTGGGGGATTGATCATCTTCATTTCACACCGCAGGGTGGCAAGGAGATAATGTTCGTGAAAGTCACTGCTGACACGATTTATGAAATAGGCATCTACGACCATAATTCTTGGACAGATATAGATGTACTAAATATAGTAGTCGATAATTGGCCTAATTTAATCAAACACTACAAGGTTGTTGGTGACGTAAAACCGGCTTTTGTGTCCGACGGGGATGCAATAAAAAATTTTCGCAAAATTGGGGTGAATTGCCCAGTGCTCCTCAAAGATGGAAATAACTATTTCCCTCCTGGCGTTGGTGTGATGGCAGATAGAAGTAGTATGGCGGCACACATATGTGCAATGGAATATATCAACGATTCATTGTCACGGTTGGCTGAAAAGGTTGTCCATATTACAAAAAACGGAAAGTTCCTATTAATTCATAGCAACCACAAATGCATCGCCCGCATTCCGCATCCAAAATATTTTATTGAGATTGCACGCAATAATTTTTTCTAGGAAAACTTTTAATGAAAGCGCATAACTTATGCATCTTTCAAAAAATGGCCATCGAAACCCTTTGATAATCAACAATCCGCAACTTACTTAAAATCCGTTGACTGCAAAGTCGTGGGGGTTCAAGTCCCCCTCCGGGCACCAAAAAAGGCCGGCGCGCTTGCGCCAGTTTTTTATTCTGTCTGGCTCAGATATTCCTTCATTTTTTCGAGAAAGAGTTTTGCGGGGGCGGAAAAGGGGCGGTCTTTTTTCCATACGACGTTCAGGCTTGATTCCAGCTTGGGCATCAGGGGGCGGAAGCAAAGGGGGCTGCTTGGGCTTGTGTCCGCGAGTTTGTCCAAGCCTATGGCGTACCCGATGCCTTCGCCCACCATGATCCCGGCGTTGTAGATCAGGTTGTATGTGGCAACGACGTTGAACTTGCCAAAATCCATGCCCAGCCATTGCGCCAGGTCGTTTTGGGAATGGGGCCGGCTCACAATCTGGCGGGAAAGGATGACCGGAAGATTCAGCAGGTCTTTCTTTTGAATCCTTTTCTTTGAGGCCAGCGGGCTGTTTTTGCGCATCAGAACGCCCCAAACGTCCTTGTCCTGCAGCTTTAAGTGATCGTATTTGGACAGGTCGGCGGGCTGAATGAGCAGGCCGAAATCCAAAAGCCCCTTGTCCAGTTTCTCCGTCACGTCGTCGGCATTGCCGCTGTAAAAATGATAACGTATGCCGGGGTTGCTGCGGCGAAGCTTCTGCACGACTCCCGCGATCTTCTTCATCGCGAAAGTCTCTCCGCCGCCTATATAAACGTCCCCGCTGACAAGCTCGCTTTGCGCGGCGAACTCCGCCTGCGTCCGTCCAACCATGTCCAGAATTTCCTCAGCGCGTTTTTTGAGCAGCAGCCCCTCGTCGGTGAGCCTCACGCTATGGCTGGCGCGCACAAACAGCTTGTGCCCGAGTTCTTCCTCCAAGTTCATGAGCTGGCGGGACAGCGTCGGCTGCGTCACGTGCAGGACGTTGGCCGCCTTTGTCAGGCTTCCCTCATGCGCAACCGCCAGAAAATATCTCAGCACCCGGATTTCCATTCCCGGATTTTCCTGTTCTCGTGATATGCCTGTCAAGCATATCTTGGTATAAATTATAAGTATTAGCTATTTCTGTGGAGCATGCGATAATGAGGGCATAACGAAAGAAAGCAAATGAAAACGACACACGGCATTTTTTGGGCGCTGATACTGTCCGCCGCCATTGGAGCCGACGGATTTTGCGAAAGCAAGGCGGGCAAAGCGGCGCCGGTTTCATTTGACCTTAAAAGCAGCTCGGGCAGTTTCGCCACCCTGCAAGTGGGAGCGAGCCTTTTCACCATCAGGCTGTACGACAATGCATCCGCAAAGGCTCTTGAAGGGTTGTTGCCCCTTGAAATGAATATGATTGAACTGCATGGCAACGAAAAATACCACCGCCTGCCGCAGGATTTGCCGGCCAACGCGCGGACGCCCGGAAAAATACGCGCGGGCGAGCTGATGCTGTTCGGCTCTGATTGCCTTGTGCTTTTTTATAAAAACTTCACGACTTCTTACGCGTACACAAAACTCGGTTTTATCGAGGATGTTTCCGGCCTTGGCGCGGCGCTCGGACGCGGGAACGCAAAGGTAACATTATCATCATCAAAAAAGAAGGACCAGATATGAAAAAAGCAATCACCGCAGTCTTGGTCGGCATCGGCGCGCTCTGCGCCGCGGCGGCCGATGAAACCATCAGCGAAAACCAAACAAACGAACAAAATATGGAAAAATTGAAATTAACCGAACAATGGGACAAGGTGTTTCCCCAAAGCGGCAAAGTGACCCACAGCAAGGTCACTTTCAAAAACCGTTACGGCATCACGCTGGCCGCCGACATGTATGTGCCGTCAGGCGCAAAGGGGAAGTTGCCGGCGATCGCCGTGTGCGGCCCCTTTGGGGCTGTGAAGGAACAGGCGGCGGGCCTCTACGCGCAGACGATGGCCGAGCGCGGTTTTCTGACCCTTGCGTTCGATCCGTCCTATACCGGCGAAAGCGGCGGCCAGCCGCGTTACGTGGCATCGCCGGACATCAACACGGAGGATTTTTGCGCTGCCGTGGACTTTCTCTCGACGCTCGAAAACGCGGATCCCGAACGCATCGGGATCATCGGCATCTGCGGCTGGGGCTCCATGGCGATAAACGCCGCCGCCATAGACACCCGGATCAAGGCCACCGCGACCTCCACCATGTACGACATGAGCCGCGTCAACGCCAACGGCTACTTTGACGCGATGGACGCCGACCAACGCCATGAGCTGCGCGTGCGGCTCAACGCCCAGCGCAGCGCCGACGCCCGAAGCGGGTTCTACGAGCTTGGCGGCGGCGTCCCCGACACGCTCCCCGAGGATGCCCCCTGGTTCGTCAAAGGCTACCACAGCTACTACAAGACACCGCGCGGCTACCACAAGCGCTCGCTCAATTCCAACAGCGGGTGGAACAAGACCTCTGCCCTGTCCTTCATGAACATGCCCCTGCTGTCGTACAGCGGCGAGATCCGCAGCGCCGCGCTCTTGATTCACGGCGAGAAAGCGCATTCGCGCTATTTCAGCGAGGACGCCTTCAAGAAGCTAAACGGCGGCAACAAGGAATTGCTGATCATTCCCGGGGCGAGCCATGTCGACCTCTATGACAACCGGGCGGGAGTCATTCCGTTCGACAGGCTGGAATCGTTTTTCAATGAATATCTAAAATAAAGGAGTTCCAATGGCAGGCATCAAAAGTAAAAGTGAGCGCGAAAAAATGCTCAGCGGCGAAGAATACCACGGCTTCGACGGCGAATTGGTCGCGATGCGGCAAAGGACGCGGCGCGCCCTAAGAGACTACAACAGCGGCGCGGACGCCGCCGTTTTGGAGGAGCTGCTGCAATACAAGCCCGAAAACCTGACGCTCATTCCGCCGCTTCAATGCGATTACGGCGAGCACATAAAATTCGGCAAGAACGTGTTTGTGAATTTCAACCTCAGCGCGCTTTCATGCGCCGAAATTGAGATAGGCGACAACTGCTATATCGGCCCAAACGTGCAGCTATACACCGCCATGCACCCGCTCGAACCTGAAAGGCGAAACAAGGCGGTGAATTTCGCAAGGCCTGTCAAAATCGGCGCCAATTGCTGGCTGGGCGGCGGCGTGATCGTCCTTCCCGGAGTTGAAATCGGCGAGGGGTGCGCGATCGGCGCGGGCAGCGTTGTCACAAAAAATATTCCGCCCAGATCCATCGCCGTCGGCAACCCCTGCAGGGTTGTGAGGCAATTGGATGAAAAACAATGAAAGGAAAAAACAATGAAAACTGAAAAAATCACCTTCAAAAACAGGGCTTTAAAAGTCGCGGGACTGCTCTTTAAACCGGACAACTTTGACGAATCCCGAAAATATCCCGCGCTGGTTGTCACCCATCCCGGCGGGGGCGTCAAGGAACAGGTGTCGAGCCTGTATGGCGAAAGATTCGCGCGCGACGGCTACGTTGTCCTGGCCTTTGACGCCTCCCACCAAGGCGAGAGCGAGGGGGAGCCGCGCTTCCTTGAAGACCCTTTTTCAAGGGTCGAGGACATCAGGTGCGCCATAGACTTTCTTGTCACGCTTGCTTATGTCGACGAACAGCGCATAGGCGCGTTCGGGGTTTGCGCCGGCGGGGGATATTCCATCAGCGCCGCCCAAACCGAGCACAGAATAAAGGCCGTCGCGGGGATCAGCTCCTGGGACGTCGGCGACAGCTCCAGAAACGGGCTGGGAAGGTCTTTTGACGAAAAGGACACCCAGCTCCTGCTGGCCAACGTCGCACAGCAGCGCACCAAAGAAGCCCGGGGTGAAGCGCCGCTATACGTCGGGTATGTTCCAGAAAACGAGGGCGAATTCACGGAAAAAACCTTTGTCATCCAGAAGGAAGCCTCCGAGTATTACAGAACCCCGCGCGCGCGCCACCCAAACTCGCAGAACAAAATGCTCTATACCAGTTGGGGCCAGCTTGCGGCGTTTGACGCGTTTGGCCACATCGAAATGATATCGCCGCGCCCCCTGCTGTTAATCGTGGGAAGCGAAGCCGACACCACATATTTCAGCCAGAGTGCCTACGACAAGGCAAGGCAGCCCAAAGAGCTCTATTCGGTAAAAGGCGCGACGCATGTTGACCTTTACGACAAAGAGCCTTTTGTCTCAGAAGTCTACCTCAAGATGAAGGATTTTTTCGACAAAAGCCTCTCCCCGTCTGATAAAAAATAGGCACTTGAAGGTTCCGTTCCCTACGCCGCTTTTGAGGCCGAAGTCCGTTTCAGCGGCGGCGAAATGTGGGAACTAAATCACAAAAGTACTGATAGATTGAAAAGGGATTCCTTTTCAATCTATTTTATTTCCCGAATGCCTTGCAGCGTCTTCTCCTTTTAACGAGAATTATGAAAAAGATTCACGCCATCCTCGTTAAAGGCACACCCCATGCGTTTCAAAAAATTATTGCTGCTACCGGTGTTATTCACGCTTTGTCTTCAGGCGGACGACAGGGAGCTCCATCTGCCGCAATACCCGTTGACGCAGCCGACCAAAGAGGCGCTGCCGCGTTGGAGCGGGTTTAATCTCATCGAAAAGCTCAACGGGCGCAATTTGCCGTACCGCGAGGACGACTTTCGCATGATCGCCTCCTTCGGCTTTAATTTCGTGCGCCTGCCGATGGACTACCGCGCCTGGAGCGGCGTGGAGGAAGACTGGGAGCGCTTCGACGAAAGGGCGCTTTTGGACATCGACGAGGCCGTTCAATTTGGAATTAAGCACAACGTGCACGTGTGCCTGAATTTCCACCGCGCCCCAGGCTACCACGAGGTCAAGAAACCCAAGTACGCGCTTTTTTCAGACGACAAGGCGCTGGAAGCCTGCGCGCGACACTGGGCGCTTTTTGCCAAGCGCTACAAGGGCATTTCAAGCAAGTATCTGAGTTTCAACCTGCTCAACGAACCGCCATCGATCCCCGAAGCGACCTCGGAAAATTATCGCCGCGTGATCGAACGGCTCGTCAACGCCGTGCGCGCCGAGGATCCAGAGCGTTTCCTAATCGTCGACGGTGAACGCGGGGCCTTCCGCGTGCCCAAGGCGCTCGACGGCCTAAACGTGGCCGTGGCCGCACACGGTTACCTACCGCACCGCTCACTCACGCACTACGGAGCGGGGTTCACGGGCGTTGACTACAGCGGCCTGCCCGCTCCCATATGGGGAACGCGCAACCACTTCAGCGGCGTGCTCAACTCGCGCGGGCAGACATCGCAAATCGTTTTCAAAGAGCCATTGAAATTCCCCACCAGCCTTTCCATTGAAATCGGCACTGTTTATGAACGCGGCGACATCGCGCTGTTTGTCGACGGCGAGCAGGCGGGCACCTGGCCGCTGGGCAACGGCGCCGAACAAACGCTCCCCTGGAAAACTCAAAAATCGATTCCAGGCACAAACATTTCCAGCTACGTATTCAACCGCCCGCTATTTTTAGAAACGTTGCCCGCAGGCACACAAAGCGTCTCCTTCCAATGCGTGCGCGGCAAGCTGAACTTCAACCGCCTGCAACTGGAATGGAAAGACGAGACGAAGGCCGCGCGCACAGCAGTGCTCGAGGCGCGCAACCAAGATCCGGTGGCCGACGACGAGACCATGCCCGAATGGATGCGCAGCGCCGTCTTCGATCAGCGCACGGGCGCGTTTGAATTTCCAAATTCCCCCGACGGTCGCACATTTCTGGAACACCACATCTATGGCTCCTGGCGCGCGTTTTCGCAAGGGACAAAGACTGGCATCCTCATCGGCGAATTCGGCTTTTGCAACACGGTGCCGCGCAAAGCAGCGCTCGACTGGATGCGCGACAGTCTGGAGGTTTTCCGCAAAAACAACTGGCCGTGGGCCAACTGGCAATTCCGCGGCGTGTGGGGCGTGCTCGATTCCGAAAACCCGCAAGTGACCTACGAAGATTTCGAAGGCCACAAACTCGACCGCGAAAAACTCAAGCTTTTGCAGTCGTATCGGTAAAACAAAAAAGAGAAGGTTCCCCTTCTCTTTTTTTATTCGCCACGCAAACGGGCTTATAGTTCTTCCGGATTTTGCTCTTTGGATTCTTCTTCGAGGCTCTTGGCCGTTTTACCAGTGGGTAGAGGGTGCAAAACGATGTTGCGGTACACGACGCCCTCGCCTTTTCCGTGCAGGCCTTGCAGGCCGATGAAGCCCTTGGTGGGCATGTCGGCTTTTTTCTGTTTGGCCAGGTGGGCGGGGATTTTGGTCGTGCCGTCGGGCGCGACGTCGAGGCTGGTCCACTCGGCCATGTCCATGCGTGTGGTCAGTTTGTCGTCGATCCACACCTTGACGAGTTTGCCTTTGGCCAGAATGGTTAGCTTGTGCCATTCATTGAGCGCGGGGTCGATCTCCTTGGCGGGAGCCACATGGCCGAAAATCGCGCCGCAGCGCGCCCAGGCGTTTTCGCCCGCGGTCTTGTTGTCGCACAGTTGCACCTCAAGCGAATAGGCGGGCCAATCCTCCAGTTGCGTGCAATAGAGCACGACCCCGGCGTTGGATTTCTCGCCCGCTTTGAATTCCAAGGACAATATAAAATTCTCGTATTGGTTTTTTGTAAAGAGCGTCTTGTCGGCGGTGGCGCTTAGCACGCCGTCTTTGTCGACGCTCCAGGCTTCCGCCTGCTGGGCGTTGGACAAATCGTTTTCAAACAGGGCGACCGGCGGCAGTTCGGGCGCGCAGCCGCACATCAGCGTGAGCGCCGCGAGGAGGGAAATGAGGGACAGGTGTTTCATAGGTACGTCCAGTGAATCTTATTTGTGTGCCTGCGCGCAAGCCTTTTAAAAATCCGCAACGCCCCGTACTTTACTTGGGGGCGGCGGATCATTAAAATAGAAGGCTTATGAGCGAACACAAAACGGAAACACACGCCTTTCAGGCCGAGGTCAAGCAGGTGCTGGACATCGTCGTCAACTCCCTGTACACCGAGAAGGAAATCTTTTTGCGCGAGCTGGTCTCCAACGCCTCCGACGCGCTGGAAAAGCTGCGCCACACGCAGCTCAAGGAAAAGGACGTTTTCGAGCCGGACAAGGCGCTGGAGATCTCCATCTCGACCGACGAGGCGGCCGCTCTGGTCACCATCGCCGACACCGGCATCGGCTTCACGCGCCAGGAGCTGAAGGAAAACATCGGCACGATCGCCCATTCGGGTTCCAAAGCCTTTTTGGAGGCGCTCAAGGCCACGGGACAGACGCCCAACGAAAACCTCATCGGGCAATTCGGCGTGGGCTTTTACAGCGTGTTCATGGTCGCCAAGAGCGTGAAGGTCTACACCCACTCCTGGCAAAAGGACGCCGAGGGGTTGCTGTGGAAAAGCGACGGCTCGGGCTCTTACACGATTGAAGAAGCGCCCGAGGCCGAGCGCGGCAGCAAGATCGTCATCGAACTGAAAGACGAGTACAAAGAATTTTCAAAGGCCGACCGCGTGAAGGCCGTGCTCGCGCATTACTCGAGTTTCGTGGCCTTCCCTCTCGCGCTCAACGGCGAGAAGGTCAACACGCAGGAGGCATTGTGGCTCAAGCCCCGCAGCGAAATCACGGACGAAAAAGCGCGCGAATTTTACAAATTCCAAAGCCAAGCCTGGGATGATCCGCTCACCTGGTTTCATTTCTCGGCGGACGCGCCGCTGGCCGTCAACTCCCTGCTCTTTGTGCCCGGGCATAATTCCGAGTTGATGGGTCTGTCGCGCATGGAACCGGGCGTGGCGCTGTACTGCCGCAAGGTGCTCATCGACCCCTCGCCCAAAAAGCTATTGCCCGAATGGATGCGCTTTGTGCGCGGGGTCGTCGACAGCGCGGACTTGCCCCTGAACATCTCGCGCGAGACGATTCAGGAAAGCGCGCTGATCGCCAAGCTCAACCAGGTCATCACGCGGCGCTTCATCAAATTTCTGGCCGACACCGCGAAGAAAGACGCCGAGCTTTACGAAAAAATCTGGCGCTCTTTCGGCCTCTTTTTAAAGGAAGGCGCCGCCGGGGATTTCACGCACCAGGACGCGCTTTCAAAACTGCTGCGCTTTGAATCTTCCAGCCTCGAAAAAGGAAAGCTCACCAGCCTCGAGGATTACGTCAGCCGCATGCGCGAAGGCCAGAAGGAAATTTATTACTTGATGGCCACCGACGGCCGCCAAGCCGCCGAAAGCAGCCCCTACCTCGAGGGTCTCAAGGCTCGCGGGCTGGAGGTGCTCTTTGCTTACGACCCCATCGACGAGTGGGTCTTCATGCGCCTGTCCAAGTTCGCCGACAAGGAACTTTTCTCTATCGACCGCGACGACCTGAAGTTCGAAGACGCCCCCACATCCGACGAAGCGCCCCTAAATGAAGAAGACACAAAAGCCCTCGTCGAATGGCTCAAGGAAAAACTCGGCGATAAAAAAGTCTCCGACGTGGCCGCCTCCGAGCGCCTCGTGGGTTCCCCCGCCGTCGCCCTCAACGGCGAGCGCATGATGACCCCCCAGATGCGCCGCATGATGCGCGCCATGCAGGCCGCCAGCGGCAAGCCCGACGAACAACCCGAAAACCCGCCCGTCGTCCTCCAGCTAAACACCCGCCACCCGCTCATCAAGCAACTAAACACCTTGCGCGCAAACAACCCCGACACAGCCTCCTTCATCGCCACCCAACTCTACGACAACGCCCTGCTAGCCGCAGGCCTGCTCGAAGACCCCGCCCAAGCCGCCACCCGCGCCTGGCAACTCATGGAAAAGTTTTTGGAAGGGAAGAAGGAATAAAGGAGAGGATGATGAATGCGGGGAAAACTTTTTTTGAATAAAAAAAGCCTTCCCCGCACCCCTTTCAAAAAAATTTTAGGACGGATGCTGACGCATCCTTACGTGGGCGATGCGGCGCGGGTGTTCGCAAGGCAGGATATGTGATCGGAAATTTTTGTTAAAAAACCCGCCAGAATTTCTCGGCGGGTTTTTTGTTGGCGCTTGATTTTAAGACTCGCTTAGCGTTTCTTCTTTGCCGGTTTTTTGGCAGCGGGTTTCGCTTTGGCTTTTGCCTTGGGAGCGGATTTCTTAGGCGCAGCCTTTTTCGGCGCGGGTTTTTTCGCAGACGCTTTTTTCGGAGCAGGCTTGGCTGGCTTTTTCACCGGCTTTTTGGCGGCAGGTTTCGCCGCTTTCTTTGCGGGCTTGGCCTTTGCCTTGGGCGCGGGCTTTTTCGCGGGCGCTTTTTTGGCGGCGGGTTTAGACGCCTTTACCAACTTTTTCGGTTCCGGTTTTTTGGCGACTTGTTTCTTGTCCGCCTTTTTGGAAGGTTTTTCTGCCTGCTTGCCCTTGCCTTTTTTGGGGGAGGCGAACAGTTCCTCGTCGCCTTCTTCGGGTTGCAGGGGGGGGACGTAGTTTTCGTCGTGCTCCTCCTTGCCTTCTTCCTCCTCGTCCCACTTCATGGTCTCGTCCTCGTCGAGCGAGCCGTCGTCCTCGGCTTCCGGCAGTTCCTCGATCTCGGGGATTTCTTCCTCCTCCACCTTGACGGGCTTTTCCTCCTCCTGGGCGGGGTCGTCCAGCTCGTAACCGGCCGGCACGTATTCCAGAATGTCGGTGATCTCGCGAAAGGCGTGGATCGTGCGGCCTTCCAAAAAGGCGTTGTGGTGGTCTTCGCGGATCTCGTCCTCCAGGTCGTCCACCGTCAGGCGCTGCTCAAAGTCGATGCTGTCGTTGAGCATCTTCACGCGCACCTTGGTGATGTGGTTCAAAAAGTCCGCGTAGGCGCTGCGGTCCTCGTCGAGCGTGTCGCCGAGCCAAAACAGCGGCTCCTCGGATTCAAAAATATTGTCCGTCACGCGCACGAGCCTCAGGCGCTTGTCGGGCATCGGCTTGTCGACCGCGAAGGGGAAGAAGGCCGCGCGCACGATGTCGGTGTCCAGCCCGTGGTCGCGCAGCGGCTCGAGCAGATCGATGATGTGCGCGCCCTGGCGCGGGTCGATGATGCTTAGGCCCTCGGTGTCCCAACGCACGGGGTCGCTCGTCTCGACGACCCACCAGTTGAGATCCTTGGAAAGGCTTATGATGCACCAGTTTAATTTCGGAGAACTCTTGGACATAAAAAAACGCGTGTGTATTCTATACGGGAAAATCGAGTTTTCGCCCCTTTGTCAACTTCTTATCGTTTTTTTCTGAAAATAGTCGCTGACTTCCCTCTGAAGAACGGCTTGCCATCGGGGAGCGTTTTTGGGATTCTAAGGAATCTATGATGGACATCCTTTACGAGAAGGTGTGCAGGCCGCTGTTTTTCCGGATGGACCCGGAAAAGGTGCACGAGCAGGCGATTTTCGCGCTGCGGCTGATGGGCAAGGTGCCGCTGATGCACACCCTCATGCGCCGTTACAACGCATCGAAAGGCAAGCCCGTGCGCCTGTTTGGCGTGGATTTCCCCAACCACGTGGGCGTGGCCGCGGGCTTTGACAAGGACGCCCAGGCCTGGCACCTGATGGACGCGCTGGGTTACGGGTTTGTCGAGATCGGCACCGTCACGGCGCTCAAGCAGCCGGGCAACCCGCGACCGCGCGTGTTTCGCGCCGTCAAGGAACAGGCGCTGATCAACCGCATGGGCTTCCCCAACGACGGGGCCGAGCAAATCGCCGCGCGCCTGAAGGCCGACCTGCGCAAGCACAAGCGCCACCTGCCGCTGGGCATCAACATCGGCAAGTCCAAGATCATCCCGATCGACCAGGCCGTGGCCGACTACACCGAATGCTTTCTGGCGCTGGCCGATTACGCCGACTACATGGTCGTCAACATCTCCAGCCCCAACACCCCCGACCTGCGCAAACTCCAAGGCGACACTTACCTGCCCGACCTGCTCGGCCACCTGCAAAAAACCAACCGCGAGCGCGCCAAAAAGCTCGGCCAGAACCCCCTGCCGCTGGTGCTGAAAATCGCGCCCGATCTGTCTTATCCCGAGATCGACGCCATTTTAACACACATCCAGCAAAACGAGTTCGCGGGGCTGATCGCCACCAACACCACCGTCGCCCGCCCCCCGCAATACCATTTGCCCGCCGAAACCGGAGGCCTCTCCGGCCGCCCGCTCTCGCAAAAAGCCCTCGACATCGTGCGCTACATCGCCCTGCGCACCGAAGGCAAACTGCCCCTGATCGGCTGCGGCGGCATCATGGACACGGCAGACGCCGGCCGCCTGATGGACGCCGGCGCCCACCTCCTGCAAATCTACACCGGCATGATCTATCACGGCCCCTTCTTCGCCAGAGAAATCGCCGACTCCCTGTCCTGGCGGCAGAGGGACTGGGTGTGAGAGCATTTGGGAATAGGATTTAAGAATGCGGGGGAAGCTTTTTTTATAAAAAAAGCTTCCCCCGCACCCCCTTCAAAAAAATTTATGACGGATGCTGGCGCATCCTTGTGTGCGTTCCCATGTGAATTGTTCTCGTATATATGTCTGAATTTCCTGATACACCGCGTACGGCCATTGGTTTCATGGCCAAGGATCCCAATGCAGTCGACAGAATACTCTGGGAAAAATCCTGGCGTACGTTCCACCGGATTTACTCAAATTTTATCCGCGCCTGCGTCATCTGGCGCTTTCGCAAATACAACTGGAATCCTAGCGAATCTCTTGTCGACGAAGCCACCTCCAACGTCTTCAAGGTACTGCTGACAAAAGTCCCCGATTATGACGAACAGCGCGCACATTTCCACCAGTATTTAAGAGGTATCGTCTGGCGGGTCGTCTGGGAACTCATCAAGGCCAGAAAAAACGACAACCACGCCACCTCGCTGGACGAGGCGCACATGGAATTAACAAGCCCGCCCGATCAACTCGATGCCCTGTGCGAAGACGAACGCACCTGCGCCATCGAGGCATTGCACGCAGAAATTCTGGATCTGGCGAAAAAACGCTGTTCCCCGCGCATGGCCATGATCTTCCACATGCGCACCACCGAAAATAAAACCCCCGAGCAAGTCGCCGCCGAGTTAGACATCCCCCGCAGCACCGTCGATAACGAAAAATACAAATTCACCAAGCTGCTCGAAAAAATCGCGCAAGAAGAACCGTTTAAGGATGATTTTGGACGAGTATGTCACTCTTAAATAGAGCATCCTGCATATCTTCGAGCGAATCATCTTCCCTCGACGCATTTACCCTAATTCCTGGATCCAAAAGTTCTGGATAATCTTTGTGCAAACGATGAAAAATTTCAGAGGCACCGCTTATCATTTTATGACGATTTACTTTCTCATAAAAAGTTTTGTTCATCAGGATAGCCCATTCTTGTCTCGAAAAATATTCATCATTCCGCCTTATAGCCGCGAGAAAACAGATCACCGTTTTCATATCATCGTAAGACAGTTTCAGAAATTCCAACAATAAGGCAGAGGGCGCGTCATTACCTTTGGGTGGATTTTTGTTTGCGCGAGCCTTCCGTTGGCAGGTTTCCAAAATTTGGAACGCCTTTGGATCTTCGGCATATTGGCGCACCTTCGTCTTCAATTTTTCATTAAAACGCGTATCCACACTCAAGCAATAGGGCATATGGTATTGAATTATAGTCTCGATCGAATGCGCGCGATCTGCTGCAGGAAAAAGTGGAACTATTTCCGGATAAGGATCCGGTGCTGAAATTTTTAATAGCGCTGCCGTATAAATGCCCAACGCCACCAACGCGGCGGCAAACCCAAAAAACAATTTTCTCTTTTTGCGAAGAGACATCCGTCCAAGCACATCGTTTCGAAATTCAAGAGCGCTACGATACTGCTCGCGCGAATGCAAGGTCGTGGCGCGGTTGATCACCAGGTTGCGCAAGCGCTGGTATTCTTTTTGTGTGTCGGGGTGAAATTCGCCCTGCGGTGGCTTCCAATTGTTGCTCCAGTTCCAGAATTGCGGGCTTTTGGCCGTGAGAATATAAAACAGCACACCCGCCAGGCTCCAATAATCGGGGTTGGAATTTATGTCGGCGGGCTTGCGAAAATAATCTGTGCCGTACGCGGCCGTGGTCTCGTCCGCGATTTTCAAAAGCCCAATGTCCGCCAGGGTCGCAATACCGCCGATAAAGAGAATATTACTTGGCTTGATGTCGCGGTGGCACAAACCCGTTTGCTCCAAAAAGGCTACCGCCTCGAACAATGGCCGCATAAGTGCCCGTGTTTCAGCTATCGAAAACCAATCGGGACGCTGCAGTCGCTGTTGCACATAGCTTTCGAGCGTCTGCGGCCGCCAATCGGGGTCGGCAGGGTCTTTTTGGTCAATGCCGTCGGCCAGGGGCATTATATAATACAAAAACCCCTGTGCTGTCTGCGCGAAGTCCGTGATCGCCAAAAGCCCGCTGACCGACTTTCCACAAGCGCGCTGATACAAGGCCGCGGCGTTTTGCTCGTGATTCTTAAAATGGGCGAGCGCTTCATTGACGATTTTCACCGCGCAATACTGCTCTGCGCCGTTTTTGGCCAAATAGACACGTCCAAAGGCTCCCCGCCCGATTTCGGCACAAGCTCATACCCCGCAACGGTAAATTGCTCTGAGGAAGGCCCGTTTTCGCATTGGGGTGGCATTGTTGAAAATTATAGGCCGTTTAAAATCCCCTTCAATAATGATTTTTTGAAAATAATTTCTGATAGGACATCCTTTGTCCCCTCACTATTGGTAAAATCCTTTTCTATTAAAAATACCAAAAAATCTCCGGAGAGAAATCATCCCAAAACGCCAATAACTGTTTGAACACCCAAACACAGTCCTCTCTTACCGGGCCACCATGAACAAGAAAATACACACACGAGCGCCGCTGCGGCGAATGCTCCTCATCCACCAGCTCATCGAACGCGAAAAATATCCCAACTCCCGCACCCTCGCCGAAACACTCGAAGTCTCACGCAAAACAGTCCTGCGCGACATAGAATTTATGACCCTACAACTAGAACTACCCATCAAATACAACGCCGCAAAACGCGGCTACTATTACGCCAGGCACTTCACCCGCGCTAAAAATGAGAATTTTGTGAAGAAATTGTTTAAGTAATAATTTTCCGCCTCAACAATAAGACCATCCAATCTATAAAAACATTCTATAAAAATAATCTCACATGAACGAATATTTCGGCATAGCAGTCATCCTGATCATCATCGCGGTCGCCGTTGTCCTAGATAAATACTACGGCCTGGAAAAAGTTATGATCGGCTTTTTACAAATCGTGGCCGTAATCGCTCTATTCGTGTGCGTTCCTGCCACATTTTCCAATTATATGGAGAATAATTTTCAAGCCACAATAATTTTTACACTCTGGGGAATGACTGCTCTTTATTTTCTGATGGAGACAGTGGAGAGAAAGTAGCGAGAATATTAATTTTATATAAACACAACTTTCAATTATCATGTTCTGTTCTAATTGCGGGAATCAACTGGAAGATAGGGATGCCGTCTGCATGAAATGCGGGTGTCCAACAGGAAATTCCTTCCGACTATTACCAACTGCACCTATTGCTGGCCTTTTAGGTCTTTTGGGAGTGTTATATTCGTGCATAACTCCGGCGTCGCTAATTTTTTCTGCTCTGAGTATATTTTTAGGAAAAAGAGCACTTACAATTATAAAAAAGGATCCTAATTTTCAAGGAGAACGATGGGCGCGCTGGGAGATTGTTTTGGGAATAATATCACTATTATTAACATGCTTTGTCGTTCTAAGCCCCGGCGCCTTCGCTTTCATTGAAAATTTACTGTCATAACCGAATTAATTAAATATACATATATTATGTTTTGCCAAAAATGCGGAACCGAAATCAATGACTTTGCCGTTATCTGCGTACACTGCGGTAAAAAAATAAGCGCTCATCCCAGCAGCACTCCCATAGTAAAAAAAGAAGCGGACGGTTGTACGTCTTTTTTGGCCATAATCGGCATATTAGCGATCGTCGGCGTGGGAGCATTGTTTATTTCTGGTCCATCGTTAAGTGACTACTCAAGTCCATCAAACTATCACGATGCAAGTTCATCTCCAACCAATTCAGAAATGCTCGAAAAAATAGAAACAAAGGGACATTGGGGGAAACTTTTCACGGAAGCCTGTTCATTTTACAATGCGACACGAAGCGTCAGGCAACATTCTAATGGTCGTTACAGGGTGACAATAGAAGGCACGATGATCATGTCGCCCGTTCACTCATCTCACGTGAAATTTGAATATTTTTGCGACGACGATGGAGACATTATTAGATCAATGGGCTGCAGTGCCGAACTTGATGGCAAACCAACATCAACCGAAACGCTTATGAATGCCTTGCTGGGGCTTGGCAAAATGAATATGGGAATGTAATGAAAAAATTTCAAAGAACACCTAAAATCGCATTCGTTATGAAAAATAAAATTATTCGTCTGACTTTATTGATGATTGGGGCATTCAATCTTTCCACAACCACATGCAGGAGTGCAGAGGAAGAATTTACAGCGGCTCAAAACGGAGATATCGAAGCTCAAATGCATTTGGCTGACGCTTATTACACGGGAGCATCGAAATACATCCCGAAAGGCGAATTCCAAAGAGACAAAGAAAAAGCATTGGAATGTTATTGCAAGGCAGCAAAACAAGGAGACAGTGATGCTTATTTAAATATAATATCCCTAATCGCACTAAACACTTTGTCCGAAAAAAATATCACGACAAACGAACTGTTTGAGGCATATCTAAAAGGATGGGAGGACTCCATGCAATATCGTCCATCCAATGACGAAAAGTACGAGCCATCTAGACTAAGAGTTGCCAAAAAAATATCTACTGTTATCGAAAGGAGAAAATTTTTGCGCGAGGCATTTTCTGGAGGTATAGATTATAATAGTGCAACTCGCACTTTTTCATCTGATCTCCGTAATAATGGAGCGGCCGCGAAAGACTTTTTCTCAAAAGTAGTTCAGGTTTGCACGAAAGAGGAACTTGCTTTCTTCGGCGAAATTGTCAAACGCGCTGGACCTTTAAAAGGATGGCTAGATGATATAAGTGAAGGGCTTTCTCCAGAAATTGGGGCTATATACAAAAGCGGTTTGAGCGTGAGAAATGACATGAAAATCATACAAATCATCGATGGGAAAGAATTACTTGTTCGCAGCGTTGCAGGCCCTGGATGGCCGCAAATTCTAGGAAGTCATATCCTACACATAACTCTCGCTAGCACTAGAGAATTTAAAAAATACGATACAACACTGGATACTGATTTCTATAAGTATATGGGAGAAAAGACATATACCACCGTTAGAGGATTTAAGAACACAATTCACTCTTTTGCGGAAGTACTCGACCCAAAACAAATTTCTTTCATTTTTCAATCATGCTTATTCCCAAAGGATACTTATCCATCTGCTCGAGAACGTTGGTGATGACAAAATTCTGCAGCGCCTCAAAAACGGACAGCAGCGATTCTTTGCGCCATCCTAAATAAATATATCAACAACGTACCGCGACATATTATTATTTTCTCACCAGTCATGCACATTTTAAAAATTATACTTCAAACGTTTCCCTCTGCCACCTGCTCGGCAAAGTAGGTGAAGACAAAATCGGCACCGGCGCGGAAAATCGATAAAAGAGATTCGTCACGGGCTTTTTTCAGGTCGAGCCAGCCGTTTTGGGCGGCGGCGTGAATTTGGGCGTATTCGCCGGAAACTTGGTAGGCGGCTAATGGGATGCGGGTGGCATCGCGCAGTTCGCCCTCAGCAGACAGGAAAAGTGGCGGCAGTCGATGGGTTTATATCACCTGATTTGAATATCAAAGGCGAAGGGTTGCCGAGCAGGATGAAGCTGAATTTGTCGTGGGGGCTTGTTCGCAGGTGGGCATTAGCGGGCGGTAGCGTTCCGATTGGGGAACATTTTCGCGGATAAAGACCGTGTAATCGCGCCAGCTGCGGACATTTGATCCCAGCATTGCCAAAAGCAGGGCGATCATAATGACTATCCTGACGCGCGTGTTTTTCACAAGCTTTTCCAAAAGCAGAACCATCAATCCCAGGTACGCCCATTGAAAATAGTAAGAATACAAGGTCGCCGATTTTTCGGCACAACCCCACCCCACAATAACGACGATAAAAACACTCGCAAAAACCCAGGTCGCGCTCACCTTGGCTATCAGCAAGCGCCTATTGGCATAAAGGCTCAACAAGGCGAGCAGAAAAATAAACCCGCCCAAAAAGACAAAATTATATTCAGTGCAATTCGAAATATAGGCGGCGTAATTACCACTGTCTGAAAGGGTCGGGCTATCCAAACTGTAGAGGGTGTTGGGCTGCACAAAAATGCCGCTGAGGGAATCGGAAAATTGAACCACATTGTTCGAATCGCGGCTCGCAAAGCGGCCCACCAGCGCGTCGGCCGCGAGAAATTTGACCACGGTGTGCAACTGGCCGAATATCAAAATAAGAGCCACGAAAATCAACCCCCACTTCAAGAGCGAGCCGATCCATTTTTTAAACGTGTTTCCCGCGCCCGCAAAAAATATCAGTATCCCGCTGCTCAAAAGCATGGTCGTGCTGGCCATATAAAGGGGCGTTCTGGCCGGGTCTTTGCGCACGATCGCCAAAACTGTCAGCGACACAAAAAAGATGCTCATCACATATTGTTCGGGGAAAATGGCGTTCATAATCGCCGAGAAGGAAAAGCAGTACAAAAGAATGAAGCATGTCGAAGACACCCGCCCCAGTCCAAACGCCCGCGAAAAATTAAGGGCGCTGAAAACAATCAGGCCAATGTTCGCGAAACAGGCCAGCAGGGGAAAAATATCCTTGCAGCTGACCGCCTCAACCGCGAAAGCCAGCAATGCAAACGGCACCATTATCGGCATTGAAAATATCCCGAATGTGCTTTCCTTTAGCAGGTTGGCCTGGTGGCATATGTATGTGTAGGCATTCGATATGCTGTTAAATGAATCGCTGTACCAGTTGCGAAGCTGCCACAGTGTGTCGGTGTCGTAGAAAAACAGGTTCGCCTGGACATTGTAGGCGAACAAATAGTAGGCCGCAGCAGCAAACAAAACGACCCAGGCAAACACGCCCGCAGCCGCCTCGCAAACACAAATGCCGCGCAAAAAAGCCGGCAGGCGGTCAAAGACGAATTTCATGAGAAAAACGTAGATCACATACAAGGCGTAAACACTCGCCACGCCAACCAGGATCACCGCCACAGTGCCGCCGCAGCGCAACAACGCCGAAAGGGAAGGATATACCTTTACGCTCAAGAAAAGCCAAAAGTTGCCAATAAACGCGACCGCGGTCATCACGGCCCACAAAAAAGAGACATGCCCTATTCTCTTATTTTCGGACACAATCGCGCAGGCGCGGCGTACCACGTCGAGTTTTTTCAGCAAAACAATGCCCACGAGCAAAACAATGGGCGGGGTCAGCGCATAACCTATCAAGGACTGCATCTGGTTCGTGTTTGTCGCTATCTGCAACAATCCTATCGACATTAGCGAAACAACAAAACACGCGTTCTTCAATTTGGGCGGGAAGGTCATAGTGATCTCAAAAAATCAAAAGCACTGTCAGGGTGCAAGGGGCTGGGCCAAAAGAAAAAAACAGACAAACAACAGCCCTAGAAAATAATTTTCCTTCGTCTTCAAGGCATAAACAACAGGGTCGTGGTGAACCGCGCCGCGCATGGCCATGACCCAAATCTTAGTGAAGAAATAAATAAAAATAACCGTCGTGTAATACAGGTAATCGGCGCGCTGATAATACCTGAATGCCTCCAGCGCGATGTAAATAACATAAACAAGCACCGCAATCATCCCCGCCGCCACGCCGACGGACAACAGCACCTGGGTGTCGCTTTTGACATAACCCCTGCCCGCCAACGCCTCCGTGGCGGCTTCGCGCACTTCCACAAAACGCTTGAGCATACCCAGGCTAAAAAAAGCGAACAGCGCAAAACCCAGCAACCAGGGCGATATGCGGATATCCAGCGCGACGGCGCCGGCGAAAATCCTCAGCATATACAAAACCGCCAGGGCTATCACGTCTACCACGACGAGGCGCTTGAGATAGAAGGAATATGACAATGTCAAAACGATGTAGCACGCCAAAATCGCGATCAACCCGCCACCGGGGTTCGCAATAAAGCCCAATACCAGCGAAAACAAAAGCATCGCCGGTATCGCAACCAGCGCAAACGCTATCGACAGACGCCCTGCGGCCAAAGGCCGCCTGCGTTTGTGCGCATGCGCGCGGTCGGCCTCCAAGTCGAGCAAATCGTTGAACAAGTAGGTGCCCAAAGAGCAAAAACTAAACGCCGCGAACGCAAGTACCGATAATCCGATCGAGGCCAAATCACCGTACAGGTGCCCCACGAACAAAGGAACAAAAATCAGGAAGTTTTTCGCGATCTGGTGAATGCGTATCGCCTTGAAAAAATTTCCAAGAAAAGAACCGCTTTTCAAAATGATCACATCCACGCCTTTTTCTCGAAACCGCCGCGTCGCACGGCGCGCCAACGCTGCGGGAGCGTTCACCACAATCGCCTTGGACGATCGTTCCCACACAGGCATATCGCAACGGGCATTGCCGGCGTATTCATAGTGCTGAAATCCGAGCGTTTTTTCTATGAAATCCGTCTTGGCCGTCCCTTTCAAATTGAGAGAGCCTTTGGTTCCGAACACCCCGTCAAACAAAGCAATTGCGCCTTGAGTTTCAGCCGTGGCCACAATTTTTTTTGCCAAAGACTCCTCACAGGCGGTTATCACAAAAATCCTATGGCCGAGTGCCTTCTTTTCGCGCAAATAATCAAGCAGCTTTTCGTTGACGGGCACATGATTGAGGTAGCGGGCGCCCAATGCCGTCATTTTGTGTTTCAGCGCCGCGATACCACCGCAAAAAGGCAGTGACAAAAGCGAAAGCGGCCTATGTTTTAAAATCCTGACAAACAGTTCAAAAAGCGTGTCCGTGCAAATAAGTGTCCCGTCCAAATCGACAAATATCGGATCAAGCGCGTTGTTTTTCGACGCCGCCAAAGCTGGAGACTCAGGAGTTTGCATTACAAAGAATTTTGTGCGATGTTTCTTGCATACGCCAGGGCGAAGTAGGTGAACACGAAATCCGCGCCCGCGCGGAAGATGGCGGTTAGGGATTCGTCACGGGCTTTTTTCAGGTCTAGCCAACCGTTTTGGGCGGCGGCGTGGATTTGGGCGTATTCGCCGGAAACTTGGTAGGCGGCGATGGGCAAACGAGTTTCGTTACGTAATTCGTGCAGGATGTCCAGATAAGGCAAGGCGGGTTTGACCATTAGGATGTCCGCGCCTTCTTGTTCGTCTAAAAGGGCGTCGCGCAGGGTTTCGCGGCGGTTGGCGGGAGGGAGCTGGTAAGTACTTTTATCCGCGGGGCCGCCCCCTTGGGAGGCGCCGACGGCTTCGCGGAAGGGGCCGTAGTAGGCGCTGGCGAATTTGGCGGCGTAGGCCATGATGCCGGCTTGAGAAAGCCCTGCCCTATCCAGCGCCGCGCGGATCGCGCCGACGCGGCCGTCCATCATGTCGGAGGGCGCCACAAAATCCGCGCCAGCTTGGGCGTGCAGGACGGCCATGTTGCAAAGAATTTCGACGGTCGCGTCGTTGTCCACGTCCGAGCCGTCGGGCGTCAGCACGCCGTCGTGGCCGTGGGTGGTGTAGGGGTCGAGCGCAATATCGGAAAAACACGGCAACTGCGGCGCGGCTTTTTTAATCTCGCGGATCGCCCGCAGCACGAGGGTGTCGGCGTTGAGCGCCTCGGTGCCCTGCTCGTCTTTAAGCGCGGGGTCTATTTTCGGGAAAACCGCGATGCCGCCCAGTCCCAAGTCCGCCAATTCGCTTGCGTGCGTACCAATGTCTTTTAAGGGGATGCGGAAAATTCCCGGCAACGAAGCAATCGCCTCTTTTTCGTCGCCCTTGATGATAAAAACGGGCTGCACGAGTTTGCTAACCTCCACGCGCGTCTCACGCACCAGCGCGCGCACGGCGGCGCTTTTGCGCAGGCGGCGCGGGCGGATGGGCAAACGGGACGCGTTTTCGGAAGGTTTCATAAGCGTAAACGTCTCCCTATCTTCGCTTAAATGCGGATGCCTTTCCAGTAAAATTCGTCTTTTCATAAGGTCTCGCCGTGCATTAGGATAGAAGGCTGTCCATGCCCATAAAACTTTTCGACACGCTGACACGCGAAATCCTGCCGCTGGAGCCTACAAGCCCCGCCGAGCCTTTTCGCATGTACTGCTGCGGCCCGACGGTCTACGGCCCCGCGCATATCGGGAATTTTCGCACCTTCATTTTGCAGGACGTCTTGCGCCGCGCGCTGGAGTTGCAACTGGGCAAACAAAACGTCATCCACGCGCGCAACATCACGGACGTGGACGACAAGACCATCCGCCGCTCGGGCGAGGAAGGTCTGAAACTTTCCGCCTTCACCCAAAAGTGGACGGACAAATTCCATGCGGACTGCGAGGCGCTCAACCTGCGCCCGCCGGCCTTTGAGCCGCGCGCCACGGACACGATCGCCCAGCAGGCCGCCCTCATCGAAAAGATCATGGAAAACGGCCACGCCTACCAGGGCAAGGACGGCTCGATTTATTTTCGCCTGTCCAGTTACAAAAATTACGGCGCGCTCTCTCACCTGAACCGCGACGAGTTGAAAACGCAGGACACGAATTCCGCCGGACAGGCCAACGATGCCGACGAATATGTGCGCGACAATGTCGGCGACTTCGCCCTGTGGAAAGCCCGCAAACCCGAGGACGGCGACAACTTTTGGCCGGGCCCGCGCGTCAACGGCCAACCCGTCGAAGGCCGCCCAGGCTGGCATATCGAGTGCTCTGCCATGATCGACGACGTTTTCCAAGGCAAGACCATCGACCTGCACGGCGGTGGTGTCGACCTGTGCTTCCCGCACCACGAAAACGAGCTGGCTCAATCGATGTGCGCGCACCCGCACGATTGCGGCTACCGCTTCGTGCGCCACTGGTTCCACAGCACACACTTGCTCGTGGACGGCAAAAAAATGTCCAAGAGCCTCGGCAATCTCTATACGCTCGACGACCTCAAACAAAAAGGATTTTCGCCCACAGCGGTACGCTACGCGCTGATCGCGGGGCATTATAAAAAACAGCTCAACTTCACGCTCGAAGGCGTCGCCGCCGCGCAGACCGCTCTGGAAAAAATTCGCCATGGACTTTCCCAGGCACTAAAAGAATTTAACGCACCTTTGGATTTCTCAAAGCTTATAGCTGAGAGTGCTCAAAACGAAACAACCTCTCTGCTTTGCAACAATGAGAGTTTTTTCTGGAAAGCATTTACAGACGATTTGAACACCCCAAAAGTGCTCGGCGAATTGTTCATCGCGCTGGGGCAGCTTAAGGAAAATCCGTCCGTCGATTTAATAAAACAAATCGCCTTCGCCTGCTACGGTCTGGGAATCGATCCCTTTGCCGACGCCGATGAAAAAGCGCCCGCGCAGATTCCCGAAGACGTGGCCGCGCTCGGGGCGCAGCGCTGGCAGGCCAAGCAGGACAAAAACTGGCCCGAGGCCGACCGCCTGCGCGACGAGCTGGCTACCAAGGGGTTCAAATCGCTCGACCGCAAGGACGGTTACGAGATCGTGCCGCTTTAAAACACGTATTCAAATTTAAAATACAAAAGAATTTCTCATGGACTACAAGCATTCGATCGACGCCCTGCGCCACAGCGCCTCGCACGTGATGGCCGCGGCCATCCTGCGCCTTTATCCGACAGCCAAGCTGGACATCGGCCCGGCCACCGACAACGGGTTTTATTACGACGTGGAGCTGGACAAAAAGCTCACGCAGGAAGACCTCGAAAAGATCGAGGCCGAGATGAAAAAAATCATCAAGGAAAACCAGCGCTTCGAGCGCAAGGAGCTCACGCGTATTGAGGCGCAGGAACTGATCAAAAAGATCGGCCAGGAGCGCTTCAAACAAGGCCGCCTCGACGACGTGCCGGAGGGCGAGACGATCACGTTTTATTTCAACGGCGAATTTTGCGACCTGTGCGCGGGCCCGCACGTGCCCTACACCAAGCAGATCAAGGCGTTCAAACTGCTCTCGATCGCAGGGGCGTATCATCGCGGCGACGAGAAGAACGTCCAGCTCCAGCGCATCTACGGCACGGCCTTTGCCACGCAGGAGGAACTCGCCCAATACCTCGAGCGCCTCGAGCAGGCCAAGCTGCGCGACCATCGCAAACTGGGCAAAGATCTCGACCTGTTTCTTATCGACGAATCCGTCGGCCAGGGCCTCGTGCTGTGGACGGGCAACGGCTCCATCATCCGCCAGCAATTGCAGGATTTCATTTCAGAACAACTGCGCGCGCAGGGCTACCAGCAGGTCTTCACCCCGCACATCGGGCGGCTGGGACTGTACCGCACCTCGGGGCATTTCCCGTATTACAAGGAGTCGCAGTTCAGCCCGATCATCGACCGCGAGGATTTGGAAAAATACGCGCACGAGGGTTGCACCTGCGGGCAACTGGCCAACGACATTGAAAAGGGCGAGGTGGACGGCTTTTTATTGAAGCCGATGAACTGCCCCATGCACATCAAGATTTTCGACTCCCAGCCGCACTCATACCGCGACATGCCGGTGCGCCTGGCCGAGTTCGGCACCGTGTACCGCTGGGAGCAGTCCGGCGAGCTCAACGGCATGACGCGCGTGCGCGGCTTCACGCAGGACGACGCGCATTTGTTTGTCACCCCCGAGCAGCTCGATGGCGAAATCCAGGGCTGCCTGCAGCTTGTCAAAACCGTGTTCGGCACGCTGGGCATGAAAGACTACCGCGTGCGCATCGGCCTGCGCGACCCGGATTCCAGCAAATACGTCGGCGAAGCCGCCGACTGGGACGCCGCTGAAAACGCGCTGCGCAAGGCCGCGCAAACCTTGGGCGTGCCCTTCACCGAGGAGGCGGGCGAGGCGGCGTTTTACGGGCCAAAAATCGACTTTGTTGTCAAAGACGTCATCGGGCGCGAGTGGCAGTTGGGCACGGTGCAGGTGGATTACAACCTGCCCAAGCGCTTCGATTTGTCCTACATCGGCGCGGACAACCAACCGCACCGCCCCGTGATGATCCACCGCGCGCCGTTCGGTTCGATGGAACGTTTTTGCGGCGTCTTGATCGAACACTTCGCCGGCAACTTCCCGACCTGGCTCGCACCCGAGCAGGTGCGTCTGCTGCCGATCAACGACGAGCTTGTTTCCTACGCCGAGGAAATCGGCGCGCAGCTAAAGGCCGTGGGCGTGCGCTTTTCCATCGACGCCAAGGCCGACAAACTCGGCGCGAAAATCCGCCGCGCGGAAGTTGACAAGGTTCCGCAGATGCTTGTGCTGGGCGCCAAAGAACGCGAGGCGGGCAAAGTCTCCGCGCGCTCGCGCATCAGCACAGCGCTGACGGGCGATTTTTCCGTGGCCGCCTACATCGCCAAAATTCGTGAGGAGATCGAAACGCGCGCGCTGCCGACCCTCGACCCTTCCGCCCAAAAACAGGGCAAATAGGACTGCCCTCTCCTATGCGCAAATTTGTACGCGAAAACGAATTTGTGGTGGGAGTGCTGTGCGCGATCCTGCTGGCCACGCTGTGGCCGGAGGGTGGCCGCGACGGTGGCGTTCTTCACGGCGAAATTTTGTCAAACCTCGCGGTTGTGACCATCTTCTTCTTGCAAGGCGTCTCGTTGCCGACGGACAGCCTTGTCAAGGGTCTGCTCAAGTGGCGCGTGCATTTATTTATCCAACTGACGATCTTCGGCGTCATTCCGCTGATCATGTGGGGGATTATGCACCTGGTTGGCGGGGCGCTCAACGAAAGTTTGCGGCTGGGCTTTTTATTTTTGGCGATGCTGCCGTGCACGATTTCCTCCGCCGTCGTTTACACGGCGCGCATGGGTGGCGACGCGGCGGTCGCGCTGTTTAACGTGACGATCGCCAACATCGCGGGCATTTTCATCGTACCGCTGTGGATGACGTGGTTGGTGAGCCAAAGCGGTGAAAGCATTGCGCTGGGGCCGCTGCTGCAAAACATCTGCCTGACCCTTTTGTTGCCGCTGATCGTGGGGCAACTGCTGCGCAAATTTCTCATCACCCGCGCGCGCGCGGCGCGCTGGCCGATCCCGCGCATCAACACCTCGCTGGTCTTCGTGATCCTTTATTTCTCCTTCGCCAACGCCGTGCACGAACGGTTTTGGGAGAGCGTCACATTTTGGCAGATGGCGCTCACGGTCGTGCTGGCGGCGGGGTATTATCTGATCGCCACCTTTGTCGCGGTGGGCGGTGGGAAACTTTTAAAATTGCCGCACGCCGACGCCGTGGCCGCCGCCTTCTGCGGCTCGCACAAAACAACGGCGGCCGGCGTGCCCATGGCCAAGGCGATCTTCGCCGCCATTCCCGGAGCCAATCTCGGCCTCGCGCTGCTGCCGCTGCTGATCTACGCGCCTGTGCAATTGGGATTGGGAGGGATCGCCATCTCACGGCGTGAAAAGAAACTGAAAACACAAGCGTGAGCCAACCGCTTTTTCACATGCGCATCCCCATCTATCTTTCGTTGCTTCTCGCCCTGCCCTTGTGCGCGCAGCTTTCATGGGAAGACTTGAACGCGCACCAAAACACGCTCACACGCGAGACGTTTGAGCAGCGTCTGAACGAACGCTATGCCCCTTACGAGGCGGCCAAAGGCTGGATTGAGGTTTGCGACGCGCACGCCCTTATCCGCATGGGAACCGATCCGACGACGGAAAAATTCTACCGCCTGCGTTTTCTAAAAGAGGACACGCAAGACACCCCCGCGAAAAAGCACGCGCTCAACGGTCTGCACATCGTGCTGGACCCCGGCCATGTGGGCGACGAGTTCGCGGTATTGGAAAGCCGTTTTTTCAAAATCAACGACGACGAGCCCGTGCGCGAGGGCGACCTTAATTTGCAAGTCGCCCGCCTGGCCGCCGAAAAACTGCGCGCGCGCGGAGCCACCGTCACGCTCACGCGCGACGACGCGCAACCTCTGACAGACACACGCGGGCGCGACTTCGCCGTGCGCGAAATTCAGGCACGCGCGCAAAAAATCAACCAGGATATAAAGCCCGACCTTGTGCTAAGCATCCACTTCGACGCCCTGCCCTGGACAGACCCCGCCCACCCCGCCCTATTCAAGGGCCCGTCAAAATCACACCTGCTTGTCAGCGGTTGCTTTTCACAAAAGGAACTGGCCGACGAACAGCAGCGCCTGCACATGTTAAAGCGCCTGCTCTCAAACATGAGCGAAACGGAACTGGACTTGGCGGAAAAACTGGGCGCCTCAATCAAACGCAACACCGCCTTGCCGCCCGCCCGTTACAGCTCGCGCAACGCCCTGCCCCTGCGCCCCTACGTGTGGGCGCGCAACCTCGCCGCCACGCGCCTGTACTTATCTCCGACCGTGCTATGCGAACTGTTCGTCATGAACAACGAAACCGACTACGCCCGCATCCAACAAGGCCGCTACGAAGGCACCCGCGAAATAAACGGCCAACAACTCCCCAACATTTTTGAGCAATACGCCGAAACGCTCGCGCAGGCAGTAACAGACTACTGCAACGAATAAAAAAAGGATGCGCCAGCATCCGTCATAAAAGTCTTTTGGGAGGGGGCGCGGGGGAACCTTTTTCTTCCAGAAAAAGGTTCCCCCGCATCCAATCAATTCCCATCCACCACCTCTTAAACCCCACCACCCTGGCGGGTGTCGACACCGCACAGCGGCATTTGTTTGGAGAGTTGTTCGTAGTGGTGCCAGCGTTCGTTGACGAAGCACTGGGCATCGGCGTCGAGCAAGGCGGCACGGTCGGGGTTGGCGCGTTTGAGCGCGGCGAAGCGCGTCTCGGTCTCCAGATATTTTGAGAGGGCTTCCTTCGGCGCGGGGCAGTCGAGCTTGAAGGCGGCCTCGCCTTTTTCGGCGCGGCGCGGGTCGTAACGGTACAGCGGCCAGTAACCGGTGGCCACCGCCATCTTCTGGTGCTCCAGACCCTGCGCGAGGTTGTAGCCGTGCGAAATACAGTGGCTGTACGCGATGATGAGGGAAGTGCCCGGGTAGCTTTCGGCCTCTTGAATGGCCTGCACGACCTGGGAGTCCTTGGCACCGAGCGAGACGCTGGCGACATAGACGTTGCCGTAGCCCATCGCGATTTGGCCGAGGTCTTTCTTCGGGCGGCTCTTGCCCGAGGAGGCGAACTTGGCGATCGCGCCGAGCTGCGTGGACTTCGACATCTGGCCGCCCGTGTTGGAATACACTTCCGTGTCCAGCACGAGGATGTTGACGTTGCGCCCGGTGGCGAAGATGTGGTCAAGCCCGCCAAAGCCGATGTCGTAGGCCCAGCCGTCTCCGCCGAAGATCCAGACGGAGCGGGCGACCAGGTCGTCGGCCAGCGCGTCGAGCAGCTTGGCCTCGGGGGTGTTGTCGCCCTTCAAGGCGGCGCGCAAGTCTTTCACGCGCTCGCGCTGGGCGGCAAAATCCGCGTCGGTCGCCTGCGGGGAGTCGATCAGCGCCTTGACGCGCTCATCGCCGAGCTTGGGCGCGAGTTTTAGCAAGAGCGCCTGCGCGCTTTGGGCGCGGCGGTCGGCGGCCAGGCGCAGGCCCAGGCCGTACTCGGCGTTGTCCTCAAAGAGGGAGTTCGACCACGCGGGGCCACGACCGTCCTTGTTGACGGTGTAGGGGGTGGTCGGCAAATTGCCGCCGTAAATCGAGGAGCAACCCGTGGCGTTGGCAACGAGCAGGCGGTCGCCGTACAACTGGGTGACCAGCTTGATATAGGGCGTCTCGCCGCAACCGGCACAGGCGCCAGAGTACTCAAACAGCGGGCGGCGGAACTGCGTGGATTTCAGCTCGTCGCCGAGCTTGGTCGGGTCGGGATCGGGCAGGCCCAGGAAGAAGTCAAAATCCTTGCGGGTGTCTTCCAGAATCGGGTCGAGGAAGGTCATGTTGATGGCCTTCTTCGTGGGGTCGGCCTTGTTCTTCGAGGGGCAAGCGGCCACGCACAAGCCGCAGCCGGTGCAGTCGTCCGGAGCGACCTGGATGGTGAACTTGCAGCCCGGGTTGTCCTTGGAGCGGAAGTCGACGCTCTTGAAGGTGGCCGGCGCTTGGTCAAGCTCCTTGGCGTCGTAGAATTTCGCGCGGATCGCCGCGTGCGGGCACACAAAAGCGCACTTGTTGCATTGGATACAGATGGAGGAATCCCACACCGGTATTTCCTGCGCCAACGTGCGCTTTTCCCATTGGGTGGTGCCGGTCGGCCATGTGCCGTCGACGACCATCTCGTTGGCAAAGGCGCTGACCGGCAGGCTGTCGCCCTTGTTGGCCATCATGACCGCGGTGACGCGCTTGACGAAATCCGGAGCCTTGTCGGAGACGGCGCCGGGGCGGGCCTTGCTTTCGACCTTGCGTCCGGCAGTGTCAACCGCGTGCAAGTTGGCGACAGACGCGTCCACCGCCTCGTAGTTTTTCTGGACGACCGCGTCGCCTTTTTTGGAATAGGTCTTTTTGATCGCGTCCTTGATGTGCGAAATCGCCTCGTCGCTGGGCAGCACGCCGGAGAT
>JAKPNF010000076.1 GCA_029548565.1 Verrucomicrobiota bacterium
AAACTTTGAAACACAAAGCCGATCTTTTGGTTGCGCAAATCCGCGCGGGCGTCGTTGTCCAATTGGGAAACCTCGCAGCCGTCGAGCCAATACTCGCCGCCGCTGGGGCGGTCGAGGCAGCCCAGAATATTCATGAGCGTGCTTTTGCCCGAACCGCTGGCACCCGTGAGCGCCACCATGTCGCCACGGGCGATTTCCAGCGACACGCCTTTTAACACGGGCAGCGCGATGTCGCCCACGTAATAGGTCTTTAAAATATCCTTGAGCGTGATCAGATCCATTTTCCTAGCGGCTTTGCGTGGACGTGCTCTGATTGGTGCGGTTGCGCCGCGGGGGCGTCGGCGTGAAAGGATTCGAGCCGCCCGAGCTGCCGGACTGCGCCACTTGCACAACGCCGGTGGCGACCGTCTGGCCGTCCTTGAGATCGCCCGTGACAGCCGTGTACTCGCCGTCGGTGATACCGACTTTGACGCCCACGGGGCGCACCCTTCCATCGGCGGCGGGCACCCACACTTTTGCGCGCGCCTCAAGCGCCGCAGGGTCGGCATCCGGCGCGATGAGCGCTGTATCCGGATTAAACCGCAGCGCCGCAGCGGGCACGGCCAACACACCGTTTGCGCGCTGCACCTCGAATTTCAAATTCGCCGACAGGTACGGCAACAGACGGCCGGAAGAATTGTCGGTGATGACCTCCACGACATAGGTCACGACGTTTTGCGTCATCGTCGCGTTCAAGCGGATTTTCCCGACCGTGCCCGAAAAGGTTTCGCCCGGAAAGGCATCCACCGTGAAGCTCACCGCCTGCCCCACGCTGATTTGCCCGATGTCCGCCTCGTTGACGCTGGCCCACACCTCCATGCGCTTGAGATCTTTCGCGATCAAAAACAAACTTGAGGCGTTCATACTGGAAACGACGGTCTGCCCGATGTTGACCTTGCGGTCGATGATGACGCCCGTCACCGGCGCGTTGATCACGCAGTAGGCCAGGTTGCGCTCGGCCGAACGCAGGGTGGCCTCCGCCTGCACGACGCCCGCCTTGGCGACCTCCACCTCCGCCGCCGCGCTTTCCCATTCGGACAAATAGGCGTCGTAAGCGCTCTTGGCCAGCGCCTCGGTGTTGCCCAGGCGCTCGGCGCGTTTCCAGTCGCGCTCGGCCTTGCGCATGCGCGCCTCGCTGAGCACCTGATTGGCCTGCGCCTGCGCCAGCGACGCCTTGGCCTTTAAAAGATCGGACTGCGGGATCTCGTCGTCGATCAGCGCAAGCATCTCGCCCTCCTTGACGTGCGAGCCATAGTCCACAACCTTGCCGTCCACATCGTTGCCAAACTTCACGATCTCGCCCGACACACGCGCCCCGACATCGACCAAATCCTCCGGCTCCACCGTGCCCGTGGCGTCGATGGACAGCACAATGTCGCGCGTTTGCGCCTGCGACACGCGCAGCTCGACAGCGCCGCCGGAATCATTGCGCTTGTACAGCCAAACGCCACCCCCCACAACGCACAGCAATAAAATTACGACAACCAGTTTAACGGAGGATTTCTTTTTCATCAAAGGAGGCGGTTTGGATAAAAACAAAACGACTTACGTAGAACGCCGTTCACATAAAAATTAAACGCCCAAAAAACCAAAAAGTTACATGAATTCCAAGGATGCGCAGCATCCGTCATAAAAGTCTTTGGGGGAAGGGGGCGCGGGGGAAACCCTTTTTCTGGAAGAAAAAGGGTTTCCCCCGCATCCTTATTTAATCTCCAACGCGCGCGCGAAGCCGTAGAGTTTGCCTTCGACGCGGTCGCCTTGGGCGCAGTATTCGTCGATGCGCGCGCGTAAATTTTCCAATGGCAGGATGACGGTTTCTATGAGCTCGTCGTCCTGCGGGGCGGCCTGGCCGTGGTTTGTGATTTCCACCTCCACCCAGCCGACAGTTTCGTCGGTCATGCCGGGGGAGCTGCACACTTCCTGTCCCTTGCGGGTGACGACCGCCTCGTAGCCGGTTTCTTCTTTTAATTCGCGCAGCGCGGCGGATTCGGGGGTGTCGCCCTCGTCGAGCAGTCCGGCGGGAAATTCGAGCGTCCAGGCGTTCATCGGGGCGCGCCACTGGCGCACGAGCACGATGCGCTCGGGGTTTTTCAGCCGCGCGATGACGGCGACGGCGCGGGCGGCGTTGGTGCGCGAGCAAAATTCCCACGGCCTTTCGGTTCCGTCGCGCCCGGTGTGCGGCACGCTTTCCAAGTTGAGCCAGCGGCCCGTGAACAGCCGCGTGCGCTTCACTGGGCGGGCTCCTTGGGGGCGGCGGGGTGCGCGAGGGTGTACCAGTCGGCCGCCACGCGCAGGCCCTCGCGCAGGCGGATATCAAAGACGGGTTTTTGCACGCCGAGGATTTCTTCTTCCTCGTCCGTCAGGTTGAGCTGCTTTTCGTCCTTCTGATTTTTGGCGGCTTCGAGTTTGAATTTCTCGCTCTGGTAATTGAGCGAGTCGGCCATCGTCTCGAGCTGGTCTTCGAGGCGGTCGCGCATGGCGGTGTCGGCGTCGCGCTCGCGTTCGCGCACAGTGCGGGAGAGGGAAAATTCCTTCTTTTCGGCGCGGCCGCTGTTCCATTTGACCTGCTCGTTGAGTAGCGAAAATTCCGGCAGCATCTCGCCGCGGTTCAGGGAGCGTTCCAGCAGCGTTTTTAGCAACTGGTCGGAAACAACACCGGGCAAAAAGCCTTCAGCCGGGCGCGGATCGAGCCGCACGGGGGGAATGCTGTCCCACGGCAGCGCGCGGTCGAGGTCGCCCTCGCCGATCGGCAGCGCGTCGAGGCTGGAGGGCAGCGCGATGTCGGAGGCGATGCCCTTGACCTGAATGGAATTGCCGTCGGGCAAGTACCACTTCTGGATCGTCACTTTCGCCGCGCCTTTTTGGTTGGGGATGAGATTTTTAAACGGGTAGACGGCCTGCACTGTGCCCTTGCCGTGCGTGGCAGCGTCACCCACCAAAACGACGCGGTTGTGGTTTTGCAAAGCCCCCGCCACGATCTCCGTGGCCGAGGCGCTCATCTTGGAAATCAGCACCACCAGCGGGCCGTTCCAGGCCAGCGCGTTTTTCATGCGGTCGCGCAATTCCTGAACTTTGCCCTGCGCGTCGCGCACCTGCAGCACGGGGCCGCCGGCGACAAACAACCCGGTCAGGTCTATCGCCTCGTTCAAATAACCGCCGCCGTTGCGGCGCAAATCGAGCACGAGCGCCTGCATGCCCTGCCCCTTCAACGTCTGCACCAGTTCCTTGACGTCCTCGGAGGTGCCGGAGCGCCCGCCGTCGTCGCTGGCGCCGTAAAAGGCGGGCAGATCAATGACGCCGACTTTCACAGCCGTCTCGGCACCCGCGGGCACCTCGTACAATTCGGCCTTGGCGAGGTTGTCCGTCAGCTTGATCTCGTCGCGTTCCAGCGTGATGTCTGTGCGGTCTGACGGGTCGCCCTCGGCGGGCTGCACGCTCAGGCGCACAAGCGAGCCTTTTTTGCCGCGAATCTGGCGCACGACCTTGCGCAGCTTCATGCCGATGACATCGACCATCTCGCCGTCTTCGCCCTGCGCCACGCCGACGATCTTGTCGCCCGCGCTGAACTTGCCCGAGCGCTCGGCGGGGCCGCCGGCGATCAGCTCGCGGATCGTGCAATAGCCGTCCTTGTCGGAGAGCACTGCGCCGATGCCCACCAGCGCGTTGCGCATGGAAATGTCAAACTCCTCAAGGTAGTACGGCGACAAAAAGCCCGAGTGCGGGTCGTAGACGCTGGCCACCGAGTTCAGGTAAATCTCCTGCACTTCCACCGACTCGATCTCCTCGGTCGCCTTCAAAAAGCGCTCGTAGCGTTTGGCGAGGTTTTTGGTGGCCGTGACGAGACGCTCCTCAAAAGTCTTGGGTTTTTTCTCCTGTTCATCCGCGTCTTCGTCGGCAGGCGTTTTTTCTTTTTTGTCCTTCTTATCCTTGTCTTTTTTGCGCGGGGAGGCCAGCGACTCGTTGAGCAGCTCGAACTTCAGGCGTTTGTTCCACAACTCGTCGAGCTCCTGAATATTCTGCGAGTACTGCGCCTTTTTGCGGTCGGCAAAAAAAGTCTCGTCCACCGTGAAGTCAAAGGGTTCCTTGAGGCGCTGCGCGATCCACTGGCAGCGCTCGCGCACGCGTTCGCGGTAGGTCTGGAAAATGGCGAAGGCCGGCAGCAAGTTACCCTGCTGCAAAAACACGTCCAAGGTCGGCGAAAAGCGCTGGCGCAGCTCCTCGAGGTCGCCCTCGGTGAAAAAAAGTTTTGCGGGATCGAGGTCCTTAAAATAGGTGTTCAGGATGTCCTGCGTGTTCACGCGCTTGATGGGCGTGCGCAGGTAGTGCATGCGCTCCAGACAGTACACGACTATGCGCGACTCCTCCGCCATGCGCGCGTTTGTCTGCAAGACGCTGACCTTGGGCTTTTGCGCGGCGGCCTGCTCCTTGCGCTGCTGCTCGGCTTGTTGCTCGGCCTCGGTCAGGGGGACTTTCACATCCGCCCACAGCGTGAAAGTTTGCACACACACGCACAAGGCCAACAGCGCGCGCTTGAAAAATTTCTCGGTAAATGCCATGAAATAAAAAAAGTCCGCAGCAGCGGCCTGAACGAGCATTTTAAGAAAAAGCCAACCGCTTGTCCAATGTCTATTTATAGCGTGGAAAGCCCGATTTCCCGCAGGGCGTCCAGCACGTCGGCGCGGATTCGGGCGAGGCGCTTTTCGTAGTCGCCGACAAAGGACTGTTCATCCGCAAAACCCATGCCCCAAGCCAGCGAATAGCGGTCGCGCCCGGGCTCGGGGATCAGCGAGACGCCCGAAAAACTGTCGCGGCGCAGGCACATTTCCACGCGCCGCAGGTAGTCGTAATGCTCCGGTAGCCGCGCGAAGGCCGGGCGATTTTCACCCCAAAGACCGGCCGCCGCCGCCAGCACGTCGGCCGAGCTGGGGCTGCGCAGCTGCGGCAGCTCTTTGCCCATGCGCATCTGTGTCATCTGCGCGAAAAATTCCAAATCCATCAGCCCGCCCTCGGCCGCCTTGAAGGAACGTGAGGGCGGCGTGATGCCGCGCGTTTTTTGTTCCTGCACCCGCAGGCGCATCGCCCACAACTCGCGCAGGACGCTCTCGTTCGCGCCGCGTTCAAACACGATCTCATCGCGCGCTTTGAAAAATTCCACAAACAATGCTTCCTTGCCGAACACGGCGCGCGCACGCGTGAGCACCTGGCGCTCCCAATCCTGCGCGCCGCCGCCCTGATGGTAGCGTTTGAACGCCTCGAGCGTCGCGGCCAGCGGCCCGTCCTGCCCGTGGGGGCGCAGGCGCAAATCAAGCTCGTAGGTTTTCCCCATCGGCTCGGTAAAGCTCAGCGCGCGGGTAAACTCCGTCACCGCCTGCTGAGCCTGCGCCAGATCGCCGCCGTTGCTCAACACCAGTAAGTCCAGATCGGAGCCAAAGCCCAGCTCCTCGCCGCCGTATTTGCCCAGCGCCACGATCGAAAGCGTATCCTGTGCCTGCGCGTACACCAGCGCCCCCTCCAGCGCCGCGTCGGCCAGACGGCTGAGCTGTTTTTCCACCTCGGGACGCGGCCAATTATAAAGCGCCTGCCCCATCGCCAGACGCACCTGCTCGGCCTTCACGTAGAGCCACAACAGACGCGGAAAATCGCCCGTCTTTGGCAGCAAAGAAATCTCCTCGCTCAAATCCTCGCGCGACTTGTTGCGGTTGCGCGAGGTGTGCAGCAACTCCTCCATGATCTCGGGGTGCTTGCACATCAGCGCATGAATAAATGTGCTGCGGTCGAACACCAAACTGAGCGCCTCGAACAAATCGGGGCTGTCCACCGCGGCCTTGAAAAACTGCTTGCGCGCCCCGTAACGCTCGGCGAACGAGCCCAGCCGCTCGAGCGTGCGCAGCGGGCGGGAGAGTTTGGGCAGGCTTTTGGCGAAGGTCTGCGCGACGTCGAGAAACAGGCTCACCTGCTCGCGCGTGACCGCGTGCGTCGGCCCGCCGAGGGCGAACTGGCGCACGCGTTTTTCAATGTCCGGCGCGCCCGCGAACCACTCGTTCAAAATTTTGGCGATCGGCTCGGACGGCGCCTCGCCCCCCAAAAACGCGACCCACTGCTGCAGCTCGTCCTCGCGCGTGCTAAGGCCAAAGTACCCCAGATAAATTTCGCGCACCCCCGCGCGCGTGGCGTTCAAATGCGCCTCAAAGTCCGCGCGTTTGGCAAAGCCCAGCGAGCGGGCGAGCGCCGACCGCCACGGGTCGTCCGCCGGCGGCAGCACGTGCACCTGCTGCTCGTCGTACTGCTGCAGGCGGTTTTCCACCGTGCGTAAAAACAGGTAGCTCTCAAATAAAAACGCGCGCGTGCGCTCGTCGATAAATCCATAGCGCGCCAGACGTTCCAGCGCGTCTTCCGTCGAGGCGCTTTGCAAAAACGGGTTGCGCCCGCCGTTGACTAACTGGTGCGCCTGCACAAAAAATTCGATCTCGCGGATGCCCCCCACGCCCGACTTGATGTCGCGCCCCAAAAGCCCCGCGCCCACCACCTCGCGCTCGGTGCGCAGCTTGACGCCCGCGACCTCCTGCAACAGCTTGGGCGAGGTCGAGCGCGGGTAACGAAAGGCGTTCATCTCCTCCAGCAATTCTCCCCCCAGCGACAAGTCGCCCGCCACGGGCCGCGCGCGTATCCACGCCAGACGCTCCCAGGTCTGCCCCAGCGTCCAATAGTAATGCAGCAGCCCCGAAAAACGCCGCACCAGCGGCCCCGAATCCCCTTCCGGCCGCAGCCGCAAATCAATATGGTACAACGGCCCGTAGGGCGAGGGCTCCTGCAATTTTCCGCAGGCCTCGCGGAAGGCGCGCGCGTAAAATTCCTCGTTGGACACCTGCGTGGCCGCCCCCTGTTTGCGGCAAGTACCCGAGCCCTCGAAAAAGAAAATAAGGTCCAAGTCGGAGAAAAAATTCAGCTCCCTGCCGCCGAGTTTGCCCAGCGCCAGCACGCACCAGCGCGCGGGGGCATCCGCCTCCTCGTTCCACGGCTCGCCCAAGCGCTGTATCCAACTTTTAATGACAGCGTCCAGCACCACCCCCAGCACAAATTCCGCCAGCGCGCTTTGCTCGCGCAATGTCTGGCGCATAGGCGCCAGCGCGCACACGTCGCGGTAGGCGATGCGCAACAGCATCCGGCGGCGCAAACGCCGCAACTGCCCGTACCACGCCGGCGAATTCTCCTCCAACCCCTGCGAGGCCGTCTTCCATAAATGGATAAAATCGCGCATCGACCAATCGCGGTTGGTGTCAGGATCATCCAGCCACACCCAATCCTGCGGGCGCTGGCGCAAATGCCCCGCATACACCGCACTGACCGAAGCAAACAAATCCACACGATCCCCCGCCTGCTCGCTCGGCGGGTCAAACTCAGACGGCAACGCCGCCCGCAGTTCATGGGAAAAAGGCATCATGCTTTTTGGAAAGTGTAGGAGGATATGCAATGCGGGGAAACCCTTTTCTGAAGAAAAGGGTTTCCCCGCACCCCTTCCCAAAAGACTTTTATGACGGATGCTGGCGCATCCTGATCGCGTGAGGTTTTTCTGCGCGAGAACGATTGGTATTTGGACTTCCTTTTTCAGCGAGGAGTTTTCCGCAGGATAAAATGGGGAACCGTGCGCATAGTAAGTGAGCCACAGAGACTACCACGCAATGCCAGATGCGCAATACTGTCGGCGTTAGCCGACGCCCAGCGCCACTTTGCCTAGGGTGTGTTTGCAAATTAGGGATTTTGGATGAGCGGTCTGGTTTGGAGGCATTTTTTAGGGCTTCGAGCCGAGGCGATATTTATATCGTCGAGGCGAGGACACCAAAAAAGGACTCTAAAGCGAGCTATTTATAAGCGAGCGACATGGGCGGGTGCGCAGCACCCGATGCGAAACATTGTTGGCGTCCAGCCAACACCCAAATTCAGGCCGGGCAGACGAAATTCATAATTTGCAAACACACCCTAGTTAATGCGCAGCGGCATGATCACACACTGGAAGTTTTCCAATGTTTTGAACAGGCCGGGCGAAAGGTCGTCTTTGAACTCGAAGTAGACGGTGTCCTTCACCAAGGCGCAGAGGGGATCGATAAGGAATTGCGGATTGAAGGCCACCTGCACTTCCGGGCCCTCGTAGGTAATCGCGACCGGTTCCTGAAAATCGCCTTCGGAACTTTGGCCGGTGATCTCCAGGCGGTTTTTGGAAATTTTCAGCTTCACCGCGTTGTTTTTATCGGTGGTGATTTTCGCCGCGCGGCGCACGGCCGCCAAAAACAGCTCGCGCTCGATCTCGATGCGCTGGTCGGTTTCCTTGGGAATAACCTGGCGGTAATTCGGATAACTGCCCTCCACGATTTTTGAGACCAGCAGGATGCTCTTGGAAAGCCCCGCCGCCTGCGCCTGTTCGCCGAGGCGAATTTCGAAAGAAACCTGGCGGTCGTTAAAGGCGATCTTCACGTCCGGCCCCTGCCCCAGCAAACGCATCAGCTCAGCGACGGTTTTGGCGGGCAGGATGAGGTTGCCCGCGTGTTCGGCCGGTACTTCCACGTCGCGCGAAGTAAGCGCGAGGCGGCGCCCGTCGGTGGCCACCAGCGTCAGCTTGTTGTCCGCAAAGCTAAAGTACACGCCGTTTAAAATGTAACGGTTTTCGTCCGTGCTTTGCGCGTACGAGACGTTTTTGAGCATCTGTTCGAGATCTCCCTGGCTAAACTCGTAGCTGCGCTCGTCCTTAAAGGACGGCAAGGCGGGAAATTCTTCCATCGCTATGCCCGTCATGCGGTAAAGCACACCGCCGGAAGTGATGCGCGCCTGCGTGCCGCTGGCCGCCTCGATAGAAACTTCCATTTCCGGCAGGTCGCGCACGATGTCCGCCAAACGGCGTACCGGCAGCGTGATCGAACCCTGGGATTGCACCTGCGCCTGAACACGGCAGGAGATGCCCATGTCGAGGTTGTTGGTTGTCAAGACCACACAGTCGCCTTCCGTTTGGATGAGCACGTTGCTCAAAATAGGCATGGTGGTGCGGGTGCCCACCACATTGAGCACCTGGCTCAGACCGTTTTTAAAATGATCGCGATTGACTTTGAATTTCATAAAAATAGGGGCTGCAAAAAGGAAACGCCAGATTCCAGTTTGTAGAATTTTAGAATGCTTGTCAAAGGCTGGAAAAAATAAATTTTAAAAAGGAAGGCCTGTTTTTTTGGCGCGCATGGATAAATTCAAACTTCACCGGAAAGCAAATTTTCCATGGCCGATAAACAACCAATAAAAACTACCTGCAGATAATTCCTTTATTCTTTTTAAAAAAGTATTATAAATATTATAACGGGCGAATAAGTTTAATAATTTTTAAAGCCATTCTTATATAATGGGTTGCAAAATTTAAAATATCGAATAAAGAAGCCTGTAAGTGGTGTGCAGGTTGGGAGTATTTTTGTCAAAAAACTTGCACACAAATTAATAAACAGGCTGTTGGTGGGATTATTGACATACTTATCGACAGATTTTTTTGGCTGGAGTAGCTAAGGATTTTTTGCGCAAGAATGAATATCAGGATGCGCAGCATCCGCGACAAAAGTTTTTGAAGGAGTGCAGAGGAAATCTTTTTTCAAAAAGTTTCCTCTGCGGGTGCAGGCGTACACACTGCGAAGGCAACGAAAGCGAGGCGAACCTAGCGGTTGCGGCATTTTTCCGCCAGATAGATTGCCTGCGCACGTTTTAGATCCATTTGGCGCGTGTCGCTGACAAAAGCATAGTCGAATTTCCCCGCGCAGGGAATTTCCTTAAGGGCTGTCTTAAGGCGTCGTTTTAGTTCCGCCGTGTCGGATGTGCCGCGGCCAAGCAGGCGTTTTTTGAGCGTGGCGATGCTGGGCGGCAGTATAAAAATGGAAACGATGCGGTTTTGTAGAGGGCCCGCTTTTTTGTTGAGTTTGCGGTAGGCGGCCGCTCCCTGAACGTCGATGTTCATAAGCAAATCGTGCCCCTTTGAAAGCCCCTTTTTGATTTCGGATTTTAAGGTACCGTAATAATTGCCATGCACTTGCGCGTACTCTATGAAATCGCCTTTTTGGATGCGCTTTTCAAAGTCGGCTTTTTTAAGGAAAAAATAATGCTCCCCATGCACTTCCGCCGGCCGCGCCGCACGGGTGGTGGCGGTGACCACACGGCGCGTTTGCGGGCAGGCTTTCAGAAGGCCGTCGCACACGGTGGTTTTGCCGCTGCCGGCGGGCCCGGAGATGATGAAAAGCAGGGATTTTTTTTGCGGACGGGCGCGGCTCATAGGTTGTATTTAAAAAATGAATACGATTTTGGGTCAATACATCAAAGCGGTGGCGCAAACGGCGCCGCCCAGCCCCAGCAGCACGGCCCCCAGCACGCGCGCCCTGCAGGCGGCGGCAAAGAGCCATTCCCCGAAATTTCTGGCCTTGTAAGGCACAGCGGCCCAGTAAACCGCGATGAAAATACCCGCGTACACGCAGGTGACAAACAAGAGCTTGGCGTCGACAGGTTTGGCGTAGGCCGCATCCAACAGCACGGCGGCGCACAATAAATAAACCAGGCACATGCCGCGCACGGCCAAAAAGTCGCGCACCCAGAAAAAGGAGCCGACAATGAGCATGCCAAAAAGAATCGTGAGCAGCCCGCGGTAGTCGCCGTAATCCGCCTTGCCCAGATGCAGCACATGCCACAAAAACCAAAGCCCGCCCCCGCCAAAAAAAAGCCCGGCCAACAATGGGGAGCGCAAGGCCTTGAAATAAACGCTGGAAAACCCCTGCCCTTTCCAAAGAAACGGAAGACCCAACAGGCATAAAAAAATGCCAAAACTCAAAGTGGCAAACGTAAGGCTCATAAACAGGTTAAAAACATTAACCATTACCCGCCCATTTCGCAAGCTACCGTTTTAAGGAAACTTGCGCAATGTCTCTTTTGAGAGTCCGCTGTCCGGCCAAAGGAAATTTTTTGTGAGGCGAGCCTGTTTACAAGCGAGCGACACGGGCGGGAGCGTGGCCCCCGACGCGCAGTATGCAGGCGTTCGGTCGACGCCAGAAAGAGTCCTCCCCGCGTACCTTTCAAAAAAGCAAGGGGCTGGAGTAGCTGAGGAACTTTTCGCAAAAGTTTTAAAAGATCGTCTCACGAAGGATCACGCCAAATAAAAGGTGAGAAAATAAAATAAAAAAGAGCAGCTGCGGTAGCCGAAAATGCCATCAGAAGATGTGGTCATTCGCAACTTTTAGTTGCCTGCACAGCGTGTACGCCTGCACCCGCAGAGGAGACTTTTTGAAAAAAGATTTCCTCTGCACTCCTTCAAAAACTTTTGTCGCGGATGCTGCGCATCCTGATACTCATAAGTACATTGCGCACTCATAACGGCTTTGCCTAATCAACCCATGCAACGCTGCGTTGGACAAATTTAAAAAGTCTTTTGAAAGGGTGTCGGGAAAAGCTTTTCTTCAAGAAAAGTTTTCCTGAGGCTGTCTTTGAAAAATTTGCTCGAAAAACTCCTTAGCTATGCCAACCCTTGAAATGCAATCTATAATTCCATAACCTATTCTCTACTAAATGTTTTAAGATACACCATGAGCAAGGAAATATCGGCAGGACCCACACCGCTGATGCGGCTGGCCTGGCTGAGGTTTTCCGGACGCATCTGGGTGAGCTTTTGGGCACTTTCGATGCGCAGGCCGCGGATTTTTGCATAGTCGAGGTCTTTTGGCAGGCGGATATTTTCAAGATGGCGCATTTTTTCGATTCCGCGGCGTTCGCGGTCGATATAGCCTTTGTAGCGCACACGGTAGATGATTTCCTGACGGGTGGACAGAGCGAGCGCCTTGAATGAGGCGGGCAAAATTTCCTCATCTATGGGGTCTTCCTCGTTCAAACGCCGCAATGCCTGGGCGAGCGTTCCTCCTTTAACCTTTTCTACTTCAAACAGTTGAGAATATTCCGAAACCGCCCTAGCCTTCTCTTCGATGCGGCGCAAGCGCTGTGCATCCAGCAGGCCATAACGTTTGGCATGAGGGAGCATTCGGATCTCCGCGCTGGCATGATTGAGCAGCAGGCGATATTCGGCGCGGCTGGTGAACATGCGGTAAGGCTCGGTGGTGCCTTTGGTGACGAGGTCGTCGATCAGCACGCCCAGATAGGACTCGTCGCG
>JAKPNF010000169.1 GCA_029548565.1 Verrucomicrobiota bacterium
GGCGGTGCCGCTGCGGATGCGGTCCATCAAGTCGCCGCTTAAGCCGCCGTCGCGCGAGGAAAGGCCTTCGCCGCTCAGGCTGCCGTCGATGCCGCTGCCGGGAGCCGCCCATCCGGGGTTGCGCGAGCCCGCGCCGACCATCGTGTCGCTGGCGCTAGGGGCTCTCATTTTTTGTCCGCAACCGGTGAGCACCAGTGCGGCAAGGCTAAGAAACGCTCCGACTTTGAGAAGTGAATTTTTCATATGGCGTGATGGATGTTTTAAAAAAATGAGGGGCAACAAAAAATGCCCTTTGATCTATTCCATGGGCTTTTGGGCGTTCGGGCAATGTTAAAAATGAATTTTCATCCAAGAAATTTGCGGCGCGGGCGTTTTTACAGGGTAGACGTGCTGAAGGCGTCGCGGATGCGCTGCAGGTCGACGTTTTGCTCGATCAGGGCGCGGATGATGGGGAATTTGTCGGCGTCGCGCGGCTGGGTCTTGACGGTCATGCGGTTGATTTTGGAGGCGGTGGCGTAGCTTTCGCGCTCGGTGATGACAACGGGGATATCCGTCTGGCGCAGCAGCTCCAGCAATTTGGGGTGCGGCAGGATATTGTTTGTCAGCAGCAATCCGGAGACCACGCGCGGGCCCATCGTCTGGGCGGCGGCCAAGACGGCGAAGATCACGTCGTCGCGGTCGCCCGGGGTGATGATCAGCGTGCCGTCTTTTAAATAGTCGATGATGTTCTTGGCCGTCATCGCGCCGATCTCGACGTTGAGGATGCGCTCGAACTCTCCCTGGCTGCGGCCGTTGAGCCAGCGCCCGTCGATTTCCTCGGCGATCTGCGAGAGGTTGGGGGCGCTCAGGCGTTTTTGCACGGGCATGGCACCGAGCAACGGCACGCCCAGGCGTTCGAGTCCCTTGCCGGTGTGCTCGATGATCATGTCGCGCTTTTCGGGCAAGACTTTGTTTAAAATTGCGCCGATGACTTCCACGCCCGCCTTGTCAAAGAGCGCCTTGTTCAGCGCGATCTCGTCCACCGGGCGGCCGATCCCCCCCTTGGCCACGATGATGACCTTCGCCCCGAGCAGCTTTGCGACGGTGGCGTTGGACAGGTCGAACACCGAGCCGACGCCGGCGTGCCCCGTGCCTTCTATTATAATGTAGTCCTTCTCGTAAGCGGCGCGGTCGAAGGCGCGGCAAATTTTGTCGACGAGGATGGGCGCCTGCTCCTCGGGGTTTTCCAAATAACGGCGGGTGAAGTCGCCCTCAACGGCCACGGGACTCATGGCCTGCATGGGCGTTTGCGGGTGGTAGACGCTGTCAAACAGCACGGAATCCTCGTCGATCTTTTCGCCCTGAACCTCGACAAAGCGCTGGCCGATGGGCTTGATGAAGCCGACCTTCGGCGTGATCTGCCGCAACGCGCCGAACAGCCCGAGGCAAGTGGTCGTCTTGCCGTCGTTCATGTGGGTGGCGGCCACAAAAATCCGGCGCGTGGTCGAGTTAAAGGGCCGGTCGATCAGGTCCGGGTACTCCTGCGCGAACGGGGAGTCCGTGTGCGACGTGTCGGGCATGAAAAAAATCAGGGAAGATCCGCGGGCTGCCCGGTCTCGGGATCGACGACCGGGTACAGGTAGTTGCGGTCAACGGCCTGCGCCGCGACGATGACGACGGTTCCAAAAATATCGTGCGCGCTCGAGCCGCGGCTGATCTCGGCGACAGGCTTGGCAAAGCCCGTGAGGATCTGCCCGTAGGCGCGCGTGCCGGAAACCAGTTGCGTGAGCTTCAGCGCGATGTTGCCGCTGTTCAGGTCGGGGAAGACCAGCACGTTGGCACGCCCGGCCACGGAGCTGTCCACTTTTTTCGTGGCGGCCGTGGAGGGGTCGAGCGCGGCGTCCACCTGCAGCTCGCCGTCGAAGGAAGCCTCGAGCATGCGCTCCTTGGCCTTGGCCTGCGCCAGCGCGGTGGCCGCCTTCATTTTGTTGACCGAGGGGTTTTTGCTGGATGCCGTCTTGGTCGAGTAAGACAGCATCGCCACATGCGGGTCGACGTTCGTCAGATGCTGGGCGATGCCCGCGGTGTTGACGGCGATGTCGGCCAGTTGCTGCTCGGTCGGCTCCGGGATCACGCCGCAGTCCGCCAAAAACAAAATACCGTCGGTGCCCAGGGCGGGGTTGCTCGTGTCCAGAATATTGATGGAGGAAATCGTGTCCACGCCCTCGATGCGCGGCAGGATCTGCAAGAAGGGTCGGATGGCGCTGGAAGCGGCGCGCGTGGCGCCGGAGACCGCGGCGTCGGCACCGCCCGTGGCCAGCATCATTGCGGCGAAATAGTTCGAGTCGCTCAAATAATCGCGGGCTTCCTTGTCGCGCAGGCCGCTGAAACGGCGCAGACCTTGGAACAACTCGATGAATTTTTCGATCTCCTCGCTGCGCGCAGGCTCGATTATGCGGATGCCCTCAATGCGCAAATCCAGCCGCGCGGCCGTTTCCTTGATCTGCGTGCGGTCGCCCAAAAGAATCGGCACGCCCAGTCGCCGCGTGGCGAATTGGCGGGCGGCCTGCAGGATGCGCGGGTCGTCGCCCTCGGGGAAAACAACACGTTTGGGGTGGCGGGCAAGGCGGGGGGAGAGTTTTTCAATGAGAGACATGCTGGCTAAATCTTCGCCTTTTTTTGGGTTTTTTGCAATAACGCTTTTACGGCGCGAAGCCACCGTTGCTCCAGGCTGCGAAGGCGGCTAGAAATATCAGCAATTTTACCGCCACAAAATACAGGTTCACCGCGATTAATGGGGATAATAGCAGTAATTTCACCCAGCGGTTTTTATCCAAAAGAAGCCCGATGAAAATAAATCCCAGCGAGGCAAGCGCGGCGAAGCCGCTTACAAAAAGTATTTCTCCGCCGGAAATGAATTCAAATAAGAAGATCCCAATCAGCACAAAGACCGCCCACACATAGAAAACAAGGCTCGCGTTTTCTTTGCGGGACATGGTGCTTTAGCGCCGGCGTGGGCCGAACGAGCGCATGGGCGCGTTTCTGGGCGCCGTGTTGTTGCGCATGCGGTAGGTGATGCGCGCGCGGTTCAGGTCGTAGGGGCTCATCTCCATTTTCACCATATCGCCCACTGTGATCTTGATAAAATTCTTGCGCAGCTTGCCGGAAATGTGGGCGAGCACTTGGTGGCCGTTGGTCAGTTCCACACGGAACATCGTCCCCGGTAACACGGTGACTATCTTGCCCTCGACTTCAATTGATTCTTCTGGCATGCGTAGGAGTAGGTCTGTTGTCTGATTAAAAGTGTAATTTTCTCATCCCCACCGCCTTGCGTCAAGGAGAAAGGCAGGGGTTGAAAAGGTGGAGCTTTTCGGGCACCTTCTTTAAGATATGGATGACACGCCCAGCCTTTTGCGCGACGACTGCCCGTTTGAGCCGGTTTATCCCTCGCAGCTCGAGCGCGGCGACGAATTTTTCATGGCACAGGCGTTTAACCAGGCGCTGCAGGCTTGGCGGCATGACGAGGTACCCATCGGCGCTGTCATCGCGCACAACGGCCAGGTGATCGCCTCGGCCTTCAACCGCGTGGAAAGTTCGCGCGACGCCACGGCACACGCCGAAATGCTGGCGATCACGCAGGCGGCCAACACGCTGGGCGACTGGCGGCTGAACCATTGCACGCTGTACGTGACCAAGGAGCCTTGCCCGATGTGTTCGGGCGCCAGCGTCATGGCGCGCGTGGGGCGTGTGGTGTTCGGCGTGGAAGACCCCAAGATGGGCTGCCTGGGCGGAGCCTATGCGCTCGAAAAATTGCCGCAGCTCAACCACCGTGTGGAAGTGACTGCGGGCGTCATGCGTGAACAATGCCACGCGCTTTTGCAGGCGTTTTTCGAACTCAAGCGCGCGCAGGCAAAGCAGTGCAAAGACAAAATCGGGGACGCTTCCTTGTAAAAACGGTTTTCGGTCTTATAGTGAAGCTCACAACCCAAATAAAAAAACACATGAGCTACACACTTCCTCCTCTAGCCTACGCTTACGACGCGTTGGAACCGGTGATCGACGCCAAAACGGTTGAGATCCACTATTCCAAGCACCATCAGACTTATTGCGATAACCTCAACAAAACGCTCGCGCAGGCAAACTACGCCGCGCCCGAATGCGTGTGCGAGTTGCTAAAAGACCTTTCCAAAGTGCCCGAGGCCATCCGCACTGCCGTGCGCAACCACGGCGGCGGGTTCATGAACCACAATCTGTACTGGAAAGTGCTCGGCCCCTCCAAGGCCAAAGGCCCGAACGAGGCACTCATGGAAAAAATCACCCAGGCGTTTGGTGACTTTGAAAAATTCAAGGCCGAGTTCGAGGCCGCAGCGCTTGGCCAATTCGGCAGCGGTTGGGCGTGGCTGATCGTCAAGCAGGACGGCTCCGTGGCCGTCGTCAAAACACTGAACCAGGACAGCCCGATCATGAAGGGGGTGGTGCCCGCGAACATCGAGGGCTTCCCGATCCTGCTGATCGACGTGTGGGAACATGCCTACTATCTAAAATATCAAAACCGCCGCGCAGAACACGTGAAGGCGTATTGGAACATCGTCAGCTGGGACGCCGTCAACGAACTGTACGAAAAAGCCGCGGCGAAAAACTAGGCGCTGTTTATATTATAGAGAGAAAAACGCTTCCGATAACGGAGGCGTTTTTTTATGACCGCCTGCGCAGCGCGCGCGAGAGAATTTGTTTGAGCAAGTCGGCGTCTTCGAAGCCGCTTTTGCACAGCAGGCCGAGGTAGAAAAAAGCGGCGATGGGGATCAGCAACGCGACGGCCACCACATCCGCCAGCCTGCCTTGCCCCAGCAGTTGGGCGACGATGAGCCAGCCGCCGTAGACCAGCACGCCCATCGCCAGCGTCGCCGCGACGATGCGTGTGAGCGCGGGGGCGAAACGCGCGCGGGAGAACGCGGGTGCGTCGATACGAGCAAGGGCGCGTTGCAGCAGGTAACTTTGCAGCATGGCCGAGAGCAGGTTGGCCGCCGCCAAACCGACGGCGCCCAAGGGCCACATTAAAATCAGCGAGAAGACAAGGTTCGACAAAAACGCCCACACTGCAATGCGCATGGGAGCTTTCATGTCCTTGAAGGCGTGCAGGCCGCGCGTGGCGAAAACGCTCAAGGAATAAAAGGGCATGGCCAGCGCCATGACGGCGATCACGGCGCCCAGCGCGCCGACGTCTTCCATGCCGAAATTTCCGCGGCGAAACAGCAAGTCCACAATCGGCTCGCGCAAAATCACCAGCCCGATCGCGGCGGGCACGGCCACCGCCCAGATCAGGCGCAGGCCGCGCGAGTACTCCGCGACAAAGCCCGGCTTGTCCCCGCGCGTGGCGAAGCTCGAGAGCGTGGGGAACAACACGGTCACTGCCGCCGCCGTGAACAGCCCCAGCGGCAGTTCCACCAGGCGGCTGGAAAGGTACAGCAGCGTGACCGCGCTGTCGTCCACTGCCATCGCCAAAAAGCGCGAGACCACGACATTGATTTGCAGCACCGCCGCGCCCAAAAGCCCGGGGACGATCAGCCGTTGCAATTCAAAAACCGCCTCGCAGCCGCTCAGGTCAAACTTTGGGCGCCAGCCTTTTTTCCACAAATGCACGGCGGGAATGAGCACTTGCAGCAGCCCGCCAAACAGCACGCCCGCGCACAGCCAGGCCATGCGTCCTTGCATGGTGTCGGCCAAGAGCCAGCCGCCCACGCCGAGCGAAAGAATCATCGAGAGATTCAGCCACACCTGCGAGAGCGCCGCGATCCCGAAAAAGCGCAACACATTGAGCGCCGCCGCCTGCACCGCCGCCAGGCACACGAAAATCATGTAGGGCATCAGCACGATCGCGTAGGTGAAGCCCAGCCGCCAGCGTTGTAGCGTTTCGGGCGAGGCGCCCGTGTGCGCGCGTTCGCAGAAATCGACGCCCAGCAAGCCCAGTCCCATCGCCCCCGCCATGATGAGGGTCAATAGCAAGAGCACCAGCCCCGTGCGCGTTATCACGCGGTTAAAAAAATCAAAGGCCGCCCGCCTGTGTCCGCGTTCGAGCACCCCGTCCATCACGGGGATGAGCGCGCTGGTCAACGCGCCTTCGCCCAGCATGCGCCGGAACATGTTGGGCAGCGTGAAGGCGAAGTTAAACGCCGAGTTGAACACCCCCGCGCCAAAAAACGCCGCCGCCAGTATATCGCGCACCAATCCGAGCACGCGCGAGCCCAGCGTGCTGATGGAAACCGTCGCGATGTTTTTAAAATGCCCGGTCATGAATATGTTTTTAGAGCCTACTTAAAAAAAGAAAAAGGGGCAAGCGCATGCGGGGCAAGGCTCGCAATGAATGTGCAGACAAAAAAAGGCTCCGAAATTTCGGAGCCTTTTTTGCGATCGCGGTAAGCGCAAGCGTTACGCGATGTCCTCGGGCTTGACGGGTTCCAGGCGCGGGGAGATGACGTGCACGAAGGCCAGCGAGATCAGGTACGACACGCTCGCGATGACGAACAGCACCAGGTAGACCGAGCTTTTGTCCCCGCCCTCGGGCAGGGTGGCGAACAGCCATTTGGTCACCGTCAACAGCGACAAGGCGCCGATACAGCCGGCCGTGCCGCCCAAACCGACGACGGAGGCCACGGCGTTTTTCGGGAACATGTCCGACACGGTCGTGAAGATGTTGGTCGAAAAGCCCTGGTGCGCGGCCGCGGCCAGCGCCACAAGCCCCACCGTGATCCACAGGTTGCCCACGACGGTCGAGAACGCCACCGGCACCACGCACAGCGAGCAGATGAGCATGGTCACCTTGCGCGCTTTGTTGGCCGTCCAGCCCAGCTTGATGAACCAGGACGAGATGGCACCGCTGACGATGGATCCCAAGTCCGCCACCACGTAGATGATGATGATCGGCAGCGCGAAGTTTGTCATGTCCTTGATGTTCACGTTGTAGATGTCCACGATGAACAGCGGCATGAAGAAGAAGTACCAGCGCCACACGGCGTCCGTCATGAACTTGGCGCAAATGAACGCCCAGGTCTGGCGCAGCTTGAGCAGCTTGATCCACGGAATTTTCGCGACGGGCTGCGGGGGGTCTTTTTCGATGTGCGCCAGCTCCTTTGCGCCGACGTATTTCGATTTGTTGGGCTGCTGATAGACCAGCACCCAGAAAAACACCCAGACAAAACCCACGGCGCCCACAATGATAAACGCCCATTGCCAGCCCCAGTTCAGGCACAGCCAGGGAACCAGCAAGGGGGCGACGATAGCCCCGACATTGGAGCCGGAATTAAAGATGCCGGCCACCAGCGCGCGCTCGGATTTCGGGAACCACTCGGCGGTGGTTTTCACCGCGGCGGGGAAGACCCCGGATTCGCCCAAGCCCAACGCGAACATCATCGAACCGAAGCCCGCCACGGTTGTGCAAAACGCTTGGCCTACCGCCGCCGCACTCCAGACGATCACGGCGCCGAGGAAGCCCCTGCGGGTGCCCACCCAGTCAAGGATGCGCCCGAAGGTGACCAAGCCGATGGCGTAGGCCACCTCAAAGCACATCAGAATATTCGTCAAATGGCCTTCATCCCAGCCGAATTCATCGCGCAGGTAGGGGAAGACCAGACCGATCACGAATCGGTCCATGTAGTTGATGGTCGTGGCAAACAGGAGCATCGCGGCGATGATCCAGCGGTAATGGCCGCGTTTGCCGAGGGCTTGGAGTGGGTTTAGACTCATTGGAATATGGTTAGTGTGAAAAGGGGAAGGTTTTTCGGAAATTTTATAATGCCGTTATATTATTTGATGGGCAAGGGCGAAAGACGCTTTGGCCGGAAAAACGGCGGCTGTTGGTGTCTGCGGGGCGTGGGGTTTCACGGGTTTAAAATAATCTTTGAACAATCGATTGCGTCCAGTGGTTACTCGGGTAAGATTCGGGCGGGTTCGGACATTTTGGGGTTGCTTCGGAAGGCTTGTTTTCTAAACTTCATACTATTGTGCTCTGACTTGTTTCAGAAAGCAATCAAGAACCGCCATCGTGCCCGTATCCCCCTTCTAAGATACTTGTGCTGGGCACGATGAGCGGAACTTGAAAGTGAAAAAGAGCCGGAGTTTTTTAGAACTCCTGAATCTCGTAGCCGAGATAATTGGTGAAGGCCTCGCGCAGGGCGCTCTCGTAATGGCCGTAGGTCAGCCCCATGTGGTGCTTGAAGCCGTGCCTGCCCATGACTTGCAAGAGGCGCTGGAGGTTTTTGATCTTCGCCACGCCCGGGCAGCCGAAGTAAACGGGCGGGATTTTGTCCGCCGTGATGTCGCCGTTGCCCAGCATGGTGACGATTTTGCCCTCGTCGGTTTTGCAGGTGGCGTAGGTCATTTTGGAGGGCGCCAGGCGTCCGGAGTTCGGGCCCCAGCCGTAGCCGCAGCCGAAGGTCTTGGCGAACATGTAGTGCTCCACGATCTTGCCCTTGGCCTTCATCATCGAGGGGGCGGTCGGGCCGCAGTGGAACAAAATGCACTTGTCCGGATCGTCGCCGTAATTGTTATTCCAGTCCATGCACACGGCCGGCGAATCGCTGGCGGCGGACAGGGCGGTCATCATGAGCGAGCTGCACACGTCCATCTCGCAAGAGGCCGGCACGCCGCGCTCGTTCAAGACGCCCATGAGCAAGCACGGAGCCACGCGCAACGATTTTTCAAGCTCGATCCAACAGCGGATCGCCACGGCGCCCATCTGGTATTCCTCGATGAGCTGGTCGAGCACGATGCCGAGCTTGGCCATGTTTTTCATGGAAAGTTCCGGCACGCAGGAACAGTTGGAGGCTTTTTTGAGCGAGGCCAGGCGCTCTTTGACCAGCGCGTCGGAGTCGCCCATACCGTTGATGCGCGCGAGCACTTCGGACAGGTCGATCGTCTCGGTGTTGACGCCTTTGCGCTGCAGCGCGATCTCGTCGAAGCGCACGGTTTTAAAGGCGGTTGTGCGCGCGCCGATGGCGCCAATATTGATGCGGCGCAGGCGCTTGACCACGCGGCAGGTGGCGGCGAATTCCTCTATGTTGCGCGCGAAGTCCGCGCTTTTGGGGTGCACGACGTGGGGGATGAGGTTGGTGAACTTCAGCCCGTACTGGTAGAAGACGTCCATGATGGACATCTTGCCGCAAAACGCGTCGCGGCGGTGGGCGTTGTCCATCTTGTTCATCTCGTCGGGATAGGCCTGGATGAAGATCGGCACGCCGCAATCGCGCAAGGCGGTAATGGCGCCGTTTTCGTCG
>JAKPNF010000082.1 GCA_029548565.1 Verrucomicrobiota bacterium
GGCGACGAAGTCATCACCGTGGCGGCCGGGTTCCCCACGACCGTCAACCCGATTGTGCAGTGCGGGCTGGTGCCGGTGTTTTGCGATGTTGAAATCGGCACCTACAATATCGATGTGCAGCAAATCAAGGAGGCGATCAGCCCCCGCACGCGGGCGATCATCATCGCGCACACCTTGGGCAACGTCTTCGACCTGGACAAAATCACGGGGATCTGCGCCGAGCACAAGCTTTGGCTGATAGAAGATTCCTGCGACGCGCTCGGCGCGCAATTCGACGGCAAGCGCGTCGGGACTTTCGGCGACATCAGCACCTATAGCTTTTACCCGGCCCACCATATCACGATGGGCGAAGGCGGCGCCGTGTGCACAGACAACGCGCTGTTGTCGCGCATTATTTTGTCCATGCGCGACTGGGGGCGCGACTGTTGGTGCGCCCCTGGGCGCGACGACACCTGTGGCAAGCGCTTCTCGCAGACAACGCAATACGGCAACATGCCCAAGGGCTACGACCACAAGTACATCTATTCGCACTTGGGCTACAACCTGAAGATCACGGACTGGCAGGCCGCCTGCGGCTTGGCGCAACTTGAACGGATCGACGGCTTCATCGCCAAGCGAAACGAAAATTTCGATTACCTGCACAAGGCCCTCGAACCGCTTGAGGACGTGTTCGTGCTGCCGCGATCCAACCCGCGCGTCACCCCGTCGTGGTTCGGGTTTGTGCTCACCGTGAAGGACACGGCGCCGTTTGACAAGGGCGAGCTTGTCCGCCACCTGGAACAAAACGGCATCGGCACACGGTCCGTTTTCGCGGGCAACTTGCTACGCCAGCCGCTCTATGCCAAAGACGCGATCGCGCTGCGCATCCGCGACGGGGAATTAAAGCACTCCAACGAGCTTCAAAACGAGGATTATGCCCGCCTGCCAAACACCGAGACCGTCATGAACTCATCCTTCTGGATAGGCGTGTGGCCGGGGCTTTCCCAAGGCGACCTGCAGCGCATGGTCGAGGTTATTTCCCGATTTATCGAATCAAGGCAATGAAGATTACCCGCACATGCCTGGATGGTGTTTTGCGCTTGGAACTCGAATGCCATTGCGACGACAGGGGCTCGTTCGCGCGTTTTTTCTGCCGCAATGAACTCTTGAAGTTCGGCGTGCACTTCAATATCGCTCAGTGTAATTTTTCCAAAAACTCGCGCAAAGGGACTGTGCGCGGAATGCATTACCAAAAACCGCCGTATCCGGAAGCGAAAATCGTCGGCTGCCTGGGCGGGCGTTTTTATGACGTGGTGGTTGATATACGAAAAAACTCGCCGACGTACCTGAAATGGGAGGCCTTTGAGCTTTCATCGAGCAACGCAACATTGCTTTATATCCCGCCTTACATGGCTCATGGTTTTCAAACACTGGAAGATAACACGGATGTTCTTTACATGCTTGATGCGCCATTTGAGGCTTGCGCCTATACAGGTGTGCGCTACAACGATCCCGCCTTTTCCATAAAATGGCCCCTCGCAAAACCATCGGCAATCGCAAAACGGGATGCCGAATATCCGGATTTCGAGCCATGAAGCGCCTTCTACTTACCGGCGCCACAGGGCTGATAGGCCGCGAGATCCCCGTTTTTTTGAAGAATGAAGAGTTTGATGTGTTCGCTTTGACCAGGAACACCGGCGCGCTTGCCAAAGACTCTTTTTTTACCCCCGTGCGCTGCAATCTTTTTGACGGCGACAGTGTGCGCCGCGTACTCAAAGAAACGAAGGCGGATTATTTGCTGCACCTGGCATGGGACACCACTCCCGGGGTTTATTTGCACAGCCCGCAAAACGAGCACTGGCGTAAGGCTTCTTTGAATCTGCTTGAGAATTTCGCCAAAGCCGGGGGACGGCGCGCCGTTTTTGCGGGAACCTGCCTTGAATACGCGCGCTGCGACGGCCCTCTGGCAGAGAGCCATCCGCTTGACCCGCGCGCCGCCTATGCCGAAGAAAAATGCCGCCTCAACGCCCAGGCCTGTGCGTTTTGCCGCGAAAACGGGCTTTCGTATTCTTGGGGGCGGATATTTTACGCTTACGGCCGCGGGGAACATCCCTCAAGGCTCATTCCCGACATCTTGAACTGCGCCCGCAGCAACACAACCCTCAACGTGAGAACATCGTCGTTAAGGCGCGATTATATCTATTCCAAAGATGTCGCGCTAGCGTTTTCAAAATTGCTGGCCAGCCGCTGCGAAGGCGACGTGAACATCTCAACCGGCACGGCTGTCAGCATCGAGGACATCGTGCGCACTGCCTTCGAGTTGCTGCGCCTGCCGTTAAAAGCCTATTTCAAAAACGAGGATTCAGGACAATTCCCCCTTATTCTGGGAGACAACTCGAAGCTCAAAAAAGAAACGGGATTTACCCCCCGATACTCGCTTAGGGAAGCCTTGGCCGAGATTATCCGGCAGTCTGAGTGAAGCTCACAGCGCCTGTTCGCCATGCTCGCCGGTGCGGATGCGCAGCACGTCGTCCACATTGAACACGAAGATTTTTCCGTCGCCGATTTTTCCGGTGCGCGCGGTGCTCATGATCGCGTCGACGGCCTTTTGCGCCAGCTCGTCGGGCAC
>JAKPNF010000088.1 GCA_029548565.1 Verrucomicrobiota bacterium
GAGGGAGACAAGGTGGTCACCGCCGGCGGCATTGTCGGCACCATCCGCAAGGTGGACAGCGACACCTACACCCTGCAGGTGGACGACGGCGTGCAGATCAAGCTGCTGAAGTCCTTTGTGCAGGGCCGCAAGCCGGAACCCGGCGCCGAGCAGAAAAAATAAATTTCCCCATTTGCGCACGGGTCTGTTCCCGTGCGCAGCCGTTTAAAGAAAACGAATTTAACCCGCAAATCTATTCCCGTGAACGCCCGTATTGCCTGGAGATTCTTCCTTACCGCCGTCATTGTCCTTTGGTGCGTCTTTTCGCTGCTGCCGATAAAGGATACGCCGTTTGACAGCTTTATCGTGGACAGTGCCGAGAAAAACGTCCCTCAATTCGAGGAGCTGATGGCGCAGGTGGACGAGGCCACCGCCAAGGCCCGCGCGATCGACGCCAAACAAGCGCAGGAAAAACTCGACGCCGAGGCCGCGGGCAAACTTTATCTGCCCGACGCCAAGGAAAGCGCCTTCGCCGCCGGGCACCGCTCGACCTTTTTGGCGCTGCGCACGCTGGCCAAGGAGCAGAAGGCCGACCTCTCGCAGTTCTTCGACGTCAATGTGGCGGACATCAAGAACCTCGACAAGCGCAACGACATCCTTTTGCGCGAGCTGCTGCGCCTGTCGCGCGGCAAGACCAAGCTCGGCCTGGACTTGAAGGGCGGCATCTCCTTCACTTTGGAATTGGACGAAAAAGCCTTTGAGGCCGCCGGCAACGACACCGGTTTGCGCACCAAGACAATGGAGCACGTGGTGGGCATCCTGTCCAGCCGCATCAACGCCCTGGGCGTGGCCGAGCCAGTGATCCGCGTGCGCGGCAACAACGCGATCGAGGTGCAGTTGCCCGACGTCAACACCAAGGAGCACCCCGAGGCGATCGACATTTTGAAAAAGCCCGCGCGACTGGAATTCCGCCTGGTGCACCGCACGATCACATCCGAGATGCTGCAAAGCGGCCAGGTGCGCCCCGAGGACATCCCGCCGACCTACGAAGTGCTCACCAACGAGCGCGAGATGCCCAACGGCCAGGTCGTCGAGATCCCCGTTTTAGTCAAGCGCATGCCGGAAGCCACCGGCTCCATCATCGAGGCGGCGGGCCCCCGCATGGACGGCATGGGCCGCTACTCCGTCAGCATGAAATTCACCTCCAAAGGTGCGAAGGTCTTCGAGGAGATCACCCGCAAGATAGTCAGCGAAAACACGCCCGGCCAAGACGGTCAACTGGCCATCGTGCTGGACGGCAAATTGCAGTCCTACCCGTCCGTGAAAAACGTGATCGCCCAAGGCGACGCGGAAATTACTGGTTCATTCACCCAGCGCGAAGTGATCGCCCTAGCCAATGTTTTGAACAACCCGCTGGAGTACGAACTCAAGCTCACCGAGATGAACGAGGTGGGCGCATCGCTGGCCGAAGACGCGCGCGACAGCTCGCTGAAGGCCGTGGCCATCGGCGCGGGGCTGGTCGTGCTGCTGATGATAGTGGTGTACAATCTCGCGGGGTTGACCGCAGTCTTCACCGTGTGTTTGAACTTGATCATGGTGCTGGGCGTGCAGGCCAGCTTGGGGGCGACCCTCACGCTGCCGGGCATCGCGGCCTTGGTCTTGACGGTCGGCATGGCGGTGGACGCCAACATCCTTATCTTTGAGCGCATCCGCGAGGAAACGCGCAAGGGCAAACCCATCAAGGCCGCGCTGGAAGCCGGCCACGAAAACGCGTTCTCCACCATCGTCGACGCCAACGTCACGACGCTGATCACCGCCGGCATCCTCATCTGGATGGGCATGGGCGCGATCCGCGGCTTCGGCGTGATTTTGGCGATCGGCCTGATCGCAAACTTGTTCTGCGTGCTGGTGTTCAACCGCGCGCTACTGGAGTTGCTCGCCAATATCGGCGTCATGAAAAAAATGCGCTTTTTGGCGATTCTTCCGGCCGAGACCAACATCCCGTTTTTCAGCATGCGCAAACTCGCGGGCTTTGTCGCGGTGGTTGTCATCGTGGCCGG
>JAKPNF010000090.1 GCA_029548565.1 Verrucomicrobiota bacterium
GCTCGGCGCAACTTCCGCTTCGCGCAGTATCCTGATTATTTGCTCAACGCTGAACTTTGATTTCATTTCTATACCTTTTTATGTGATTTATTGTTGTCTATTTTCTCACATAAACTGGCCCGACGTCAAGGGGCCCAGGCAGTCTCTTTCGGAAGTATGAAAATCCATCTTGTAAACGAGGCTAATACTTTTCAATTCCTTGGGACTAATGACGATACCGACGAAAGGTTCTACATAGCAAGTTCGTCCATTCAAGGGCTTGAAGGTTTAACCGCATATTATGAAGGCGGATTGCAGGCGAACGCTTGGGCTGATCTAACTGGAAACGGCCATGATATGCGTATGAATTCTAGTGTAGGAGTAATTTCATATCCGCCTGATACAATCTCTGCAACAAGCAAAACCCTTATTGTGGAAAACTTTTCTTGGAGCAGTTATCAATATGATTTCTTGCCCATAGGCTATGAAATTATCCAGATTGTGATTACCCCTAATCAAGCGGTACCCAACACCTCAAATGCCGAATCCGATTACGACAAAAACATTCTTCGAATCTATGACGGGAATCGTGAATTCTGTAAACATCACCTTCCGGCAATTCCTGCAAATATATCGTATGTTATTCAGCCAATAAACGGATTAAACTTAAATTACACTTATCTGAATATAGATTCCATCTATACTTCTGCAAAACCTCAGCCTTTGTCGACGCAACTTCTGCCTCGCGCAATATCCTGATTATCTGCTCTACGCTGAATTTTGATTTCATTTTTAGTTCCTTTGTCTATATGATTTTTATTGCTACGATTCTCTCACATAAACTGGTCTGCCGTCAAGGGGCCCAGGCAACCGTGCGTTCTAATGTATCAAGGTTCACTTGAACCCAAGGTAATTGTTTTGTTTGAGGCAGATAAAGGATTTTTCAAACGTATAGATATGTGCGGAGTTTTACCGAGAGTAAATGACGCCAAGCGAAGCGGTCATTTCCCAAAATAAAACCATCTATCCCGAACAGGGTTAACGCCCATCAAAGTTATGCGAAGTTATGTCAACCGTTCCATTTCGTATTTTTAGGACGTTGAAAATGAGACAGTTGTAAATCGCTATTCCGAAGTATAAGAAAAGGCTGATTCGCAACTTACTGCAAATCAGCCTTTTCTGCGTCTTAAAGCGCGGAGAGAGAGGGATTCGAACCCCCGGAGCCCTTGCGAGCTCACCTGATTTCGAGTCAGGCACAATCGACCACTCTGTCATCTCTCCAGTGGGGACACGCGCTCAAGGCGCGCCGTCCGTGTAAAGAAGTAGTAAGCCAAAAAACGGAGCGTTTGGCAAGTGTGTAACGTTTTGGATGACCAATGGTGGGCGGTGCTTTTTTGCCCGCACGGAAAAAGCGCCCTTGCGCGCAACTTTCCATGGCATAACGGTGTTCTATATAAAACCCTTTACTTGAAACTTCCCATGTCTGTTGTTTTTGATTCTTGCGGCACGATTGACCAGTCTGACTTTTTATACGGGGGCGTTCAGGCGCTTAGCGCCAGAGCCAAGCCGGGGGAGGGCGTGGTGGCGTTTGTGCGGCGCGTTCAGGAGCATGCGGCCTCGCAGGGGTTGAGGATTTTTAACGGCATGCTTTTTGGCGATCCGGCACTGGCGGGCGAGCTTGGCTCCACGGATTGGCCTGTGAGTTTTCTTGGCCGCCACGATGTGCCCAAGGGGGCGTTTTTCGGTGGGCGTTTTGAGGCGCTGCCCGAGGGAAAATTTCAGTGGGTGGTGCTCGACGGCCAGCGCAGGGGAGCCGTGTGGGAGGACGAGGCCGCGCGTTATTTGTGGGCGGGCGCGCTTGTGCCGCAGGACACAAAAACCGACAGCGCCGCGCAGAGCCAGAGCGTGTGGGATGCCATGCAGTCGATCTTAAGCGCGCACGGTTTTGGCGTGAGGCAGATCGTGCGCACCTGGTTTTACAACTCGCACATTTTGGACTGGTACAAACAGTTCAACGACGTGCGCACTGCTTTTTTTAAAAAGCACGCTGTCTTTGGGAATTTTGTGCCGGCCAGCACCGGCATCGGCGCGGACAACCAGCACGGCGCGGCCTTGCTGGCGCACATGGTCGCACTGGCTCCCAAGGACAAGCAGGCGGCAAAACTCGCGATGGCGCCCTCGCCGCTGCAATGTCCGGCCTATGATTACAAGAGCGCTTTTTCGCGCGGGGCGACTTGCGATTTCAAGGACGGCCGCGCGCTCTTTGTGTCGGGCACGGCCAGCATCGAGCCGGGCGGAAAAAGCGCGCATCCGGGCGACTTGGACAAACAGATCGACCTGACCTTGTGCGTCATCGCCGCGATTTTAAAGGCGGCCAACATGCAGTGGGCGGACGTGTGCCGCGGCATCGCGTACTTCCCGAAAATCGAGTGGATGGACGCCTTTGAAAAGCGCCTGGAAAAAGCGGGTATCCAACCGTTCCCCGTTGTCTACGCGCACTCGGACGTGTGCCGCGGCGACCTCATGTTCGAGCTGGAAGTCGACGCCGTGAAACGAAAATAACGAAGCGCGTCCTTTATTTTTCCCTTGGTGGCGGCGTGTCGAACACGTAGGGGATGGCGGGGATGGTGTCGATGTAGTTGTAGGAAACGCGCGGGGGTTTGCCCGCTTCTTTTTTGGGCGAGAGGTGCTTGGTTCTTACGGTGATGACAAGGTTGCCATCGGGCGCCTTGGCGGTTTTGGAAGGGTCGATAGCCAAGTCCAAATAGGTGACGCCGTTTTCGATGCGCACGGCTTCGATGCTCAAACCATCCGGCCCCACTTTGATGGAATAGTCAAAGGTCGTCGGCGCTTTTAAGGGGGCGGTCTTGCCGATTTCGAGCGTCACTTTTCCGCCCGCGCGCGGTAGTTTGAGCGGCAGGGGGCTTTTCACGGGTTTGCACACCAGGTTTGCGATCCACTCGGGGATCGCGGCGGATTTGGGCGTGCGCACGAGCAGGCGGTGGGTGTCGTAGGGCACGCGGTGCCAGATGTAAAACGCCTGCATCATCAGCTCGCTGGGCGCGGCCGCGCGTGGCAGGCGGGGGTTGGGTTCTTCGCCAAAATCGGCCACGCCCTCGATGACGATGGCGCGGTTCATTTCCGCTGTTTCCTTGGGCAGTGTGAGCGTGAGCGAAATACTGGACGCCCCCGCGGGAATTTTCGCGCCTGAGAGTTTCGCGCCTTCCGGCAGGCGCTTTCCGCGCAGGCGGATAGGCCCGTCAAATCCGTTTTTGCGAACGGCGTAGACGGCGAAATCGGTTGTTTTTCCCGCGACGGCGTTGATCGTCACGGGGACGGTGCTCAAGGAAAAATCCGGCACGGGTTCGCCGATCGAAAGCACGTATGAAAAATCCTCGCCGCCACGCCCTTGTGTTTCTGAAACTTCGAGCGTGCAAGTGGTGTCTTTTTCAAACGTGTGCGTCAGGCGCGCGTCGGCGTGGTGGGTGATGAGGGCTTCGTCGTCGTCGTAAAAATCATCGGCGTGGGCGAGGGGTTTTCCGTCTTCGTCCTTGAGAATTAAAAACGTGTCCGTCGGCAAATTCAGGCGGCGCGCGCGCGTTTCGATGAGCAGTGTCTGCCCGGCTTTGGCGTCGAACTGGTAGCGGTTTATCCGCCCGGGCGTGTCGATGATGCCCGCAAGCTCGGCGGGCAGGCTCTCGATTTTTACCGTGCCGTTTTGAAGCGTTTGCGTCTGCGTGGCGGCGACGGTGGAAATGTGCAGGGGCAATTCCTTTTGAAAAATTCCCTGCGCGTGCAAGTCCGGCAAGTCGCGTTGGCCGTGTTGGGTTTGCGGTTCGCTTTGCTGGGTGAAGGAGACGGTGGGCACGGGTAAATTCCAGCCGCGCAGCGAGAGAATGGCCGTCTGCCCCTTGCGCACCAGCGGCGGATAAACGTGGGTGGCAAAGGGCACCTCGCCGATGAGCATGCGGTACGTAAAATCCTCGCGCCCGCGTGAGACGGCGTCCGCTATTTGCACGCAGTACTTGCCGTCTTCGGGCACGTTGAAACATAGCATGGGGTCGGGATCATGGTAATAATCGTCGCACTGGGCGACCATCCTGCCCTGCGAATCCAGCACGGTGACGGTGCTTTGGAACCAGCCGGGCACGGCGTCGGAAATGAAGGGGATCAGCGCGCGCGCCCACACGGCGATGACAATCTGCTGCCCTTTTTTTGCCTCGAAGAAAAAATTGTCGGGTTTGGCGAAGGTGACCTGGCCGTTGACGATCACGGGCAGGGTGACGTCGAATTTCTCGCCTTCCTCGGGAAAATACGGGCGCGGCTGGTCGGCCGTGGTGCCCAGCACCATTGTGCGCGTGGTGGCGCGCTGGCGGGCGTCCTCTTTCACAATGTCGCGAAACAGCGGGGTGACAAGCTCGGGCAGGGTGTTTATATAAAAGGGCAGGACATTGCTCGCCCCGTCGCGCGAGCGCACGCAAAACGCGCGCATGCCGGGCTTGGCGTCGGGCTTGAGGGTGACCTCGAAGCAGGCGATATCCGCCAGCGCGTCGGTCGAGATCTCGCGCGTGTGGATGGAGGCCACGGTTTGGACGCGGCGCTGGCCGTATTGCGGATGATCTTTAAAATACTGGTTCACGCGCCTGCTTAATTCTTCCACATCGCTGGTGGGATGTTCTTCCAGCACGAGCTTTTCCACCTCCTTGCGCAGGCGGTTGATTACGTTTTGCTTGTCGGGAATGTCGGTTTCGATGAATTTCACCTCGGCGCCCCCGCCGCTGATCACCGCCGATTTGACGAGCTGCAAATTGCTGCCGCCGACCCAGACTTTGAAGGTGGTGCCCGCCTGTCCGCCCGCGGGATAAACATAGGCCATGTTCGCGGTGCCACTTTGCGCCCACAGCCCCGCGCTCGCGGATAAAGCGCATGCCCAAAGCAGAAAATTTTTGGTCAGGGTGTTCACATGATTTCCCTCAAAATTCCCAGCGGCAAGTCGCCCTCGCGCGGGTCGCCGAGACCTTTGGCGATCAGGCGGTTTTTGCGTTCGGCGACAAAGGCGCGCTGTTCCTGCTCGTCGGCCAGCAGCGGCAACTCCCTGCCTTGCGGGTGTCTGAGCGTGGCGGCCGGGTCGATGCCCAGCAGGTGGTAGAGGCTGCCTATCATATCGCACACATAGATGGGGCGCTCGACCACCTCCTCGCCGCGCTCGTCCGTTTTGCCGATCACGTGGCCGCCCTTGAATCCGCCCCCCGCCACAACGCTCGTGAACGCGTTGCCGTGGTGGCCGC
>JAKPNF010000119.1 GCA_029548565.1 Verrucomicrobiota bacterium
AAAAAAAAAAAAGAAAAAAGAAAAAAAGAAAAAAAGAAAAGACCCGTCGTGCAGGCGGGTCTTTTTTGTGCGTACAAATATCTTTGCCATCCGGAGCGGTAAATTTGAAAATCAAAAAAATCATTGGACTAATAAATAACGTGTGCTGATTTATGGAAATCTGGAAAAAAGAAAACCTGCGTGTCGAGTCGTTGACGGGTGCCGAGGCCAAGAAATATTTTGAAGAACTGGCTCGCCTGCGCATCGAGATATTTCGAGAGTACCCTTATCTTTACGACGGCACACCCGACTATGAAAAGCCGTATCTGGAGCGTTATTTCAAATCGGGACACTCGCGGATCTTGCTGGTGCTCGACGGTGAAAAAGTCCGCGGCATGGCCACCTATATCCCGATGAGCTGCGAGGAAGACGAAATTAAGGCGCCGTTTGTAAAGCTGAAGCTGGACATAAGCCGTTACCTGTACATCGGCGAATTTATTTTGGAGCCGCAATGCCGCGGAAAAAAGATCTTCAACGTTTTCATGGATTACGCGCAGGCGCTGCTCAAAGAGCTTTCGCTCGAAAAACTCGCGATCATGACCATAAAGACAAGCCCGAATGACCGCCTGCGCCCAAAAAACTATCAAAGTGTGAACGTCCTGTACCGCCGTCTGGGTTTTCAGAAAATAGAAAATTCGGAAGTTGAATTTACCTACAAATCTTCCGCAACCGGCCAAACGCAGCCGCACACGATGTATTTTTGGCAGCGTTAAAAAAAGGCCGGCTCGAAAAGCTTGCGGATCAGCCTTTTTGAAAAAAAACTGACAGGATGGATGGGAACTTGAATCTGAATTTGAATATTAATTCTCTGGAAGCCGCAAAATTAAGAGTGACTTTGGGGCAGGCGCATAAGCCAGATATTTTGTTTTTAAAGCCTTCAGATTACGACGGCTGATTCGTTTAGTGTCGTATTTTATCAAAATGACTAGTTGCTTGCACAATTGTTTTTCAGAGTGAATTTATTCGTTGCTCTATAATTATTTTAGCTACTAAAGGAATAGTGATTCACTTAGAGGTCTGATTTATTTGTTGGAACTTTAAGCCGAGCTACCTTACTATATACTTTGCTCGCAGATCAAATGGGCACTCGCAGAAGTTAGATCCAGTGAAAAGTAAAAATTACATTTGCGCGTTTCTTTTGATGGCGGCAGTTTGTCTGCCGTCCTGGGGGACCCCGCTTAACTATTCGAACCGGACGATATCGGCCAGCCAGTGGAATTGGGCGGCGGACGGGTTCAACCCGGCCAATTATTCCGGCTCGACAGTAAGCGCGGGAAGCACAAAGGTGCAAATCGGGTTCAGCGGGGCGAATGTGACCAACGGCACCTTCTCCGGGATGACGTGGAGAAACAACACGGAGTTTTACACGGAGTGGCTCACGATGACGAGCGCCTCGTTTGCCACTTCCCGATTCCAATTGGGTTCGCGGGTGTTCTTCAACAACGGCACCCAGCTCAGGAATGTGAGTTTCCTCAACAGCGTCTTTGACGCGGGCTCGACAATACAATTTAACGACGTGTTGGGCTACGCGATCAGCTTTGAGGGCGCGAGCATCAACGGCGCGTTCATCGTGGAAAACGGCGGCTCTTTGAACGGGGCGGGCACCCAGGCCGACGCGCTCAACTTCAAGAACGCGGCGTTTGGCACAACTTCCACCATGACGGTCGGAAGCGCCACCAGCGGTGCCGGCGATTGGAGATACACCAACTTTTCGGGGGCAAGCCTCAACGGCACTATTAACATTTGGGTGGGCGATGCCAGCTACTCGACTTTCTCGGGCGTCACTTTTGGCACGTCCTCGCAGACTTATTTTAACAATGGCGCCTACAAGGGCGTTGTTTTCGATAACACGACCCTCAACGGCACACTGCGTTTTAGCGGGACTGATAGCTCAAGCAGCAGCTGGAAAAGCGCCCTGTTCAACGGAACCTTTACGGTGAGCGGGGGTGCCATGGAAAACGCGAATTTCACCGGCGCGCGATTTAACGGCACCGCCGATTTTTCGGCGGGTTCTGTCAATGGCACGACTTTCAAGGACACCGTCTTTGGCACGAATTCCATGACTTATTTCAGAAACGGCACTTACATCGGCGCGGTTTTTGACAATGCGCTCTTCAATGGCCAAGTATCTCTCAACGGCTTTGGTGCCAGTAACAGCAGCTGGACAAACGTGTCTTTCAACAGGACGTTTTCGGGTGTCGGCGTCAGTTTAGCCGGCGCGGATTTCACTGAGGCGCAGTTCAACGGCTATACCAGTATTCAGGGCAGCGCCCAGTACGCGGACTTCACAAGAGCCGTCTTCGGCGCGAATTCCGAGACTTACCTTAGCGGCGGCACTTACACCGGTGCGATTTTTAACAACGCGGCCTTCAATGGCAAAATGTCCCTCGACGGGATAAGTGCCGCCAATAGCAGTTGGCAAGGAGCGTCTTTCAGCGGGACGTTTTCGACCGCCGGTGTTGATTTTACCGACGCGAATTTTACCGGCGCTATTTTTGAAAGCGGCTCCGACTCGCTTTTCGCCAGTTCCATAGTGCGTGGCGCGATTTTCGACGAGATAACCGTGAAAAGCGGCGCGCTGCTTACCGTGAACGTTGACGCGGACGGCTTGCAAATGAACCGCTCGGTGGGCAGGCCGGCGGCAGCTTTATAACCAACGAATGGCAAAAATCCTGGGCGGGAGCTTCCTTTGCCAATTCCACGTGGGCGGGCAACGTCACCTTCGGCGACGGCGCCAACGCATGGAACTTCATAAACCTTGCGGACACGGATTTCAGCGGCGTCCTGTTTTCGGGCAACGCGCAATTCTATAGCGCCAACGCCGAGCGGGCGGTTTTCGACGGCTCCACGATCACGGGTATTTTCAACTTTGAGGGAATAAAAGCCTCTGGGGGCGCCAACGGCGGCAAGCTGACCAGCGCCAGTTTTAAAAACGTCACTTTCGGCGGCACGACGAGCTTTATTGGCATCAGCGCCCAGAGCGTGTCCTTTAATAGCTCGCTGTTTTCGGCCACCACGTCGTTTCGACAAAACACGCTTTCCAATGCGAATTTTGCCTCGGCCACGTTTTCGGGCAACACGACCTTTTCGCAAAGCACGCTCTCCGGCGCGAATTTTACGGGCGGCAGGTTCTCCGGTTCGACCACGTTCTCGTCCGCCACGCTGTCGGGCGCCACGTTTTCCAACGCGAACTTTTCGGGCACGACAAACTTCGTGCAAAGCACCTTGTCCAGCGCGAGCATGAAAAACGCGCTGTTTAACGGCACGACGAGCTTTACGCAGGGCACCTTGCTGCGCGCGGATTTTAGCGGCTCCACGTTCTCCCGCTTGACCACGTTCTCGACCACCACTTTGACGGGCGCCACGTTCTCTGGAGCCAACTTCTCCGGCACGACGAGTTTCCTGCGCAACACGATGGCCAACTCGAATTTCAGCAACGCGTCCTTTTCGGGCACGACGAGTTTTTTGCAAAACACAATGTCCAGCGTGATTTTCACCGGTGCGCTGCTCGACGGCTTGGTCAATTTCACCGGCGAGCGCAACGCCAGCCACAGCGTCGTCTCCGGCCAGCTGGACGGCGCGCGCTTTGACCGCGCGCAGTTTCTCGGCAACGTCCGGTTCACCGACACCAATATCGGCGGGGGCAACTTCACCGGCGCGGTTCTTTCCGGCAACGTGACATTCTCGCATTCCGATCTGATCGGCGCGAATTTCACCGACGCGCAACTGAACGGGACGGTGCTCTTTAAGGGCGAAAAAGACGCCAGCTACGCCATGCTTTCCGGAAAGATGAATGGCTCCACTTTCAGCGGCGCGTACCTTGGCGAGAATGTGACGTTTGATAACGTGGCGCTGGACAACAGCGTCTTTAGGGTCAGCAGCACCGCGGGCGCGGCCGTTTTGGACGGCGTCAGCTTTATCAACGCGGGGCTGGCCTGGGTGGATTTCACGGGCGCCACGATCACGGGCGACACGTCCTTCACCGATTATTCCTGGGCGAACAACGCGAACTTTTCCAATGTCACCTTCGGCAGCACCAACGGCTCGCAGGTTTTGTTTGACGACGCGTACCTAGTCGGCAGTGTCTTTAACGGCGCCAATTTCACCGGTTCCATTCTTTTCAAAATCAGTAACTGGAACGCCGGCTTTTACAACAACACGGACTTCAGCCGCGCCAATTTTGCCGCAGGTTCTGACGTGACCTTCGACGGCGGCAACGCCGCCATGGGCTCCATGATCTTCGGCTCCACCCCCACCTACGCGGGTAAGCTCACCTTCAAAAACATCGACGTGTCCGACTTTGATTTCGCGGGCGCCACCTTTAGGGGCACCTCGCAGACCATCTTCAGCAACGCCACGGTGGACAATATTTCCTTCGAGGACACGGTCTTCGAGGCGGGCAGCACTTTCTCTTTTTACGACACCCTGTTCGCTTCCTCGGCCAGCACGCTGAGCTTCAAGAACACGAGCTTCGGCGGCATCACCCTGTTCGCCAGCGGCAGCCAACAGACCTTGCTTGCAAACGCCGACTTTAACGGCGCGTCCTTCAACTGGGACTCGTCCAGAGGCACGATGTTCTTCCTGCAAAACACGGGCTTCACTTACAACCAGTTGCTCACGACAAAGAATTACAATTCCACGACCGGGAAGTTCGACCTGCGCGGCATGGATTTGAGCGGCAACACCACGCTCATCAACCGCGACCTGCGCGGTTCGCAGATCGACGCGGCCAAGTTCGGCGGCCTGTGGGGCAACGATTTCCGTGACTCGACCTACACCGCGGGCAACACGCCCTCTTACGGCATCTCCTACATCGACGCCCAAGGCAAACTCGGCGGTTTGAACAACCACACCTCCTCCACCTACGGCGATTTCCTCATCCGTGAAAAGGCGGCCGGCAGCACCACGGACATTCATTTGCTGTCCACCAGCACCGCGCTCAACAGCGGTGTGACGCTCACGATCGAGTCCAACAACGACATCTTCGCCAGCGGCGCGGGGCTGGGGCTGGATGTGCACGGCACCATCAAGATGGACGCCACCTCGCGCTTCCACATGCAAGACGGCGCTGTCATGCACTTCAACACGGGAGCCACCCTTGAAATCACAGTCGGCGTGGGCGCCAATTTCATCGTGGTGGGCGACTACGACGCGGCCAGCAGCATCATTTTGGACGGTACCTACAGCTCGGAGATGGGCAACCTAATCGTGCACGACGGCGAAAATGACCCGACGCGTATTTGGAAGCTCGAGGTGTTTGAGGACACCAACCAACTGGTGCTGTACTACGACATCCCGGAACCGGCGGCCGCCGCAGCCATACTCGGAACACTGGCACTGGTTCTGTCCGCACGCAGGCGGAAATAAGCAAGACAGTTTCGGCCTCTTAATAGGTGCCTGTTCCCCACGTATTTTTCGCGCAAAAAAGCCCGTCTTTATTTCTAAAAACGGGCTTTTAAACTGGCGGGATGGACGGGACTCGAACCCGCGACCTCCTGCGTGACAGGCAGGCGTTCTAACCAACTGAACTACCACCCCAATAAAGGTAAAGAACCACGGTAGCTTTTTGTCCCGCCGAGTGTCAAATGTATTTTGGCGGTTCTTCTGGAAATCTGGTAAGCGTGCGGCGCCCCAAGCTAGCTTTTTCAAATTTCACAACCCGAAAACCGCCGGATTCATCGCGCGATCGCGCACGGCTTTTCGCAGGGCATCCAAGTCCAGTTGGGCGCCCGCCTCTATGTTGTTTTTGGCGAACCAGCCGTGGTGCATTTCCAGGCAAAAGGCGATGTCGTCGCGTTGCGATTGCACGCCGGTCAGGTCAAAAGGCTCCAGTGGTTTGACTTCGCGCAGCACGCCGTCGCGGGTGAAAAAGCCGATGTCCAGCGGCAGGGGCGTGTTCTTCATCCAGAAGGATTGCCGATTGGGCTGCTCGAACAAAAAAAGCATGCCGTTATCCGCGCCCATTTTTTCGCGGTGCATGAGGCCGCGCATGCGCTGCATGTCGGTGAGCGCCAGCTCGAGCTGAGGCGTCTTTTCGCCCAGCGCGATCGCGAAGGCGGTGGAGGCGGGCACGGGGTCTGCCGTCTGCGCCTCGGGCGCGCAACCCGGGAAGGCGGCGGCCATCAGTGCCAGTGTGCAAAGAAAACGGAGCTTGCCTGCGACAGTGAGCATGGTGATACAATTGATTAAACCCGCTGCCACCCATGGCGTCAAACGTTCCCAACCTTATTTTTTACGACACGCCCAAAGGCAACGCGAACCTGCGCTATTTTGGGAACTTTTTGGCGCCCGACCCGTTTTTGGCGATGCGCATGCGGGGACGCTCGTACGCGGTGCTCAACGCGCTGGAGTTTGCGCGGGGCAAACGCCAGTCGCGCTTTGACGAGGTGCTCGACTACGGCGAGCTGCTCAAAGAAACAAAACAGCCTTCGCCCACGATCGCAGACGTGGCCGTGTTGCTGGCCAAAAAACAGCGCGTCAAAACCTTCGTGGTGGGCGCGGATTTCCCGCTGGGGTTGGCGCGGCGGCTGGAAGCCAAGGGGCTTTCCCTAAAAATCGGCGAAAATTTGTTCCCCGAGCGCGCGATCAAGTCCACGCGCGAGGCGGAATTTATCTGCCAGGCCAACGAATTGAATTCGCGCTGTTTTTATGAGGTCGAAAAATTGCTGCGCGCCTCAAGGCCGCGCGGCGGTTTTCTTGTATATAAAGACAGAAAACTGACGAGCGAGCTGCTGCACGCACGCATTCAGGCGATTTGCCTGGAGCACGGCGCCAGCGCCCGCGGCACGATCGTGGCCGGCGGCGACCAGGCCTGCGACCCGCACGAGGAGGGTTTTGGCCCCCTGCGCGCCAACGAGCTGATCGTGGTCGATATTTTTCCGCGCGGCAAGGACGGCTATTTTGGCGACATGACGCGCACTTATTTAAAGGGCAGGGCGTCCGAGGCGCAGCAAGCGCTGGTGGACACGGTTTTGACCGCGCAAAAAAAAGCGATCCGCGCGCTCAAGGCGGGCGTCAGCGGCAAGGCGGTGCATCAATTGGTGGAGAAATTTTTTGACGCCCGCGGTTTTCGCACAAGCGTTGACAAGAAAGGTTATTCGGGTTTTTTTCACGGGCTGGGCCACGGACTGGGGCTTGAGGTGCATGAGGCTCCAAGCCTCTCGCCGCGCGGGGGCGTGCTCAAAGAGGGCGCGGTCGTCACCGTGGAGCCGGGACTGTATTACCGCGGCATCGGTGGCTGCCGGATAGAAGATGTCGTGCAGTTGACAAAAACGGGGGTACGCATGCTTTCGAGCCATCCGTACCGTTGGCAAATCAGATAGCACAGGAAGCTCCCAAAACAAAAAAACCTCCCGAATTTTCGGGAGGTTTTTTGCAGGAATGCGCAGCGGCTTATTCCTCGGGCTTGGTCTTGCGCAGGCCGACGACGCGGTCGCCTTCGCCCCACTGGCCGCGCTTTTTGAGCAACTCGACGCGTTCGAAGCGCTTGAGGACGTTGCGTTTCTTGCCGGCGGCGCCGGTTCCTTTTTTGTAGCTGTTGTGCTGGCTCATTGGATCTGTGAAGTGAGTGGGAAAATGACTTTAAACAACCATTCAACCCTAAGCGCCCCGCCTTATCAACCAAAAAATGAGCCTTGCGTTCTGTCTAGGGCTTCGTCGCCCATTTTTGGTAGGCCTCGCTCACGCGCTCGGCGTCCACCGCTATCCATTCGGGCACTTCGTAGGGGTGTGTCTTCAACAGCCACGCCTCTAGCGCCATAAAGCGGGTGTTGGCCACCTTGAAGGTCAGCCGCCACTCGTGGGCGGTTTCGATTTTGCCCTTCCATTTGTAAACGGATTGGATCGGCCCGTTGAGCTGCACGCAGGCGGCCAGGCCTTTTTTGACAGCCTTGGCGGCCAGTTTTTGGGCGGTTTTCTCGTCTTTGACGGTGGTCCAGGCTATTTTCATAACAAACTGATTAACGCAATCTTGTCCATCTAACAAGCGAAATAAGATTGCCAAGAACGCTCTTGGGATTCACAATCAACCTTTCATTCACACGCGACAGCCACTTTTCAGTCCGCCATGAGAGACGACTATCTAAAACAAGCCCAGCAGATTATCACCGACCCGAATATCCTGATCAACGTCGTGTCGCGCCGCGTCAAGCAGTTGAAAACCGGCATGAAACCGCTGGTCGAGTCGCTCGAGCGCCTGGAACCCGAAGACGTGGCCCTGCGCGAAATCATCGAGGGCAAAATTTCCTACGAGCTTTGGGATCCCTCCCAAGACAAATAAAGCGCGAGCCTTCGGGCTTGATTAATTACCCAGGCCGCCGGGACGCTTTTTCTCGACGGCTTTTTTATTTTTCTAAATAAATAGTACAGGCTCCATGAGCGCCAAAAAAGACAACGACCGCCAGCGCGAGATCCGCAATTCCAAGGTGCGGCACAATTATTTTGTGGGCGACACGTTCGAGGCGGGCATCGCGCTCAAGGGCACGGAGCTCAAGTCCATCCGCGCCGGGCAGGCGCAGATCAACGAGTCTTTCGTGCGCTTCGACAAGTTGGGCGAGGCGTTTTTGTACCACGCGCACATCGACGAGTACGCCTTTGGCAACGTCAACAACCACAACCCCGTGCGCCCGCGCAAGCTGCTGCTGCACAAGCGCGAGCTGCTGAAAATCCGCCAGCAGATGCAGCGCGAGGGCTTTGTGGTGATCCCCACGCGCCTGTATTTCAAGGGCTCGCTCGTCAAGGCGGAGATAGCCCTGTGCAAGAGCAAGAAACTGCACGACAAGCGCGACGACCTCAAAAAGAAGGAAGCCCGCCGCGAGGTCGACCGCGCCCTGCGCGATCGTCGTTAAAATCTGGATACACGCTTTGCCATGCTGCACGTCGTTTTGTTCGAGCCACAGATCCCGCAAAACACGGGGAATATCGGGCGCTTGTGCGCGGTCACAAAGTCGCGCCTGCACCTTATCCACCCGCTGGGCTTCACGATCACCGACCGCCACCTAAAGCGCAGCGGCATGGACTACTGGAAAAGCCTCGACGTGCACCACCACGAAAACTGGGAGGCCTTTTCAAATTCCCCCGCGCGCCCCGCTCGCGTTTTCATGTGCACGACCAAGGCGCAAACGCTTTACTGGGATGCGCGCTTTCAAGACGGCGACGGCCTTTTGTTCGGCAAGGAAAGCGCGGGCTGCCCGCCGTGGCTGCATGAAAAAATCGGCGAGCCCTTTCGCATCCGCATCCCGCACGAAAACCCCGACATGCGCTCCTTAAACCTCTCGACCGCCGCCGGCGTCGTCACCTACGAAGTCCTCCGACAACTAAAAAACCTTACCTAAACAAAGGCCACCCCGAGCGGCGCCAGCCAAAAATATACAAAGTTTTTTGGGAAAGGGGGCGCGGGGGAAAACCTTTTTTTTCAAAAAAAGGTTTTCCCCCGCATCTCTCTACTTTCATTTCTCCCCCCGCCGCGGGTCGAGCGCGTCGCGCAGGCCGTCGCCCAGAAAGTTCAATCCCAGCAGTGTCAGCGAGAAGGCCAGCGACGGGAAGATGAGCAGCCAGGGCGCTTCTTCCATGAGCACCGCGCCGTCTTTGATGAGGTCGCCCCAAGAGGTCAGCGGCGCCTGCACGCCCAGTCCCAAAAAACTCAAAAAGGCTTCCAGTAGCATGACGGTCGGCACGGTGAGCGTCGCATAAATGGCGATGGTGCCCGCGAGGTTGGGCAACAGGTGTTTTTTGAAAATCCCGCGCCCATTTTGCCCGAGCACCCGCGAGGCCTCCACAAAACTGCGCTGCTTGAGCGCGAGGGTTTCTCCGCGCACGATGCGCGCCATGGTGAGCCATTGCACCGCGCCGATCGCCACAAAGATCAGCCAGAATTGCCGCCCGAACACGACCATCAGCAGCATCACAAACAGCGTGAAGGGCAGGGCGTAGGCGATGTCGATCAGCCGCATCATTAGGGCGTCGGTGCGTCCGCCGCGCCAGCCGGAAAACATCCCGTAAAAGACCCCGATCACGAGCGACACGGCCGTGCCCAAAAGCCCGACGGCGAACGACACGCGCCCGCCTTGCAATACCCGCGCGAGCATGTCTCGCCCCAGCGCGTCGGTGCCCAGCGGGTGCGAAAGGCTGGGGGAGCTTAGCGCGTTTGAGAGCTCCTGCGCGGCGGGGTCTTGCGGCCAGAGAAAGCCGCCCAAAAAACACGCGGCCATCAGCACACACACGCCGACAGCCCCCGCGACGGCCGCCTTGTTCCGGCGCAGCCGCCCCCACGCCTGCGCGCGCGGCGAAAGCGATGGGGCAGAAAGCATGTCGCGCGTGTCAGCCATTTTTTCTCAAGCGGGGGTTGAGCCAGGCCAGCGCCAGGTCGGCCAGCAGGTTGCACAGCAAAATCAGTGCGGCGTAAAAAACGACGGTGCCCAGCACCATCGGGTAATCGCGGTCGAGCGCGGCGCTCACAAAAAAGCGCCCCAGCCCGGGAATTTGAAAAACGGTCTCGACGACAAAGGAACCCGTCAACAGCCCCGCCACCGTCGGCCCCAGATAGGATACCACCGACCCCAGCGCGTTGCGCGTGGCGTGCAGCAGGTAGGCGCGCGAAAAACCGGCACCCTTGGCGCGGGCGGTGCGCATGAAATCCTGGTTGCGCACCTCAAGCATGCTGCCGCGCGTCAGCCGCGCGATAAACGCGCCGAAGTACAACCCCAGCGTGAGCGCGGGCAGCACGATGTCGGCACCACTGGCGTAGCCCATCGCGTTAAACCAGCCGAGCTTTATGGCAAAAACCCACAGCAGCAGCGGGGCGAGCACGAAGGTCGGCAGACAAATGCCGACGACGGCCAGTCCCATCGCGCCATGGTCGCGCGGAGAATTCGGTCTGCTCGCCGCTAGCAGCCCCGCGCCCAGTCCCACGATGAGCGCGACCACCAGCGCCCACAGCCCCAATTCCAGCGAGACGGGAAATTTGTCCGCGATCAATTCCTGCACGCTCCAGCCCGGGTATTTGTAAGAGGGGCCGAGGTTTGCGGTGGCCAGGTTTTTTAAAAACGCGCCGTATTGCTCGATCAGCGGCTTGTCCAACCCGTAATGCGCCTCGACGGCCGCCTTCACCTCGGGCGGCAGGGGGCTTTCGCGGTCAAAGGGCCCGCCGGGAGCGGCGCGCGCCAGCAAAAAGGCGAGGGTCGCCACGATCCACAAAATGGGAATCGCTTCCAGCAGTCGTCTGAAAATCAGGCGCGCCATGAGTTATTCTTGCGCGCCCTCCAAGCGCACAAATTTCAGCGGCCGCTGGTCGAGGATATTCGTGTCCCAGTTTTTTACCTCGGGGCGCACGAGATAAGCGCGGTTGTAATGGAAGATGGGAATCAGCGGCGTCTCGTCGTCCAAAATCTCCTCGGCCTGCGCGAATGCCCGCGTGCGCCGCGCGTTGTCGTCTGTGCGTTCGGCTTGTTGCAATAGCTCGTCGAAGCGCTCGCTTTTCCAGGACGTGCGGTTAAGCGGGTTGCCGCCTCTGAAATTTTCAAAAAAGTTGGCGGGGTCGTTGATGTCAGCCACCCAACTGGCGCGCGCGATGTCGAAGTCGCCCTCGCCACGCATCGAGAGATAGGCGCCCCAGGAGACGTTTAACAGCGCGACGTCGATGCCCAATTCTTTTTTCCACATGGCTTGCACCGCTTGCGCGACGGGGCGGTGCATGTCGGACGTATTATATAGGATAGAAAGGGAGGGGAACTCCTTTTTGTCCGCGCCATAACCCGCCTCGGCGAGCAGTCGGCGGGCAAGTTCCGGATCATGCCCCAATCCTGTTTGCGGCGGGAAAAAATCGGCGGTGCCCTCGGGCACAAAATGCCGCGCGGGAATGTGCGCGCCTTTGAGCACCACGCGCACGATAGCATCTTTGTCAATGGCCAGCGCCAGCGCGCGGCGCACTTTCGGATCGTCCAGGGGAGGGCGCTGCGTGTTGAAAATATAATAATAGCTGCCCAGCCACGGCGCGAAGCGCGCGCACGGCTCGTCGCGGTAACGGTCGATTTTATTGAGCGGAATCGAATCCGTGAGATGCAATTGCCCCGCGCGCCAAGCACGTTCCTCCGTCGTCTGGTCGGAGATCGGCAGAAAACGAATGGCGTTCAAGGACACCTTGTCCGCGTCCCAATAGTGCGGGTTTTTGCGCAGCTCGACCTTGTCGTTCACGCTCCAATAGGCGAGGGAAAACGGCCCGTTGCTCACGAGATTGCCCGCGCGTGTCCAGCGGCTGCCGCGCGTGAAGGGGTCGCCGTGGGCGCGCAGCACGTCTTCACGCACGGGGAAGGCGATCGGGTTTGCGAGGATCGCCAAAAACCCGGCAGTGGGTCGCTCGAGTTCTATCTCGAGCGTGTGCTCATCAAGCGCCTTCACGCCGAGCGCGGATGGCGCTTGTTTTCCCGAAAACACATCGCGCGCGTTCTTGATGCAAAAGAGCATTGCCGCGTATTTGGAGCCGAGCGAGGGTGTCAACGCGCGGGCGAGGGAAAACTCAAAATCGCGGGCACTGACAGGCACGCCGTCGCTCCACTTCGCGTTTTCGTTCAGAAAAAAACGGTAGGTCTTTTTGTCTTCGCTCACTTCCCATCGCTCGGCGGCGCCGGGGATGGGCGCGAGGGTTTTGCCGTCCAAATTGACGAGGCCCTCGAACAACCCCCATAAAATGTGCGCCTCGGGCAACCCGGTGATGATGTGCGGGTCGAGGTCTTCGGGATCCGTCCCGTTGCCGATGATGAGCACGCCTTGTCGCGCGGCCTCAAGCGCCTGGGTTTCTTTCGGCGCGCAGCCTACACACAAAAGACACAGCGCGGCGGCGAAAAGAAAACAGTTTAAGATTCGCGCGCGCATCGGTCAAAAGCGCGGCACGGCCGCGATCAGCTTTTGCGTGTATTCATTTTTTGGATGCGCCACGACCTCGTGGGCGTTTCCGCGCTCGACGATTTTGCCCTGCGTCATGACAAGCACCTCGTCGCTGATGTGCTCGACGACGGCCAAATCGTGCGCGATGAACAGGTAGGCCAGCCCCAGGTCTTTTTGCAGGTCTTTGAGCAGGTTGACGATCTGCGCCTGCACGGAGACGTCCAGCGCGGAGACCGGCTCGTCGCACACGATAAACTCGGGCTCCACGGCCAGCGCGCGGGCGATGCCGATGCGTTGGCGTTGCCCGCCGGAAAATTCGTGCGGATAGCGCGCGCGAAAGTCCGCGCTCAAACCCACTTGCTCCAGCAGTTCACCCGTGCGCGCGGCGCGTTTTTGGACGGACATTTTCGGGAAATGAATGCGCAGGGGCTCCTCCAAAATGCCCGCTAAGCGCATGCGCGGGTTGAGGGAGTTGAAGGGATCCTGAAAGATCATCTGCATGCGTTTGCGGTAGGGGAAGAACTGCCGTTCGTCCAGCGCGCGCAGGCTTACGCCCTCGTAAAAAATATCGCCTGCGGTGACGTCGGCCAGGCGCACGAGTGCGCGGCCTATCGTTGTTTTTCCGGAACCGCTTTCGCCCACCAGCCCGGTGGTCCTGCCGCGCTTGACGCAGAGGGACACGCCGTCCACGGCCTTGGTCACGCTCTTGGGAGAGCCGAGCAGCCCGCCGCCAGTTGCGTAGTGGACTTTGAGGTCCTTGACCTCGAGCAAAGTGTCGGGCGTCTCGTTCATGACAGCGCCTCCAGTTGCGCGTGGTCGATCGTCGTGAGCCGCTGCCGCGTGTCGCCGAGCATGGGGATGCAGGCGATCAGCGCGCGGGTGTAGGGGTGCTGGGGATTTTTTAGGACATCTGCCGTTTTGCCGCGCTCGACAATGTCGCCGCGAAACATGACGGCCACCTCGTCCGCAAAATCCGCGACGATGCCGAAGTTGTGGGTGATCAGCAGCACCGCCATCTCGCGCTCGCGTCGGATGGTTTTTAGCAAATCGAGGATTTGTTTTTGAATGGTGACATCCAGCGCGGTCGTCGGCTCGTCGGCCACGAGAATGGCGGGCTCGCAGGCCAGCGCCATGGCGATCATCGCGCGCTGCTGCATGCCGCCGGAAAGCTCGTGCGGGTAGGCGTCGTACACGCGCGCGGCGTCGCGGATGCCGACGTCGGCCAGCGCCTTTTCGACGTGCGCGCGCACGTTTTCCTTTTTCGGAAAATGCAGGTTGACCGCCTCCTTGATCTGCCAGCCGATCGTGAAGACTGGGTTGAGCGAGGTGGACGGCTCCTGAAAAATATAGGCGATGTGCCGCCCGCGAATTTCCCGCAAGGCGCGCTCGTTCATGCCGAGCAATTCGCGCCCGCCGTAGCGCACGGTTCCGCTCACCTCGCAGGCGGGGGGGCTTGGCAGCAGTTTTGTCAGCGACAGCGCGCTGACCGATTTGCCGGAGCCGCTCTCTCCCACGACCGCCAGCACTTGCCCCTTGCCGATCGAGAATGACACGCCGTGGACGACCTCGTTCAAAGGCCCGCCCATGCGCGAGCGAAAGCCGATGCGCAGGTCGCGCACCTCGAGCAGCGCTGTGGATGGTTCGTTCACGTTCATTTCATTCTTTGGAAAAAGAGGAAAAAACTCAAAGGCAAAGACGTCAGAGTTTCATTTTCGGATCGATGATGTCGCGCAGGGCGTCGCCGAGCAGGTTGAAGGAGATGACGGTCAGAAAAATCGCCAGCCCGGGCAAAAACATCCACCAAAAGCCCAGCATGAAAATTTTGAGCTGCTGGGCATCTTTCAGCATCAGCCCCCACGAGGCCGACGGCTCCTGAATGCCCAGCCCCAAAAAGCTCAGCGCCGCCTCGCCCAAAATGTAGCCGGGAATCGAGAGCGTGGCGGCCACCAGCAGGTAACTGGCCAAGTTCGGCAAAAAGTGTTTTACCAAAATGCGCGCGGTCGAGGCCCCGCAGGCTTGCGCGGCCAGCACATAGGGGCGTTGGCGCAGGGACAGCGCCATGCCGCGAATCACGCGCGCCGTGCCCGCCCAGCCGATGAAAGACAGGATGAGAATAATGAGCAAAAACATTTGCCCCGAATCAAAATGCGGCGCGAGGGCAGAACGTAATCCCAATAGTAAATACAGGGACGGGATCGCCATGATGAATTCCACGCCGCGCATCGCAAAAAAATCCGTCAACCCGCCGAAGTAGCCCGCCAGCCCCCCGACCAAAAAGCCCATCAAAAAAGTGATTGAGATGCCGACCAATCCGATCGAAAGCGAAATACGTGCTCCGTACAACAAGCGCGAGAACAAATCGCGCCCCGTGCCGTCTGCTCCCAAGAGATAAACGCGCGCCTGCGTGTCCTGGGTGTCCAACGAAAACAATTTTCCGTCCGAAAACCATTTTAGGGGAATCGTCTGTCCTGGCATTTTTTCGTAGCTGGCGGTGACCGCGTCGGTCAGCGCGTATTGCTGAACGCACAGTTTGCCTTCCTGCCAGACAAGCGCGGTGGGCGGGTGGTAAAATTTTTCGAGGTTGGGCAGCTGCGCGGGGTAGGGCGCGACCTGGTCGGCGAACAGCGCCAGCAGGTATAATATAAGCAACACGCCCAGACTCGCGAAGCCCAGCGGCTTTTTGAGCAGCGGGCGCCACAGCCGCGCGAACAGTTTAAAAATCATCCACAGCAGCACGCCGACGCACAAAGCCCCCGCCCCGACAACGACCGCGCCCAGCGCGTACAGCGCGATTTTTTGGACGCCCGGTGTCGCGTGATAAACGCCCAAACCCGCGCCGCAAACCAGCAGCAAGGCGGCGGCGATTTTGCCCAGCGAGAGAAAACGCTTTTTATCCCAGCGCAGCGACGCGCTCGATTTTTCCAGACGGATGCGCGGGTCGCTCATGGCCAGCAGCAAGTCCGCGAGCATGTTTCCTATCAGCAGCATCACGCAGCCCATCATGACGGCAGCCAGCACGACGTCCTGATCCTTGCGCACGATCGCGTCGTAAATGAGTTGCCCCAGCCCCGGATAATTTAAGACATTCTCGACCAGCACCGAGCCGGACAGCAGCCCCGAGAGCGCGAAGCCCAGCGAGGTGATCAACGGGTTGATCGCGTTGCGCAGCACATGCACGAACATCACGCGGCCGTAGGACAGCCCTTTTGCCCGCGCGGTGATGGCGTACTGGGCCTGCATGTCGTCCAGAAAATTCGCGCGCATGACGCGCATCATGCCGGCCACAGAACCGATCGCAAGGATGAGCACGGGCAAGGCGAGGTGTTTTAAATAATCCCACGCCTGCGCGGCGGGCGGCAAAAAGTCGTGGTCCAGCGCGGTGCGCCCGCCCGTGGGCAGCCAGCCCGTTTTGGCGGCGAAGAAAACGCCCAGCAGCGCGAGGAAGAAACTGGGAATCGAGATCGCCGAATAAGCGAACAGCGCGGCCAGGCGGTCGAACAGTTTGTCCTTTTTGATCGCGGACAATACCCCCAGCGGGATCGCCAGCACCCACGCCAGCGTCAGCGCGCACACGCTCAAACAAAGGGTGGCCACCACGCGCTGGCCGAGCAGTTGCGAGACGGGGGTTTTGTATGTCCACGAGTAACCGAAATCGCCCGTCGCGGTTTTTTTGAGCCAGCGGGTGTACTGCACATACCAGGGCTTGTCCAGCCCGCGTTCCTGCTCGAGCTGCTGGATGAACTCCTGCGAAATGTCGCGCGAGGCGCGCGCCTCGGACAGCGAGTCCCCGGGCGAAAGGTACATCAGCAAAAACGCCAGCAGCGAGATGCCCAGCAGCAGCGGGATCGCCGACAACAGCCTGCGCGCGAAAAATCCGGTCATGGCTGCGCACGCTTCTCCCAGAGCGATTCAAGGTTCCACAGCAGCGAGCCGATCGGCGGCGGGCGCACCCCCTGCCAGCGGTTTTGCAGGCCCATGAAGGAATTTGGCGTCACCATAAACAGCAGCGGCACCTGCTCGCTGATGACGTCCTGCATTTCGTAGATGAGCGCGACGCGCTTGGCCTCGTCGAATTCGGATTCGGAGGCATCGAACAGCGCGTCGATTTGTTTTTCCCAGTCGGTTTCGGGCTTGGGTTGCGAGGGGTTCCAAAAATGCAGCCGCCCGTCGGAACGGTAGACCGCCTTGCCGCCGGAAGGGTCTCCCCCGCCGGTCAGCCCCAACATGGCCGCGTCAAAGGAAAAGGTGTCGCTCGTGCGCGAGATCAGCGTGCCGAAGTCGAGGTACGCCAGCCGCACCGTGATGCCGATCGCCGCCATGTTGTCCAAAAAAGTCGTGGCGATTTTCGCGCTGCGCTCGCTGCCGTCGGCCACCAGCAATTCGAACTGCACGGCGTTGCCCTCGCCGTCGGTCAGCTGCCCGTCTTTGTCCCGGGAAAAACCGGCCATGTTGAGTTCCTCTTTCGCGCGGGCGGGGTCGTACTTATATTTTTTCGTGTGCGGGTTGTGCCACTTTCCGTTGGCCGGGGAGATGATGGAATCCAGCTCGCCGCCCTGGCCGAACATCACCGCCTGAATAAGCCCCGGCCGGTCGATCGCGTGCATGAGCGCGCGGCGAAAATGGAGGTTGGAAAACCATTTTTTCTTCACGGGGTCGCCGTAAGGGTCGCCGTGCGCATCGTGCCCGCTTTTCAGGTTGAAGTAGATGAAAAAGATGCCGGTGTCCGCCCCACGGTTGTGGATGGTAAAATCGTAAGTCTCGGCGCTTTTGCGCACCCAGGCCACATCGGAGGGCGAGACGACCGCGGCGTCCACCTGCCCCGTGGCAAACAGCAGCGTGCCGGTGTTGGCATCGGGGATGAATTTGATGATGAGCCGGTCGATGTAAGGCAGGCGCTGCCCGTTTTTGTCGGCCTTCCAGTAATGCGGGTTTGGCTCCAGCACGATGCGCTCGCCCGGGCGGTACGAGTGAATGCGAAAAGCTCCCAGCGCGACGATCTCCTGCGGCGTGTCCATCGCGGTCTGGTTGCTCCACCGGCTTTTAAAAGTGCCGTCTTTCACGAAACGCTCGAGCTTGTGCTTGGGCAAAATGGAGATGAAGCCCAAGTCGTTTAGAAAAGGCGCGTAGGGCTTGGCGGTGCTGAAGCGCAGCGTGTGGGCGTCTATTTTTTCATAGCGCAGCGGCTGCCCGCCTATCGTGTATTGCTGGCGGTAACGGTTGGGGATATCTTTCGCGAAAATAGTGTCGAAGGTGAAGACCACGTCGTCCGCCGTGAAGGGCGCCCCGTCGCTCCATTTGAGTCCCTCGCGCAAGCGGACGGTGTAGCTTTTTCTATCCTCAGAAATTTCCCAACTGTGTGCCAGCTCGCCCTTGGGTTTTTGGGTGAAGGGGTCGAGCGTTGTCAACCCGGGCAGCATGAGGGCGATGATCTGCGCGGCGTAGGCATCCTCGGCGATCAGCGCGTTGAAGGTGCGCGGCTCCATCGGCAGCGTGTAGACAAAACTGCCGCCCGTTTGCCCGGGCGGGTGGTCGGTGATCTCGGCGCCTTCGGGCAACGGGTGGTGCGCGCGTTCGTCCGGCGCGTCGGGCGCGCAGCCCGTCAACGCGAAAAGTCCCCACACGCAAAACGCCGGCAAAAAGTTTTTCACGGGAACAACAACTCGCTCAGATTGAGAAAATACGCGTCGACCGGCGCGCGCAGGCACACGATATAAAGCAGCGCGCCTAGCGACAGCCAGGGGCCAAAGGGCACTTCTATGTTGCGCAGCGCCGCGGCGTTTTGCCCTTCGCCTTTTTTGAGCGCGCGCAGGGCGACCAGCGGGATCATGACGGCCGCCCCTAGAATCGAGCCGCCGAAAATCGCGAACAACGCGCCCTGCCAGCCGCAGAAAGCTCCTATCATACCCATGAGCACGATGTCGCCGTAGCCCATCGCCTCGCGCCGCATGATGAACTGCGCGCCCTCGCGGATCCAGACGATCACGCCCGATCCCACGACGATTCCCAACACCGAAAGCGTGACCGAACGGATGGCGTTGACGATAAAAATGTCGCTCCCAGCCACGCCGTGCAATTGCGGCAGGGCGAAGGACAAGGCGACGCCCAAAAACGTGCCGCCGACGGTCACGACATCGGGCAGTTGCATGGTGTCGATGTCGATAAAAGTCCCGACGATCAGCAGCGCGGCGAAGATCCACAGCGCGGCCGCCGCGCCCAGCGGATATTGCCAGTAGATCAGCAAAAACAACAGCCCTGTCAATGCCTCGACCAGCGGGTAACGGATCGAAAACGGGCGCTTGCAGCAGCGCGCCTTGCCGCGCAGGATGAACCAGCTCAGGATAGGAATGTTATCGTAAAAACGGATGGGTTTTCCACAGGCACAGGTGGAACCCGGGCGCACAATGGACTTGCCCGCTGCAATGCGGTAGACGCACACATTCAAAAAACTGCCCACGCACGCCCCGAAAATAAAGACGATGAGCGGCCAAAACCACGGCCAGTGCGCCTGCATGTTGTGTGCGATCTCAGTCATGTCGTTTTTTGTTTAAGCGCCAAACACGCGGCGGCGAGCATGCGCTCCATAAATATGTCATCCAAATGAAAACGCAGCCTGTTTTCCAGCCACAAATTCAATGCGTGGTACCCTTGCGCGGCGAGCATGGGCAGCCCGTCGCTGTGCGGTAGATTTTTTGCGGCGGCGGCTTTAAGCAGAGCACTGGGCGCGGGCGCGTAAGTGGTGTCGAAAACAGCCATGCCGTCTTTGAGCAGCGCGGGGTTCAGCGGCGAGGGATCGCCTGTTTTTAGTCCCAGCGGAGTCGCGTTGATGACGAGCGCGCCCTTGGGCAGCGGGGCGTCTTGCGCGGCGCTTTTTACATTTGAAAACCCGAGTTTTTTTAAATCGTCTAAAAACGCCGCCGCGCGCTCGGGAGTGCGGCTGCGGATTTCTATGAGCGGACAGAGGACGCTTGCCATGCTGGTGATCGCGGCGCGCGCGGCGCCGCCCGTGCCCAGGATCACGCAGGGGCGCGAGGGAATCGAAATTTTTAGCGTTTGTTTAACGGCGGTTTCGAGGCCGCCAATATCGGTGTTGGCGAGCAGCCATTTTTCTTCGCAAGCGATGAGGGTGTTGGCCGCGCCGGATTTTAAAACACCCTCGGACGCGTTCTCGCTGCCGAGAATTTTCAGCACGTCGACTTTTAGCGGCACGGTGAGATTTAACCCCGCGAAGCCTTTTTGTAAAAAGAGCGGGAGCGCCTGCGCCAGTTCTTCGGGCGCGATGTCGAATTTGTAATAGCGCCAGCCGTGAAAGCGCGCCGCCGACTTGGCCAGCTCCTTGAGCGCGGCATTGTGCATGGCGGGGCTTAGCGAGTGGGCGACCGGGTGCCCCAGGATCGCCAGCGACACCAAGCCCGGCGACACCGGCCACTGGTCGAGGTCGGCGAGGCGGTAAACTTTTTCGGTGTCTTGCGGCAGGGAATGCACGTCTTTATTCTGACCGTTTTTAGGTGCGAGTGGAACTCTTTTTAGCGAGTCCCAAACAAGGCAGTGCCCACTCGGATGAGGGTGCTGCCTTCCAGAATCGCTTCCTCCAAATCGTCTGTCATGCCCATGGAAAGTTCGGGCAGCGGCGTTTTGAATTTTGCCTGGAGCGATTCGCGCAGTTCCCGCAGCGCGGCGAAGGCGGTTCTTGCGACGGCGCGGCCGCCTTCCAGCGGCGCGACCGTCATGAGCCCTTCGACGCGCAGAGCCGGGCAGGTGCTTAAAATTTCCTCGAGCGCGGCGGCGGTTTGCTGTGTTTGAAAGCCGAACTTATTCGGATCCTCGCCGGTGTTCACTTCGAGCAAGATCGCAAAAGCATCCGTTTGCCCGCGCTCAAGCCACAGGCGGTTGAGCCGCTGTGCCAGCGCCACGGAATCGACCGACTGGATGCGGGAAAAAGTCTCCAGCGCGAGCTTGGCCTTGTTGGATTGCAGGTGGCCAACAAGCTCCCAGCGCAGGGTGCCTGCAAGCTCGGGCACGGCCTGTTTCTTGGCGGCGGCTTCCTGCACGCGGTTTTCACCGACCGTGAATAGCCCGGCCTTGTGTGCGTACAGCGTGGCTTGCTCGGGATGGGTTTTGGTGACGGGCAACAGCGCCACGTCGCTTATCGGGCGCGCGGCCTTTTCACAGGCGGCCTTGATGCGCGCGCGCACGGCGCTTAAGTTTTCCAAAAATGTCTCGTAAGCGATCATCTTTAAGCGATCATTCTAACGGACGGATAGTCTTTCGCACACTCAAAACAATCGACAGCTATGAATTTTTCCAATAGTAGTAAAGCTCGATGCAGATCGGCAATTTCAAGGTCTTTGTGGACTTGGTGGAGACGGGCAGTTTTTCGAAGGCCGCCAAGCTCAATTGCATCACGCAGTCGGCTGTCAGCCAGCAGTTGCGCGCGATGGAAAAGCAGTACCAGGTGCTGGTTGTCGACCGTGGGCAAAAGCAGCTCAAACTCACGGCCGAAGGGCGTTTTTTTTACGAGGCCGCCCGCCGCATCCTGCGCGCGCACGACGAGCTGACAACGGGGCTTTTGGAGATGAAGCGCGTCATTTCCGGCACGCTGTCGATCGAGACGATTTACAGCATCGGGCTGCACGAGTTGCCGGAGATGATACGCTCCTTCACCCGTGTGTACCCCGATGTCAACCTGCGCGTGGAATACCGCCGCGCCACCCAGATTTACGAACATGTTTTAAATAACCGGACAGACATCGGCATGGTCGCCTTCCCGCACAAGCACCCGCAACTGGAAGTCTGCGTTTTCAAGGCCGACCGCATGGTGGCCATCTGTTCGCCGCAGCACGCCTTCGCACGGCGAAAATCGGTGGGGCTGGCCGACATCGCCCACCAGAAATTCATCGCCTTCGAGCCGGACATCCCGACGCGCAAGGCGGTGGACGCGGCCTTTAAAAAACAAAAACTTTCCGTGGAGCCTGTCATGGAGTTTGACAACGTCGAGACGCTCAAGCGCGCCGTGGAGATCGACGCGGGGGTCAGCATCGTGCCGGAGGTGACGGTGCAGCAAGAGGTGCGCCAAGGCGCGCTTGTGCAGGTTCCTATCAAAGGCGTGCAGTTGCAGCGCCCGCTGGGACTTGTCTACCGCAAGGGCCGCGTGCTACCCCCTGCCATGAAGCGTTTCATCCCCTTTGTCATGGGCGGGAAAATTTTTAGTGATGGAAAGAAATAGTTTTTATTCCCCACGCAACCTGCTATTGTAATGCCCATGTTCGCATCGCTTTATTCCGGCGCCCTTTTGGGCATACAGGCGCAAAGTGTGCACGTGGAAGTCAACTCCGGCGAGAGCGGCGAGCCGGATCTTGTGCTCGTCGGCCTGCCGGACGCCGCCGTCAAGGAATCGCGCGACCGCGTGAACTCCGCCTTGCTTAACAGCGGTTACCGCGCCGCGCAAACGCGCACCACGATCAATCTCGCCCCCGGTGACTTGCGCAAGCAAGGCCCCTTGTACGACCTGCCGATCGCCCTCGGGCTTTTGGCCTGCACGGGGCAGATAAAGCCGCAGTTCATGGACGACTATTTAATAGCGGGCGAGCTGTCGCTTTCCGGGAAAACACGGCCGGTTCCCGGCGGGCTGTCGTTCGCCCTTTTGGCGCGTTCGATGAATAAAAAAGGCGTGTTGCTGCCGCGCGAAAGCGCGGAAGAAGCGGCGCTGGTCGAAGGCGTGAGTGCCTATCCCGTCGACTCGCTGCGCGAGGCCGCGCAATTTTTGGAGGGCACTCTTTCTGTCGCGCCGATCGCGCCCGACGAGAGCCCTTTTCGCCGCCCGCCCGATGAGCGCCACTGGGTCGATTTTTCAGAAGTCAAAGGCCAAACCGCGTTGCGCCGCGCCGTCGAGATCGCGGTGGCCGGCGGGCACAATTTGCTCGTGATCGGCCCGCCCGGTTCCGGCAAGAGCATGGTCGCCCGCCGCATCCCCACGATCATGCCGGAGCCGACTCTCGACGAGTTTTTGGAAATTCTCGCCATCCAGTCCGCCGCGGGCATCTCACTCTCTCGCGAGAACCGCTGCTACCGCCGCCCCTTTCGCAGCCCGCACCACACGATTTCCGATGTCGGCCTGCTCGGCGGCGGCACGATCCCCGGCCCGGGCGAAATTTCACTCGCCCACCACGGCGTGCTGTTTTTGGACGAGCTACCGGAATTCAAACGCTCCGCGCTCGAAGTCATGCGCCAGCCGCTGGAGGACGGCTTTGTCACCATCTCGCGCTCGGCCGCCAAAGTGAAACTGCCCTGTTCGCTGATGCTCGTGGCCGCGATGAACCCGTGCCCCTGCGGTTATCTGGGCGACCCCAAACACTCCTGCCGCTGCACCCAGCCGCAGATCCAGCGCTACCGCGCCCGCATCTCCGGCCCCCTGCTCGACCGCATAGACATTCACGTCGAGGCGCCCGCCCTGCGCATAGAGGAAATCCGCGCCGCCACCCCTTCCGAACCTTCCGAAAAAATCCGCCAACGCGTGAAAACCGCCCGCGACATCCAGACCGCCCGCCTGCGCGCCGCCGCCCCCTGCAACGCCCGCATGAGCGGCGCGCAAATCCGCAAATACTGCGAGCTGACCAACGAGCAAGGCGCCATCTTGCAACAGGCAATGGAACAGCTAAACCTCTCAGCCCGCGCCTACGACCGCATTCTGAAAGTCTCCCGCACCATCGCCGATTTGGCACAAAGCGAACTCATCCAAACCGAACACCTCCTCGAAGCCATCCACTACCGCACGCTGGATAGGAAAGTGTTTTATTAGGAGAAAAGCAGAAGGCGCTGCCTTGAGTTTTGCGCGAAAAACATTTCCTTTGGTTGGGCGGGTGGCTATGCTGGGTTTTCAGGAATTTTAAAAAATGTTTATCGACGAGACAGAGGTTTTTTTGGCGGCGGGCGACGGGGGCAATGGCTGCGTCAGTTTTCGGCGTGAAAAGTTCATTCCCAAGGGCGGCCCCAATGGCGGCAACGGCGGCAGGGGGGGCGATGTCGTGCTGGTGGGCGACAGCAATGTCTCGGATTTGACGCAGTACCGCTATACGCCCTCATTGCGCGCGCAAAATGGCGAGCGCGGGCGCGGCTCC
>JAKPNF010000124.1 GCA_029548565.1 Verrucomicrobiota bacterium
GTGGTGCAGATGGAACCGGGGCCTTGCCCGATCTTCACGGCGTTTGCACCGCAACCGGCCAAATAGTCGACGCCCTCCCCGCTGGTGACATTGCCCGCGATGATCGTCAGATGCTTAAACTGCCCGCGCACAAACTTGACGGCCTGCCCTACCCCCTGGGTGTGCCCGTGGGCGGTCGACAGCGCGACGGCGTCGCAACCCATCTGCGACAGCGCGCCGATGTGGGCGGCCAGGTTGTCCTTGTCCAATTTGCCGTCGTCCAGACGCGGGATGGCGATGGCCGCGGCGCAGCGCAGGCGGAAATCGCTGTCGCGCGAAGTCCTTCTGTCGGCGCGCGCCTCCTCGCTGAGCCGCTCGATGTCCGAGAGGGTGAACAACCCGCAGAGCTTGTCGTCGTTATCAACCACCAGCAGCTTGTTGATGCCCAGGTGCTCGTTGAAAAATTTGTCGGCCGCGCCGATCGGGTCTTTTTTAAGCGCGCGCTGGTTGATCGTGAAGACGTCCTTGCGCGGGGTCATGGCCTCGGCCACCTTGTGCGAGCCATAGCGCTCCTTGACGACGCGCCCGGACAGCAGCCCGACCAGCACGCCCTTTTCGTTGACGACGGGAAACGTGCGGAAGCTGTAGTGCTTGTCCTCGATGATTTTCAAAACCTCGGAAATCGTCTGGTTGGGCAAGACGCGCGCCGGCTCCTGAATGAGGCCGTGGATGTGGTGCTTGACGCGCGCCACCTCGCGCACTTGCTGCGCCTGCGTCATGTTGTAATGAATGACGCCCAGCCCCCCCTGCATCGCCATGGAAATCGCCATGCGCGCTTCCGTGACGGTGTCCATATCCGAGGAAATAATCGGCAAGGACAGCGGCAGCGAGTCGGACAGCGAGGTGTCCAATTTTGTTTCCCGAGGCAAAATGTCCGAATAAAGGGTCGCCAGCGAGACGTCGTCGAAAGTCAGCGCGGTGGGAGCCTGCGACGGAAAGAATTTGTCGGCCGGCTGGTAGAAGGAATCGAGGGCGCTTTTGGACTTCTGGCTCATAATGCAACGGTTGAACACTCACTTATAGAGCTTTTTCGGCCAAAGGGCAAAATCTTTGTGCGCTACGGCAAACGCTGTCCGAAATGTTTTGGGAATTTTTTAGTTTTCGAGGCGGGGCAATATCAGTATTGTTTGGTAGAGGAAGCGCAAAAGGCGCGCGATCCGGTTTTGGGAAGCGCCGCGCCTGTTTTTCGCCCTCGGTGAACACCTGCGCGTTCGCGCGTTTTTATTGCCATGAAACTTTTATTAACAACAAAACAAAGAACACCCAATGCCCTGGAACACCCTCCCGGAGCCTCCCCAGGAGCTGATCGACCAATTGATCGAAAAGCTCTCCGTCAGCCCGGTCGTCGCACGCTTGCTTGCGCGGCTGGGGTTTGACGATCCTGATCAGGCGGACGAATTCCTCAACTGCAGTATTAACCGGCTAGACGACCCGTCGCGCATCAGTCATTTGGACGACGCGGTCGGGCGCATCTCGCGCGCGATCGACCAGCGCCAGGACATCCTGGTCTTCGGCGATTACGATGTGGACGGGGTGACGGCCGTCGCGCTGTTTGTGCTGGTGCTGCGCCACCTGGGCGCCCGCCCGCGCTACGCCGTGCCGCGGCGTTTGAGCGAGGGCTACGGGCTTTCGCACGAGGCGCTGGACCGCGTGCTTAAGGACGGCAACCCCGACTTGTTTGTCACGCTGGATTGCGGCACCAATTCCGTCGACCAGATCGCGCGGCTGCGCAAGCTGGGCATAGACGTGATCATCGCCGACCACCACCGCTCCAAGGAAGGGCGCGAGGCCGACGCGACCATCGTCAACCCCCATGTGTATGATGGTGAAAACGAACCGTGGACGCACTTGTGCGCCGTGGGGCTGGCCTTCAAGCTGGCACACGGACTGCGCCGTTTGCGCCGCGCGCAGGGCGACCCGAACGCGCAGAGCCTGCGGCTGGTCGATTTGCTCGACCTGGTCGCCATGGGCACGATCGCCGACCTGGTTCCCATGCGCCGCGAGAACCGCATCTACACGCGCTTTGGGCTGCAGATGCTCGGGCAGCGCAAGCGCGCGGGCATACACGCACTTTTGGAATCGTGCAATATCTCCGCCGGCCAACCGCTTAACCCCACCGATGTCTCCTTCCGCCTAAGCCCGCGCATCAATGCCTCCGGCCGGCTCGACGACGCCAGTATCGCCGTGGAGCTGCTGCTAAGTTCCGACGGCCAGCAATGCGCCGAGCTGGCCAACCAGCTCAATGAATTCAACAAGGAACGCCAGGAAAAGGAGCGCCTCGTCACCCAGGACGCCTTGCGCATGATCGAGGAGGGCGGCTTTTCTTCCGACCCCGCCTTTGTGCTGTACGGCGAGCACTGGCATCCGGGCGTTGTCGGAATTGTGGCGGGCAAACTCTCGCGGCAGTTCGGGCGCCCCTGCGTCGTGCTCGGCAAGGAGGGCGACGCGCTGGCCAAGGGCTCTGGCCGCGGCGTGCACTCGCTCAACCTGATCGACATTTTGACGCACTGCAAAGACCTGCTGCAAAACTGGGGCGGCCACCCGATGGCTGTGGGCGTGAGCCTGCATTGCAAGGACATCGACACTTTTCGCGCGCGCCTGATAGAGACCATGCACCGCGAATGCGGCGGCCTCGAACACACCGACGAGGTGCCCGTGGACATCTCCGTGTGGCTGCCGGTGGAGCAGATCAATCAGGAACTCTTGGAAGACATCGAAACCCTTAGCCCCTTCGGCGAAGGCAATCCCGAGCCCGTCTTCGGCGTGCGCGCCGTGCAGCTGCCCTTCCCGCCCGAGGTGTTTGGCGAGGGCAACTACCGTTTTTACCTGCCCGCCGCCCAGCAGCGCCGCGGCCTGTGCGTGGTGGCCTGGCGCAAAGCCGCCAAACTGCCCCCCGCCAGCCAGCCCATAGACATCGCCCTGCGCATCTTTTGCAATTTTTACAACGGCCGCCAATACGCCCAAGCCGAACTGATCGACTGGCGACCGTGTGGATAAAAACACGTCAAAAAAGAGCCAAATTTAGGCAAGGATTTATCTTGCTTGAGCGCGGGACGGGACATAGATTGTTAACAAAATCAAGAACGATGGGTGTTTTGCCTGCCGCTTGTGTCCGTTTTTCTGTTCGTTTTTTATTTAATTACGCAATCCTCAAACTCTAAAACCATGAAACGTACCCTACTGATATCCCTTGTGCTGGCGTTGTGCGGCACTGTTTCGGCGTTTGCCCTCGCTTCCAAAGCCAATGGCGACGCGTCCAGTGCCGATACCTGGACCGCGCAAAACGGCCACACCACTCCGGCCACGGTTCCGACAGATTCCTCGGTGGCTCCGGCCATCGGCGACTTGTCCATCAACCACACGGTGACGTTCAGCACCGGGACCTACTACACGCAAAAGCTCGTCAGCTACAACACGGCTTCCCAAGGTTATGCCAAGCTGGTCATCGACGGCGGCACGCTGAAAATCCAGGGCACTAGCGGCGTTGGCAATGGCGGTTTCGGCATTTGGAACAACAACGCCTCGCAGCACCGTTATTTTGAACTGGAGATTAAGGACGGCCTATTCATCCAGAAGTCATCGCGCACCGCCGTTGAGCAGTTCACGCTGGCCTCGAACGAAGGCGGCTCCTTTTCCACCGGTGTCATGACCATCTCCGGCGGCACTGCTATCTTTCAGGGCGGTTTGGCGCTGGCGCGCAATACCACAGCCGCCGGCAACGGCGCCTCGGGCACCTTGTATTTACAGGGCGGCTCACTCTACATTTTGAACACCAGCGGGCAGGTCGGCACCGGCCTGAAAACCCTGGGCACGAACAACGCCGGCGGCAACGCAACAGGCACCTTCCACTGGATCAGCGGCAATCTGGCGATCGCCAAACAGGCCGAGAGCCTCGCCAACACCGGCTCGGGCAACCTCATTTTCGCCAACGCCTCTTACAACACGTCCGTGGCCACCTCCGATGGCGCCTACAACGACGTGACCTTCCTGCCCTACGGCGGCATCATGACGGTGGCCGATGCCACGGCGGGCGTGCTGTCCTCCGCCATCACTTATTCGCAGGGCGCCAACGCGAGCATGACCTTCAACGTCAAGGGCAAGACCTGGGGCGAGTTCGACGCCATGCTATGGCGCAACGGCCAGGAAACCCTCGCCGGCGGCAACATCACCGGCCACGCGGTCGATCTGGCCAGCGGCACCACGATCTGCCTGAACATCACCGCCGACTTTTTCATGAACGAGGGCGACAAGTTCAACATCATCACCGCCGACCAGCTCTATGTGGACGGCGTGCGCGTGACCGACAGCGCCCAATTGCAGTCCATCAACATCGTGGTGAGCAACGGTTACCTCTTTGATGCCGAGTTTAACACGGACAGCAACGGACGCGACCTGCTGACCATGGTCTACCGGGGCATTCCCGAACCGGCCATGAGCGCCGCGCTGCTGGGCCTGCTGGCAATGGCCGCCGCCGCGCGCCGCCGCTGTTAGGACTGTTTTCCAACTCTGCCTCCAACTAAAAAGCCGCGGGATTTTCCGCGGCTTTTTAGCTTGCGCGCGGCAACTGCGTCAATCTGTTTAACGCTTTTCGGTTTCGTTCTTGGCGTGGAAGCGTTTGTGGGCGCGACCCACTTGCTGGTACTTTTGCGCCCAGGTCAGCAGCCCCGCGCGGGTGGCGTCGTCGAGCTGTTTGACGACCTTGGCCGGCGCGCCCAGCACGAGCGAGCCGGGGGGTATTTTCATGCCCTTGGTCACCAATGCGCCCGCGCCCACGATGCTCTGCTCACCAATCTCGGCGCCGTCCAAAATGGTGGCGTGCATGCCGATCAGGCATTGGTCGTGGATCGTGCAGGCGTGGATCAGCGCCAGATGGCCGACCGTGACATTGTTGCCGACCGTGGCGCCGTAATCGTCGGCCACGTGCACGACAGTGCCGTCCTGCAAATTGGTGCCCTCGCCGATCTTGATAAAATTAATGTCCCCGCGCAGCACAACGCCCGGCCAAACGCTCGCGTGCGCGCCGACCGTCACGTCGCCCACCACGACCGCCTTGGGGTCTATGTAGGCGTCCGGCGAGATGTCGGGCGTTTTTCCCAAGTGCGCCTCCAGGCGCTTTTCCAGTTCCTGCGGATCGGCGTTCATATCCCTCAATCTTCGGGGATGGCGGGCAAATCAGGCAACACTATTTGGTCGAGGTAATCCTGCAAAAAAATCGCCGCCGCGCGCGAGTCTGTCTGGCCGCTGCGGCGCTGTTGTTGCTGCTGCTTTACGGATTTGAATTTCTTTTTTCCAAGGGTTTCTGCCTGCACGCTGGTGAGGCGTTCGTCGGTTTTTACAACCGGCAGCGCGAAGCGCTTTTGCAGTGTCTCAATGAATGCGTCCACTTCCCGCGCCTTGGCGCTGAGCGTGCCGTCCATGTGCAGCGGGTAACCGACAACCAGCGTGTCGATCTTGCGCTGGGCGATCACCTGGGCGATGTGCATGAGGCGCCCTTCAAGTTCCGGCTCAAGCGCCGCCGCCAGCGGATACGCCAGCCCCAGCTCGTCCCCGTAAGCCAGGCCGATGCGTTTTTCCCCGTAGTCGATTGCCAGCGCGCGCATGTTGTCTTTTAAAAAAGTCTCTCTTTTTTGGGAACCAAAGACCACCTCTTTTTACGGCAGGTTTCCTTGACATGAGAACTCACTTTATTACAGTAGAAATTATCATGCGAACCGGACTTTTCTCCCCCCTTGCCGGCGCGATTTGCCTGATGCTGTTTTGCGCGGGCGCCCCCGCGGCCAACGCCTATCTTTTCACCACCCCCGGCGGCGAAAAGGTCGAGGGGGAATATGTGGGCGCCACGCCCACCGTGGCCAACATCAAGTTTGCCAACGGCCAGACAGTGGCCATCTCCTTCAGCGACATGACCGAGAAAGACCGCGAGTATGTTTTTTCCTGCACCATCAAGGAGAGGGCCACCCGTGGCGAAGCGCTGCGCTTTCGTCTGCGCGAGAATAACGGCAGCCGCTCCTCCAGCAACGGGTGGGAACAAACTTGGCAGGCCGGCTATAAGTTGACGATTGAAAACCTTCTGCCTGTCCCGCTGGAAGATCTGCGCATTCAATATTATTTTTGTAAAGAGAATGACGACGCTTACGTCGGAAGATATCTCAACCAAAATTACTTTCAGGAAGAAAAAATAATCCCGGCTATTGGCTCGCGGCAGTCTTTCGATTTTGAAACCGCGCGCCTTACGTTAAAGATATATAAAGGCTCAAGCGGCTCACGTTGGCACACTGGCAGCCTAAGGGGGCTATGGGCGCGTTTTTACTGGAAAGATATTCTGGTTGCCGAATATAAATCGTCAAAAAAAATGGACAGCGAACGCTGGCCGGACGAACTGGCCGCTCCTAAAAAAAATTCTCCCGCCCAATAGCAGAACTTCGCGCGCTTCTTCCGCAATAGTTAGATTTGCAACCTCTTCGTAACCATGTTATTTATCCTTGACCTTTCAATCCTTTCAAATAAAGTAAAAATGCCATGAGTAAGCACTTCTGCCCAAGAAAAGTCGCGCGGATAGTGCTGGCTAGCACCATCCTTTTCGGGGTTCTCTCCCTCGATGCGCGCATTTTCACTTCCAACACCGGCGACCAGATTGAGGGCGAGTTTCTAAGCGCCTCGCCGACCAACGCCAATATCAAGCTGGTTTCGGGAAAAGTCGTCGCCGTACCGCTGAGCACGTTTTGCGACAAAGACCGCCTATACATCACCTACCGAACCATCGCGACAGAAGCCGAACGCAACAAGGTCTTGCAGTTCCGCATACAGGCCACGCACACGACCAAGAAATCCACCGATACCCTCTACCAGATCATAAACACCTGGTCATCCGGCTACAAAGTCAATGTCGAAAACCTGCTGAGCCTACCGATCGGCGAGCTGACGATCCAGTATGGCATTTTCAAACTCGATTCTGAGGAGGGCGCCAAAAAAACGAATGCCGGCGAGATCGACGACAGTTGGGGACAGACCAAAATCGATTTCATTGATGTGCGCAATTCCTTCGACTTTGAGACCATCAAAATGCCCATGTCGTCCAGCAAACTCAAAAGCGGTGTCGTATGGGCGGGCGGCGGAAAGCGACAAAACTCCGACGCGCTGCGCGGCATATGGATACGCGCTTATTGGAAAGATTTGCTGGTGGCGGAGTTCAAGTCCTCCTCGCGCATGGATAACGATGTTTGGGCGGACAGTTTGCGCCCGCCCAAAATCAGCGACCAGTCATTCAAGGAGTAATTGTGGCACGCAGCGCCTTAACCGCGAAAGAACGGATTCGTTTCGCCCGGCAGTTGAAAAATCTGCCGGGTTTTTCTACGCGCTGCCAGCAGGCACTCAAAGAAGCGCGCGTGCTGGTGGTGGGGTTGGGGGGCGTGGGCAGCCCCTGCGCGCTGTATTTGGCAAGCGCGGGCGTGGGCACGCTGGGCTTGGCCGACCCGGACAAAGTGGAGCTTTCCAATTTGCAGCGCCAGATTTTGCACGGCACGCCCGAGCTGGGAAACCCGAAAACAGACTCGGCCCGCCGCGCGCTAAAGCGCCTGAATCCCGCGACGAAATTGCAGCTCTACCCGCAAGGACTGGAGCCAAAAAGCGCGCGTGCGATAGTCAAACGCTTCGACCTCGTGGCCGACTGCTCGGACAATTTTTCAACTCGTTTTCTGGCCAATGACACGGCTTTTTTGGAAGGCAAAGCGCTCGCCCACGCGGGCGTGGCCGCTTACCAGTGCCAGTTGTTTTTGACTGATCCCGCCGAACAAAAAAGCCCCTGCCTGCGCTGCGTCATGCCCGAAGTGCCGCGCCCGGGCAAAAAACAGGCGGGCATTTTGCCGCCCGTGTGCGGGATCGCCGGGTCGCTGCTGGCGCTTATGATCATAAAGCACCTGTGCGCTCTGGGCGAGAGGCAAACAGGAAAGCTCTTTCATTTTGACGCCGAAAAAATGGCCTTTCGCGCGTTAAAAATCGCGCGCGATTGCCATTGTCCTTTGTGCGGAAGCTCGCCTACAATAACCCAATTGTGCGCGCGCAATTATCCAAAAAAATAGTCCCCAGACCCGAGCCCAACGCCCAGCGCTGGCGCTGTGAGTGCGCCTACGACGGCACGGATTTTTCCGGCTGGCAAAGCCAGCCCAACCGCAACGGCATTCAGGATTTTTTGGAAAAGCGCCTCGAGCAAATTTTCAAAAAGCCCGTGCGCGTGCACGGCTCCGGCCGCACGGACGCCGGCGTGCACGCCAGGGCGCAGGTGTTTCATTTCGACGCCTTTTGGCCGCACGAAGCGCAGCAGCTTTTGCGCGCCTTTTATTGCGGGCTGCCCGCGGGCGTGCAGGTGCGCGCTGTCAAGTGCGCGCCCAAAAGCTTTCACGCGCGCTACGGGGCGACGGGCAAACGCTACCGTTACCGCATCCACTTGGGGCGACCGGATCCGTTTGAACTGCGCTGGTGCTGGGCGATGAACAATCGCCCGCTGGATATCGAGGCCATGCGCGCCGCCGCAAAGCACCTGTTGGGCACACACGACTTTTCCGCCTTCTGCGCCAAAAACAGCGACGACATAACTCCAGAAGACGCCATCAAGGACATGCGCCGATTAGACATCGTGCGTCGCGGCGCCAACCAACTGGACATTGTCACCGAGGCCAGCGGTTACCTCTATAAAATGGTGCGCACGATTGCCGGCGCGCTGGTCGAGGTGGGGCTGGGCAAACTTAACGCGCGGCAGATCAATGAGATTTTAAAATCGCGCACGCGCACCTATCTTGTGCCCACCGCGCCCGCGCAGGGGCTTTGCCTCGAGCGTGTTTTTTACGGACAACGCGCGAAAAAGCTGCCATAATTTTACTCTATGCAGCCTATAACCGCCACCTCAACACCGCGTGAACGTGACGAGACGTACTTCTTGTTGTTCGGCCTGCAAAACGGCCAGCGCACATGGCGCGGTGTTTGGTTGTTGATCGGGTACTACCTGTTCTCGCTGCTGTTTGCCGCCGTCATGAGCGCGCCGACGTACTGGTTCGTCGAGTGGGTGGATTCTTTCTGGTCAACCGAGGCGAGCCAATATCTGCTGGGAAAAAATATCGACGTGTACTTCGAACGCCTGCGCATGGGGCCGCTGCTGCTGGGCCTGCCGTGGATCATGTGGATGTGCCGGCTGCTTTCCTTCAAGGCGCTGGGATTTGATTTCAGTTGGAAGCACGTCAAAACCGCGTGCTTGTGGTGGGTGATCGGCTTTGTGCTGATCGGGTTGATGGCGGCCGGGCAAGTGGGCTCCGGCACCTGCGTGCCGCGCGAGCAATTGCCCTCGTTAGGGACACAGATTTTCTCCTCCGCGTTTGCCGCGCTGTTGATCGGGTTTTTGGAGGAGCTTATTTTTCGCGGGCTGGTGCTGCGCCTTTTTTATTCGGCCTTCGGCGCGTTTTGGGCGGTCGTGCTCTCGGCCGCGTTTTACGCCTACACGCATTTCCGCATTCCGGGCGGCATCGTGGATGTCACCCCGGGAGACGACGCGTTTTTCACCGGCTTTCAAGTGGGCTTCTGGATACTCTTTGGTATTGTGAAGGGGTTTAATTGGAACGAATTTTTAATCCTGTTCGGGCTTGGCTGCGCGCTGGGGCAACTCTTTTTAAAGGTGCGCACGCTGCTGCCGTGCGTGGGGCTGCACGCGGGCATTGTGTTTGTGATGATGATGCACCGCTCTTTTTACAGGATTCCCGAGGAATCCATCTTCTGGGGCGGCACCGGATTTAAGACGGGGCTGGCACCGCTGCTGCTGGTGATCATTTTAAACATCTGCATTTTTATCTGGGCACAGCGCGGCCGCAAGACGATCGGAGAAATCCCCGCTCAAATTAAATCGTGAAAGCCCAGCTCGCCGCGTGCGTCTGATGCGCGCGGGCGCAGGCGCTCTAGCACTTCGCCCACCAGATAGAGCGAGCCGGTGACCAGCAAGGTGTCGGTCGCAGCGCCAAAGGCGGCCGCTGCCGGGCGAGGGAACAGCGCGGAAACGTCCGCGTGCGCGACTTGTCCGCGATAGTTTAATTTTTTCAAAATCTCCCCCAACTGTTCCACCGTGCATCCGCGCGGCTGCGCGACTTTGACAAGCGTGATGCTGTCGGCATGCGCGGCCAGCGCCTCCAACACCGCGTGCGCGCGCGACAAGCCGCAGGCGCCCATCACCGCCGCGATGCGCTTTCCCTTTTTTCTGAGCGCCGACAATTCCTGCTGCAGCAGCTGCGCCGCCTCGGGATTGTGCGCGCCCTCCAAAATCAGCGTGCGCTTGTCCTGCAATAAAAATTCCTGCCAGCGCCCGTCCCAGCGCACCGACTGAAACCCTTTGGCGATGCCGCCGTCATTGAGTTTCGGAAAACGGGTTTTGAGCGATTCCAAAATCAACAAAGCCGTCGCCGCGTTTTTTCGCTGATACGCCCCCTTGAGCGCGCTGCGCGGCCATTTTTGGGAATCGTTGCCGAAGCGTCTGACAATATTTTTGACGGCGCCTGTTTTTTTCTCGCGCGCGATGCGCCGCAGTTCTTTTTCCGCCGAGGGGCGCAGTTGCCCCAAGACAACCGGCACGCCGGGCTTAAAAATGCCGCCCTTTTCAAACGCGATTTTCACGAGCGAGTCGCCGAGATATTCCGTGTGATCCAGCGCGATGCTGGTGATGGCCGTCAGCGCGGGGGTGAGGACGTTGGTGGAGTCAAAACGCCCGCCCAACCCGGTCTCGATGACGGCGACATCAACCTTCTTTTGCGCGAAATACTCAAACGCCGCCGCCGTCATGAACTCGAAAAAAGTCGGCGCTTGATCGGGCGCTTCTTTCTCAATTTTTTCAGCGACCGGCTTTAAATGGGAAACCAGCCGCGCCAGCGCCTCGGGGGCGATCGGCTCGCGGTCGATCTGTATGCGCTCGCCCAGATAAACCAGATGCGGTGAGCTGTAAAGCCCCGTGCGATACCCGCAGTGCCGCAAGGCGGACTCCACCAGCGCGCACACCGAACCCTTGCCGTTGGTGCCCGCCACATGGATGGACGTGAACGCTTCTTCGGGGTGCCCCAGCTCGGCGCACAGGCGCTTCATGCGCTCCAACCCCAGCCGCGAGCCAAAGGCGCGCAGTTGGTAAAGGTAGCTTTTTAATTCCTCGAAATTCATCAAACAAAAAAATGTCAGCCGTGCGCGATGGTGGCCACATGCACTGTTTCAACCCCGAGCTTGCGCAGCGCGCGGGCGGCCGCGTTGAGCGTGGAGCCGGTGGTGAACACGTCGTCCACAAGCACATGCACGCGGTGTTTTTCAATCTTCCCCAAACGCGGCGCGGCGGCAAAGGCGCCCGCCATGTTTTCCACGCGCTCGTGTTTTTCCAAGCGCGTTTGCGTGGCGGTGTTTTTCACGCGCCGCAGCAAAGGTCGCAGCTCGGCACCGCGCGCGGTTTCGGCCAGCAGGCGGGCGAACAGCTCGCTTTGGTTGTAGCCGCGCTGCCGTTTGCGCGCGGCGTGCAGCGGCACGGGCACGAGCACCGCGCCCTCTAAAAAATCAAGATACCCCTGCGTGCGCCCGGCCAATAGCGCGATGTCATCCAGCACACGCTTGCCGCGGCGATATTTCAGGGCGTGCACCAGCGCGCGCAAAGGCTCGCGCATCGCCCCCAAAGTGCGCCCGCGCTCAAAAGCGGGCGAAAGTTCCTTGCACTGTTCGCAGGCGCCCGGGCAAGCCTCGTAACCGGGCATCGGCATCCCGCAGCTTTGGCAATAAGCACCCTGGCCGTCCTCCAGCAGCCCCGCGCAATCCGCGCACAAATAGTCAAACAAACTACCCTGCGCCGCCGCCGCGCAGGCCACGCAATTGCGCGGGTAAAACACGTCCAGCAGCGCGCCCCCGATTTCCTTCAATCGGCTCCCCGCCGCCGATTTCACACCGGTACTCATCACGTCATTAGAATATCCAACGCCATGCGGTGGATGCGCGCGTTGGCGGCCACCGTGCTTTTGAGCGGCTGCGTGGTGTCGCCCTGCCAGTCCGTCATCGTCGCGCCCGCCCCGCGCATGATGGGGGCGATCGGCAAGATGTCCCACGGGCTAAGAATCGCGTCGGCGATGATGTCGGCGTAGCCGCTGGCCACCAGCAGATAGCCGTAGCCGTCCGCCCAGGTGCGCAGCATCCGCACGCTGCCGGTCAGCCGATCCCAGGCCGCCTTGCTCTGAAATTTCTCCGGGTCGAGCACGTCGCTGGTCAAAAGCGTGCACTCGTTAAGCGCGCGCGCCTCGCGGATGCGCACCGGCTCGCCATTGAGCGTCGTCGTCTTGTTGTCGCCCACCATGAGCTGCCCCAAGACCGGTTGGTGAATGCACCCCAGAACCGGCCTGCCCTCGTGCAGCAGCCCGATCAGCGTCGTGAACAGCGGCACGCCGCCGATAAACGACTTTGTGCCGTCGATCGGGTCGATCACCCAGGTCCAGTCTGCCCCCTCCTTGTCGTTGCCGGATTCCTCCGCCAGCAGCCCGTGCTCGGGAAATTTTTCGCGAATGCGCCTGATGATAACCTCCTCCGCCGCCTTGTCCGCCACCGTCACCGGCGAATCGTCCGCCTTGTGCTCAATGCCCAAATCACCACGGCGATAATATTTTAAAATCACCTGCCCGCTCAATTCAGCCAACTCACCCAAAAACGGTTTTAACGCCTCAATATCCATAAACCCAGTCTCCCCCACCCCCGCAAAATTTTAAAGATTAAAATGAGGGGAAGAGGAAGGAATGGTTAATGTTTGCGGGGAAAACCCTTTTCTTTCCAAGAAAAGGGTTTTCCCCCGCAAGTACTTTTAATTCGCCTGCCCGCGCGCTTTGTCTTTTGATGAACGCATGGGGGTTTTCGCGCATACGGTGTATGTCATAGACTTTGAGGGCAGCCGCAAAACGGGGGTGCTGGAGTTCGGCGTTGTGACGCTTGAGGCGGGGAAAGTCGCTGCCACGCGCACGCAATTGTGCGCGCCCACGGGGGCGTTGGACGCCAGAGAGAGCCGCGTGCACAAACTCACGGAAGAAATGTTGGCGGGGCAGCCGCCTTTTTCGGCGCATTTTGACGAATTCAAGGCGCTGCGCCAGGAGGGTTTTTTCGCGGCGCACAATGCCAGTGTTGAACGGCGGCTGTTGTGCGATGTCTGGCCGCACCCGGGGCTGGTACCGGATTTTGAGGGCTCCACGTTCAACGACTGGGGGCCTTGGCTGGACACGTGCGCGCTGTACCGCAAGCTCTACCCGCAACTGCCCGAGCACGCCTTGGGCGCGTTGCTGAAGCGTTTTTGCCTGCTGCCAAAACTCGAGACGCTGGCGGCGCTGCACTGCCCCATCGGCCGAAACAAGGCGCATTGTGCGCTTTACGATGCGCTGGGGGCTGCGCTATTATTACTCAGGCTGGCGGAAGAACCCCTGCTGGGCGGCCTCTCGCCGCGCCAACTGCTTTCAATGGCCAACCCGTTTGCCGGCAACGGCGACAATCAACCCTCGCTTCTGTGATGAAACTGCGCATTTTTTTATCCTTTCTAGTGACCATCGCCGTCATCGGCGCGCTGACTTTTTTGGCGGGGCGGCCGGCCAAAAAAACGACGGACGGCCGCAGCTCCAACCTGATCGCCGTGCCCGACGCGCCCGAATTCAAATTCACCGAGGACGACAACGGGCACACCGTCGAGATCCCCGTGGGCAAGACGTTTATTATCGAACTGCCCGAAAACAGCACGACCGGCTACCAGTGGGATATCCCGCAGGACATGCCCAAGGGCCTGAACATCATCACCCACACCTACGAGCCGCCGGCCAGCATTGGCGAGCAAGGCACTATGATGGTCGGCCAGCCCGGCAAGGCGAAAATCTGGGTGCGCGTGGGAAAGCGCGGCCTCATGCCGTTGACGCTGGCTTACATTCGCAGCTTTGAAAAAAACACCCCGCCGGCGCAGACCTGGCACATCATCGTCAACGGCGTGGAGTGACGCGGCGGTTGACTTTCGCCCGTTCATCGACTTAAATCGTTACTTTTAACGCATCATTTTTCCCATGGCACAGATATCATCCATCCGCAAAAAAAATGTCATCCGCTACAACGGCGACCCCTGCCTTGTGCTCGAATGCGTGATCCGCACGCCCCCCAACAACCGCTCCTTCGCGCAGATGAGCCTGCGCTCGCTGGTCACCGGCAAGGTCATTTACGTGCGCGACCCTGTCAGCGCCAACTACGAGGTGCTGCCCACCGACGTGCGCAAGCTCGAGTACTCCTACGCCGCCGACGGCGACTACGTGTTCATGGATCCCGAGAGCTTTGAGGAGTTCACGCTGAACAAGGATCTCGTCGAGGACGCCCTCAAGTACATGGTGCCCAACCAAGTCTACGAGGTCATGTTCGTCGACGGCAAGCCCATCGTCTTGAACCTCACCGCCACGGTCGACATGAAGGTCATCGAGGCGCCCGAGGGGCTGCGCGGCGACACTTCCGGTGCCGCCCAAAAAACC
>JAKPNF010000135.1 GCA_029548565.1 Verrucomicrobiota bacterium
GTGCTCACCCACGGCTTCATCGTCAACGAGCAAAAGCGCAAGATTTCAAAGTCCGACGCCAAGCCGCAAACGGCCGACACCTACGTCAACGAGTACGGCGCCGACATCATCCGCCTGTGGCTCTCCAGCGAGGACTTCCGCAGCGACATCACGCTGTCCGACGGCATTCTCAAGCAGACCGTCAACACCTACCGCAGCGTGCGCAACACCTTCATGTACCTGCTGGGCAACCTGGCGGATTTCCACCCGTTGGAAAACAGCGTGCCGTACGCGGACATGGACGCGCTCGACCGCTGGGCATTGCACCAATTGGAGAGCCTGCGCGCGCAGGTGAGCATCGACACGGACGCCTATGAATTTCACCGCGCCGTGCAGCGGCTGGAGAATTTCTGCACCGTCACGCTCTCGCGCGTATACCACGACATTTTAAAAGACCGCCTCTACACCTTCGCGCAAAACGACCCGCGCCGGCGCTCGAGCCAGACGGCCATGCACGCGATTTTGCACACGCTGCTGCGCCTGTTCGCGCCGTTTTTGCCCGCCACCGCCGACGAGGCCTACGCCCACGCGATGGCCGGAAAAGATTTTTTGCAGGACGACTCCATCCACCTGCAAGACTGGCCGCAAGCCCAATCGCAGCACAACGACCCCGCCTTGGACGCCGAGTTTGCCACGCTGCTCAAACTGCGCGGCCTGGCCAACGAGCAGCTTGAGGCGCTGCGCAAGGACAAAAAGATCGGCAAGGCGCTCGAGGCGAAAGTCGTCATCACTTTAAGCGAAAAAGACGAGGCCTACCCCGTGCTGCAAAAGTACGCGGGCGCGCTGGCGGAACTGTTCATCGTCTCACAGGTCGAATTGAAGGCCGACAACTCCCTGACGCAGCCGCGCGTGAACGCGCTGGGCGCCGAGGGCCAGCGCTGCCCGCGCTGCTGGCGCGTGGTGGACACTCTTGAAAAAACAAAACTCGGGGACGTGTGCGAACGCTGCGCCCAGGCCCTCGCAACCCTTTAATTTTTGTATCCAAATTTAAAATACATCATGAAAAAAGCCAAAAAACCAGCCAAGCGCCCCGCCCCTTCCAAGCCGAAGGCCAAGGCCAAAACACCCGTGAAAAAATCGGCCCCGAAAAAAGTGCCCGCCAAGAAGGCGCCCGCAAAAAAGATTGTGAAAAAAGCACCCGCAAAAAAAACCGTGGCCAAGAAACCCGTGGCGAAAAAGCCCGCGCCCGCGAAGAAAGTTCCGGCAAAAAAAGCGCCCGCAAAAATTTCTAAAAAGGCACCGCCAAAAAAGGCGGCTCAAAAAGCGCCCGTAAAAAAGGCCAAGGCCATCTCCGCGGCCGCCGCCACCGCGCAAGCGAAAACACCCAAGGCCGCGCCCAAAGCCGATCTCCCCTCGGCGGCCGCCGCCACCGCGCTTAAGGGAAAAATTTTGCAGATGCGCAAGCGCCCCACGCTCAAGGGCGCCAAGAGCACGCCCATGTTCACCTTCGAGGACGCCAGCGAACTGCTCGGCATGCGCAAGGGCGAGCTGAAAATTTTCCGCCCGCTGGAAATCGACAGCGCCAAGGCGAAGGTTCAGAAAAAACAAAAGGAGCTGCTGCCCAAGATCAAGCGCCGCAACATCGGCGCGGCCTCGCTCGACGATATTTTGGGAACGCAAAAAGACAAGGTCGCCAAGGAATACCGCGACCCGGACATGAACAAGATCCCGAAAAAATTCCAGCGCCACTACAAGATCCTGCTGGAACTGCGCGCCAAGCTCAAAGAGACCCTCAGCGAGCGCACGGAAGACACCCTGAAGCGTTCCGCCAAGGACGACTCGGGAGACCTGACTTCCTACAGCTACGACTCGGGCACCGACACCTTTGACCGCGATTTCGCCTTCAGCCTCGTTTCCAGCGAACAGGATCTGCTTTTTGAAATCGAGCAGGCGATCAAGCGCCTGGGCGACGGCACCTACGGCATCTGCGAGATCACCGGCAAGCCCATTCCCGCCGACCGCTTGCTGGCCGTGCCCTTCACGCGCTACTCGCTCGAGGGCCAAAAGGAGCTGGAGCAAATCGCGGGCGCGCGCCGCTCGTATTTGAACGAGGCGGTCAACCTGGCCGACAGCGCCGAGGACGACGCCCCCGTCTACGGCGACGGCGACGACGAGGAATAATTCCCTTCCCAAAAAATGAAGCGCCTGCTCCAAGGCCTTGGCAAATACCGGCGGCTGCTCCTTGTGGCGGTCGCCGTCTTTGCCGCCGACCAGGCGAGCAAGTTTTGGATGCTTAAAAACATCCCTGCCGGCGCCTACCGCGGCGACGAGCAGTCGCTAACCCTCATCGACGGCTGGCTGTATTTCGTGCACATCTACAACCCCGGCGCGGCCTGGGGGATGTTTTCCGGCTGGGCGATGGCGCTGGGGCTTTTGGGCATCGCGGCCATCGCGCTGATGTTTGTTTTCCGCCGCCAACTGGAGCTGCACCGCCGCCCCGTGCAGTTAATTTTCGGCCTGCTGATCGGCGGGATTTTGGGCAACCTCGTCGACCGCTTCGCCTACGGGCATGTGCTGGATTTCATCCTGGTGATCCTGCCCGGCGGCTACGAATGGCCCGCGTTCAACGTGGCGGATATCGCCATAACCAGCTCGGTGGCGGCTTATTTTATAGCGAGCATCGTGCAGTCGCTGCGAAAGCGCGGGGATGAGAAACCCGCTTGAAGAATCTCAGGCGCTATTTTCCAAACGCCCTCACGGCTCGTATTTCAGGCGCAGGATTTTTCCGTCGACGCATTCATAGGAAAATCCCTTGGCGGCTCCTTCCAGGCGCAGGTCGCCGTTGAGCACGATCTCGTCGGCGGTCGCGATGTCGAAGTTCGCCTTCGTCGTGGGTTTGAAATTTTTCAGCGGCACGATTTTTATGACCGCGCCATTTTCAAAAACCATGCGGTTCTTGTCGCCGCTGCCAGTCCAGATGACCTTGTCGTAGTCTTTTCTGGAGGCGATGTTGACCGTCCATGTCGAACCGGCGCCCTGCTTGTAGGTGCGCTGCTCGTCGAAGGGGCGCCCTGCCGTCTGCGCCGATTGCTGGCCGATCGCATCGGGCATCAGGCGCGTCTCGCCGACTTGCTCGTCGCCGCCCGGGGAAAGATTGCCGCCGTTGACGTTGTCCAGATCGATGGCGACGCGGTTTGCGTTAAGCGTGCCTTTGCCGAAGAAAAATTTTCCGCCGCCCGTGCCGATCGAAATACCCGACTGCGCGGAGTGGACGTTCAGATTCAACGAGCCGCCGGCCAGCGTGTAGACGCCCTGCGCGGTGCTCGAGCAGCTCAGCACGTTGTTGCCCGACAAAAAGAGCGTGCCGGTCGACGACACGGTGCCCCCCGACTGCAAAAAGGTGCCGGTGCCGGTGACGTCCGGCCTTGTGCCTGTCAGGAAAAAATACCGGTCTATGTTCAGCACGGAACCCTCGCGCATTTCCATGCCGCCGCTGGTCGTTCCCAGAAAACCGTAATAGCCCGGGTTGGCCGTCAGCACCGCCCCGCGCGCCAGCACGATGCGGCTGCCGTTTTTGCCCACCCACAGGCGGCCGACGGCGGCCGTGTTGGAAAGGGTGACGGTGATGTTGTCAAAAAGGGTGCGGCAATCGGCGTTGGGGTGCGGGCGGGCGCCTTTTTTCGGATCGTAGTTATGCTTGTCATCCAGCGGGTTTGTGACCGCCCAGATGTCGCTGTCCCACTTGCCGGATTTGCGGGCGTTGTACACGTCCACGTACTGCTTGGTCACGTCGTTTTTCTTCATCAGTTCCTTTTCCTTCGCGCTGTAGGCGCCCGACAGCGGCAGCGACGAGAGCAAACAGCACACACCCATTAGCAAGACAATGTTGCGATGCGAAGTTTTCATAGGGAGAAAAGGGGTTGACGGGAATTTATTTTTTGTCCTGGAACAGTTCAACATAGCGCAAGATCATATCCTGCGCAACGTCGTCGTTGCTGACGGCGACGGAGTTGACGCCGTCCTTCAAAAGTTTCGCGGGCACCGAGAAGGCGACGTACTGCGGAGCCTTGTTAAAGCCCGCCTTGATTTCGCTTTCAAACGGGTAGGCGCCCCAGGTGTTTTGCACGGGCGAAAGCGCGACGCCGTTGACCTTGACGACCCAGCCGGAACGGTCGATTTCTTCGGGCGCGTCCAGCTCGCCGTGCTTGCCTTCTTTTTCGCTGAGCACGAGCAGGCGCAGTGTGATCGCGCTGTCGTCAATCGGCGGCAGCATGTCTATCCAGAATGTTTTTATCGTCTTGTCGCCTTTTTTATAGAGAAAATCGCGCGCCCAATTGTAGGCGTACCAGTGGCCGGCGTTTTTCAGCAGCGCCTGCTTGTCGGCCAATAGCGCCATGTCCGCAAAGGGCGGCTCGTTGAAGGGGCCTTTGTGAGTGCGGTAGCCGCCGTGCGGGCGGTAGTAGGCGAAGTTGAAGAAGGACACCCCGTCGGCCCCGCGCGCGTAGTCCACCCGTGCGGTCGACTCCATCATCTCCTTGGTCATGCGGCGGTATTGATGGTCGTCGTAATCGACCCCGCCGAGCTTCCAAGTGTAGCCCGAATGCGTGATCTCGCTGTAAATCGCGGTGTCGGGCGCGCGCTCACGCACCTCGGCGATGCTCGTGAACTGGTCGGAGGTGTTGTAATCGCGGCTCAAATTAAAAAAGTCCACGCCCGCGTCGGCCCACGCCCGCGGTTCGAAGCCGATCTGCTTCCACAAGGTGTTGCGCGAGTACACGCGCGTGCCCAGATAGCGGTGTTTGCCGTCCGTCTTTTTGGCGACCTCGTCGAGCGCGGCGCGCACCTTTTTGATGAAGTCCACCATGATGTCGACCCTGCCCTCTATGCTCATGTCGGTGGGAAAATAATTGGGATGGCGCAGGATGTCCAGCTCCACGCCGTCGATGTTGGGATAGTTGCGGATCAACTCCGTGACCAGGTCGAGCTTGTGCTGGCGCGCCTCGGGAATCGCCCAGTTGTGATTGCGCTCGCCCCAGCCTTCCTTGCCCACCGGGTAGCGGCGGTACTCGGGATGCTCCACATAAAACTGGCTGATGCAGTGCGCGAATTGCGGCTTGTAACCCTCTTTGTCGTAGGCAAATTCCTTGAAGTGGGAATCGTTGACGCGGTAGGAAATAATCGCGGCGTTGCCATGCTTGCGGCATTCGTCGACGAAGATGTTGATCATGTCGTTGCCCGCCAAAATAAACTGGTGCTCCTCGACGCGGGGCTTTTTCCCGTAGTACGACTCGAACCATTGCTCGTGCTTGTCCAAGGGGACGATGTCGCTTTTCCACCACGGCACCCAGCCCAGCCCCGGCGAGAGAATCTGCGCGCCCATCCCGGGGATGGCGGCTTCGCGCACGCTGGCGCGCAGCATTTCTTCCGTGAACACGCGCGGCTGTTTGGTGTCTCGAAACGGGCTGTCGCAATTGATGAGATTGGTCGTGTCGTTGTCGTAGACCAGCTTCCATTGCGGCTTTTCGGCCTGCAACAGCGGCGCGGCCAAAATCGTGCTGATCAAAACAAACGGTCGGATAAGGGTAGACATCTTCATAATTCGTTGAATCCATTGTGTCCTTTTTTGAAAAACAAGGAAACAGGTCTTTTGCGCACAATATCGGAACAAAAACGAAATGGGGAGTTATAAAACAAGCACTTGCACTGGTTGACTCCCGGGAATTTTGCGCGTAACATTTCAAAATCTCTCTTCTGCAATTTAAAAATTCACTCATTCTCAAATGAAAAAGCGCATAGGGATTTTGGCGGCCGGCTGCATGGCCGCGGCGGGCGCGGCGACGGGCGATTTGAAACCGGTTTCGATCCGCGAGGAATTCGGCGGCGGTCGCGGGCAATACACCTACGCGCCCAGCCCGGTCGAACTGAAAGACGGCACACAACTCGTTTTCTTTTGCCAGAACGAAAACCCGTTCACGGTCATCGATTCGATTTTTCTGGCCGAAGGCAAAACGCCCCCGGGCGGCAAACAACTCCGCTGGAAGCGCCCCAAGCTCGTGCTCTCCCCGCCCAAGCGCGGCTGGGATAATGTTCATATTTGCGACCCCGACGTGCGCATGCTCGCGGGCGTTTACAACGGCAAGTCGTTTTCATGGGTGATGACTTACCTGGGTGTCGCGCAAAAGGACTGCAACAACAACGAGATCGGGCTGGCCTTCGCGAAAACGCCCGCCGGCCCATGGACAAAATTCGACGCCAACCCCATCGTCAAAGCGCCCGACCCCGCCTACTGGGGCGCGGGACAAACCAGCAGCATCGTGACGGGCGAGGCGTCGATGGACATGTATTACACCAAGGCCACCGCGCAAGGTTCGCGCGTTTACCGCCGAAGCGTTGATTTCCAAAAAGACGGCACCGTAAAAATCGGCGAGGAAGCAATGATTCCCGGCCTGCGCCGCAACGCCAGCGTCGCGCGCAGCGAAAAATTCTACTACGCCGCCATGCCGCTGGAAGGCCACGCCCCGGGCACCGAGCCGCCCGTGAGCAAATCGCTCGCGCTGGTGCGCATCCCCGCCAGCGAAGACATCACAAATCCTTCCGCCCGCTGGGAAGAAATCGGCCAAATCACCCCGCAAGACACAAATTCCCCGCGCAACCACAATGCCGGATTGCTCACCGACCCGCGCGGCTGGATCAAAGACGACAACACAATCACCGTCTATTTTTCCGTCGGCAAAGAAGGCGACGGCTGGCTATGGACGTACACCTTGTACTCGGCGCTGTTCAAACCCCAAAGCCCTTAACGCTGCTTTTTATCGCTTAGCGCTCCAGAAAATTTTTCAGCGCCACCGCGTCGTTGTGCAGCTCGTCCTTCGCGCCGTAAACAAGCGTGACGGTTTTCGCGCCTTTGCTTGCCGCCTTAAAATCCTCCAGCGCCTGCGGGTTCTTTTTAAGTTCGCCGCGGTAACGTTTTTGAAACTCCGCCCACTTGGCGGGGTCATGCGCAAACCATTTTCGCAAATCAGTCGAAGGGGCGATATCCTTGAGCCAAAGGTCGATCTTCGCCTTCTGCTTGGAAATCCCACGCGGCCACAACCGGTCGACCAAAATACGTTTGCCGTCCGTCGCTTCGGCAGGTTCGTAGGCACGTTTGAGTTTCAAGTTCATTTTTGCTTTGAGTGGCGTTTATTTAATGATAGCACAAAAAAACGCCTCCGCTTTCGCGGAGGCGTTTTTTTGTCGGGCGGTTTTTTCAAAGCGCCCGGTTGGCTGTGCGGTTAGAGCAGCTTGCCGACCTTTTGCACCAGTTCGGCGCAGCGGTTGGAGTAGCCCCATTCGTTGTCGTACCAGGAGACCAGCTTGAAGAACTTGTCGTTCAGGCCGATGCCGGAGCCGGCGTCGTAGATGGAGGACAGAGCGCAGTGCATGAAGTCGCTGGAGACGACCTCGTCGGCCGTGTAGCCGAGGATGCCCTTGAGCGAGCCTTCGGCCGCTTCCTTCATCTTCTGGTTGATTTCCTCGTAGGAGGTGGCCTTGGAGGTCTTCACGGTCAAGTCCACGACCGAGACGGTCGGGGTCGGGACGCGGAAGGACATGCCGGTGAGCTTGCCCTTGACGGTGGGCAGCACCAGGCCGACGGCCTTCGCCGCGCCCGTGGAAGACGGGATGATGTTGATCGCCGCAGCGCGGCCGCCCTTCCAATCCTTGCGGGAGGGACCGTCGACGGTCTTCTGGGTGGCAGTGTAGGAGTGGATGGTCGTCATGAGGCCTTCCTCGATGCCGAAGTTCTCCAAAATCACCTTGGCCACCGGCGCCAGACAGTTGGTCGTGCAAGAGGCGTTGGAAATGATGTTGTGGGAAGCGTCCAGCTCATTGTCGTTGACGCCGAGCACGACGGTCTTCACGCCGTCGCCGGAACCGGGGGCGGAGATGATGACCTTCTTGGCGCCGGCCTTCAAGTGGCCTTGGGCCTTCTCGCCGCTGGTGAACAGGCCGGTCGACTCGATGACGATGTCCACGCCCAAGTCGCCCCAGGGCAGCGCCGCAGGGCCTTCCTTGATCGCCAAGGACTTGATCTTTTGGCCGTTGACCACGAGGGTGTCCTCGCCTTCGTTATGAACTTCGCCCTCGAACATGCGCTGGGTGGAGTCGTATTTCACCAGG
>JAKPNF010000153.1 GCA_029548565.1 Verrucomicrobiota bacterium
GGCTTTCACGACACGGCCAACTCCATCGCAACGGTGGTCTCCACCCGAGTGCTCACACCCAGGCGCGCGATCATCCTGGCCTCCTCCTTCAACCTGCTGGGCGCGCTGGCCGGCACCGCCGTCGCCGCCACGATCGGCAAGGGGCTGGTCGACACCAATTTTGTCACAACCGAGGTGATTTTGTACGGCCTAAGCGCCGGAATTGTGTGGAATTTGATCACCTGGCGACTCGGCCTGCCCTCCAGCTCTTCCCACGCCCTCATCGGCGGCCTGTGCGGCGCCACGATCGCCAACGCCGCCAACAACTGGGGGGTGGTCATTTGGTCGACATTCAACGAGACCAAGGGCGTTTACGAGGGCATGATCCCCAAGGTCATCATCCCCATGTTCGTCTCGCCGATGATGGGCTTTCTCATGGGCTTTTTGGTGATGGGGCTGCTGCTGTTTTTGCTCAGAAAAGTGCGCCCTGTCACCGTCAACCGCACCTTCGGAAAATGCCAGATTCTCTCGGCTTCATGGATGGCTTTCAGCCACGGCACCAACGACGCCCAGAAAACCATGGGCATCATCACGCTGACGCTGGTCACCGCCACGCAGTCCGGCGTCTTGGAAGACCTGCCGGAACTGCTGAGCTTTTTGCATCTGGAGGAATTTAAAACCGTGCCTTTGTGGGTGAAAATCACCTGCGCGATCACCATGGCCTGCGGCACGGCGGCCGGCGGCTGGCGCATCATCCGCACCCTCGGCCACAAGATGGTCAAGCTGCAGCCCGTGCACGGCTTCGCCGCGGAGACGGCGGCGGCCTCCATCATCCAGCTGGCCAGCCACTGGGGCATCCCGCTTTCGACCACCCACGTCATCTCCAGCTCCATCATGGGCGTGGGGGCGACCAAGCGCACCAACGCCGTCAAGTGGCGCGTGGTCGAGAGCATGGTCTTCGCGTGGCTGCTGACGCTGCCGATCACCTGCACGCTGGGCTTTTTGCTCACAAAGATTTTCCACCAATAAAAAAAACGCCCGAAAAAATTCGGGCGTTTTTTTATCGATGCAAAACGGCGCTTAATTTTTCGGCGTTTCCAGATCGCCAAAATAGCGGCCGACGAAAAACAGAAGATCCGAGAAGCGGTTGATGAAGACGACCAGTTCGTCGCGGATTTCGTAATTGGCCTTGAGTTCCCACAGCGACAGTTCCGCCTTGCGGCAGGCGGCGCGCGCCAGGTCGAATTGGGCTTCGCGCCGGCCGCCGGAGCCGTAGACGGCCCATTGCTTGAGCGTCATTTGGCGGGCGTTGAGCGTTTCGCGCAGCCAAGCATAGGCTTGGTCGATCAGGTCGATGTCGGCCTGGGAGAGAGGGCGGTTTTTTTCGTTGAGGCGGAAGGCTTCCTTCGCCTCGTCGCTGGTGGCCACTTCGCCCATGAGGGAGAAGAGGCGTTGTTGGAAAAAATCGAAATGCCGCAGCAGTTCCTGCTCCACCGGCTGCGTGACGTCAAGATAAGTGCGCGCCACCCCGAGCGTGGCGTGGAACAAGTCCAGCGTGCCCACGCACTCGATGCGTTTGTCCGTTTTGGAAACGCGGGTTCCGTCCCACAAAGAGGTCGTGCCGCCGTCTCCCGTTTTGGTCACTATGTTGGGTATCATCAATGGAGATTATAAGCCCGAAACGCGGAAATGAAATCTTAAAAACACCTTTGTCAAAATACGCTTTTCAGCGCACAACGCTGCGTATACGCTAAAAAAATGCCCGTGCCCGTGTTGCCGCCCAAGCCCGAGATCCTTTCCCCCGCGGGGAATTGGCAGTGCGCCGTGGCGGCCGTGGAAAACGGCGCGGACGCGATCTATTTCGGAGCCTCGCGCTTTAACGCCCGCGCGCGGGCGGACAATTTCACGCTGCGCGACATCCCGAAACTCATGGAGATGCTGCACCGGCGCGGCGTGCGCGGGTACCTGACCTTTAATATTTTGGTATTCACCGACGAGCTTGAGGCGGCCAAAGAGGAACTGCGCGCGCTGATCGAAGCGAAGGTCGACGCGGCGATCGTGCAGGATGTCGGCCTGTTCAAACTGATCCGCTCGCTCTCGCCGGATTTCCCGATCCACGCCTCCACGCAGATGACGATCAGCTCGGCGGCGGGGCTGGCGCAGGCGCGCGAGTTGGGGGCGTCCTTGTGCGTGCTGTGCCGCGAGAACACACTCGATGAAATTTCCGCGATGCGGCAGGCGCAGACGGACATGCCGCTGGAAGTTTTTGTGCACGGAGCCCTGTGCGTGGCGTATTCGGGCCAATGCCTAACGAGCGAGGCCCTCGGCGGACGCAGCGCCAACCGCGGCGAATGCGCGCAAGCCTGCCGCATGCCTTACACGCTGGTGTGCGACGACAAAACGATAGATTTGGGCGACAAACGCTACCTGCTAAGCCCGCGCGACCTTGCGGGCATCTCGCTCTTGCCCGAATTGATAAAACGCGGCGTGCGCTCGCTGAAAACCGAGGGGCGTTTAAAGTCCGCCGAATACGTGGCCAACATCACGCGCGCCTACCGCGCCGCGTTGGATCTGGCCTATGAAAAACTTTCGCGCGGGCAGGAAGTTTCCCCCGAGGAACTTTACAACGCGCACGCCTACGATTTGCAGATGGGCTTTTCGCGCGGCCTTTACACCGGCTGGATGCAGGGCATTAACAACCGCGAGCTGGTGCACGCGCGTTTTGGCATGAAGCGCGGCGTGTATCTGGGCGAAGTGGCGCACGTGCAAGCACCCCACGTTTTCCTACGCCTTGAAGCAGATGTGAAGGCGGGCGACGGCGTGGTCTTCGACGCGGGCAGACCCGACCTCGGCGAGGAAGGCGCGCGCGTGCACGAGGTGATAAAAAAAGACGATGAAAGCGTCCTTCGCTTCGCACGTGAAAATCTCGACTGGGACAAAATCCGCGCCGGCCAAAAACTGTGGAAAACAAACGATCCGGCGCTGGACAGGGAATTGCGCCAGACCTTCACGGTGAATCTGCCGCGCTTCACGCGCCCCGTCTCTTTTCGTTTTTCGGGAAAAGCGGACGAGCCGTTATTCATTGAGATTTTAGAGAATAACCAAGTGCGCGCGAGCGCCTGCTCCGCGATGCCGCTCGTGCCCGCGCAAAAGCGGCCATTAACAAAAGAAAGTCTTTCGGAAACATTTTCGCGACTGGGCGGCACGCCGCTGCATTTGGAAAAAGTGGACTGCCGTCTGCAGGGAGACCTCATTTTGCCGGTGAGCGAATTAAACCGCCTGCGCCGCGAGCTGGTGGAAGCCTGCCTGCAAGCACGCGAGGATGCCGTGCACTGGACGCTCCTGCCCGACGCCCCCCTGCCCTTGCCCGCTAAAGAAAATCAAGAAAGCCAAGCCGCGCCCACGCTCATTGCGCTGGTGCGCTCGACGGAACAGCTCGAAGGCGCGTTGGAAGAAGGCGTGAAAATTATTTACGCCGATTGCGAGAACCCGAAAAATTTCCGAGAACTGGTAAAGCGCGCGCACGAGACAGGCGCGGAACTCTGGGCGGCTCCGCCGCGCATCTTTAAGCCGAACGAGGAATGGATTTTAAAACAAATCGCCAGCGCCGAGCCGGACGGCATCCTCGTGCGCAACGCCGAGCATTTTTCATTCTTTAAAAATTTCCGCCTGCGCGGCGATTTCTCCCTGAATATCGCCAACCCCCTGAGCGCGGAATTTTTTATGACGCGCTACAAACTCGAAAGCGTCACCGCCTCTTACGATCTGAACATCGCGCAGCTTACCGACCTGCTGCGCACCGCCCCGGCGCAGTGGTTTGAGATCACGCTGCACCAGCACATGCCGCTGTTTCACATGGAGCACTGCGTCTTTTGTTCCTTCCTGTCGCAAGGAAAGGACTTTCACGACTGCGGCCGCCCCTGCGAAAAACACAGCGTGCGCCTGCGCGACAAGCTGGGCTTCCCACACCCCCTAAGCGCCGACGCAGGCTGCCGCAACACCCTCTTTCACGCCCGCGCGCAAACGGGAGCCGAGTTCGCAACCCACCTCATGGAACTGGGCGCGCGCCGTTTCCGCGTCGAGTTTCTGGACGAGGACAAAACAAGCACCGCGCAAACCCTGCACCACTACCGCGACCTGCTCGACGGCAAAACAGACGGCGACACCCTGTGGAAAACCCTAAAACTTTCCAACCAACTCGGCGTCACCCGCGGCACACTCGGCGCACACGCACGCAGTTGATGCAAATAGCAATGCGGGGGAAAGCCCTTTTTTGTGCAGCGAGCCATTTATAAGCGAGCGGAAGGGGCGGGCGCACAGCGCCCGATGCGAAGCATGTCGGCGTTCAGCCGACACCAAAAAAAGGGTTTTCCCCCGCGCCCCCTTTCCCAAAAAACTTTAATGACGGATGCTGCGCATCCTTGCGTGCACCCGAAAAGCCACGCCGTCCGTCCGCCCTTCTAAAAAAAATACTGCACACTGGCCATTTTGCTCTGTGCAGCTTTCCCGCAAGTGAAAATCCTTCAGGGCGGATTTTGCCGCAGGATAGATGGGGGCCTGTACGAGATTACTGGTCCCCATCGTAAGACCAGGCAAAATTCGTCATGAGGGATTTTCACCGCGGGAACGGAAGAATAGCCCAACGGGATATTCTTTCGGGTGGTCAAAACCAGGGTTCGTCGCCCCAATGCCACCACGTCCAGCGCCAGCCCCCTAAAAAATCACTCAGCGCCGCAGGCGCACTGACTATTTACTTCCGCGCCGCGCAAGCGCCAGCGATTCCAGCAGCTTTTCGGTGTCCTCGAAACCCAGGCACGCGTCTGTTATGCTGCGCCCATAAGTGGAGCAGCCGCAGTCGTGGTCTTCGCGGCCCTCGACGAGGTTGCTTTCGATCATCACACCGGCGATCGCCTGCGAACCCGCTTGAAGCTGCGCGCAGATGTCCGCGCCCACTTCCAGTTGGCGCTTGAAATCCTTGGAGGAATTGCCGTGGCTGCAGTCCACCACCAGATACGGCGGCAAGTTGACGGCCTCAAGCTTTTCCACGGCCGCGCGGATGCTCTGGGCGTCGTAATTGGCTCCGTTTTTTCCGCCGCGCAAAATAAGGTGCGCGTCGTCGTTGCCGGCGGTGTGGAAAATCGCGGTCACGCCCTGCTTGGTCACGGACGGGAACCAGTGCGAGGCGCGCGAGGCGCGCAGCGCGTCGATGGCCACTTGAATGTCGCCGTTGGTGGCGTTTTTGAAGCCGATGGGCATCGACATGCCGGAAGCCAGTTCGCGGTGCACCTGGCTCTCGGTGGTGCGCGCGCCGATGGCGCCCCAGGTCACCAGGTCGGCGAAATACTGCGGGGTGATGGTGTCGAGAAACTCGGCGCCTGTGGGCAGCCCGACGCGGGCGACGTCGCTCAAGAGTTTTCGCGCCTTGCGCAGCCCCTCGTTGATGCGGAAGGAACCGTCGAGGTTCGGGTCGTTGACAAGGCCCTTCCAGCCGGTGACGGTGCGCGGCTTTTCAAAATAAACGCGCATGACGATCAGCAGGTCGTCGAGGTAGCGCTGCTCGATTTTTTTGAGGCGCTCGGCGTATTCGAGGGCGGCCTTTGTGTCGTGAATGGAGCACGGCCCCACCATCACGGCCAGGCGCCGGTCGCGGCCGTGCAAAATGTCGGAAAGCTCGCGGCGCGCCTCGCTGATGAGCATGGAAATATCCTCCTGAACGGGATACTCCTCGATCAGGATGGCGGGCGGCAGCAGGGCCTTTTGGCCGAGGATGCGCAAATCGTCCGTGTTGCGGTGCATAGGGGTTTATTTAACTCTTTTTCGCGGGCAAACGCAAGCGCAGGGCTGAGAGGATGACCAGCCCCCCGCAGGCGATGACAAACCAGGCGCCGTGGCGCGTGAAGAAGGTCGTCTTGCCCGCGTAGTGCGGCGAGCGCGCGACGTTGAAAGCGCCCGTACCGCGAAAATAAACACTGCCCTTTTCCCCGCCCGAGACGCTTTGCAGCGAGACTTGCCCGCCCGCGTTTTCGCGCAATTCGTAGGCGTAGCCGAATTCGTCGACCCAGCCGCTCCAGCCGTTGTTGGAACAGCGCATGACGGGGCGGCGCGTTTCGACCGCGCGCAACACCGCGTGGGCGGCGTGCTGGGTGGCGCCCGCCTCGGTGCCGTACCAGGCGTTGTTGCTGGCCACGAAGAAAAAGTCCGTGCCGTTTGCCGCCAGCGCGCGGGCGATTTGCGGAAAAATATCCTCATAGCACACCAGCGCGCCCATGTTCAGCGACTGGCCGCGCACGCTTATGCGCAGGGGATCCAGAAATTTGCCCGGATAAAAGCGCCCCTCGATCGGCGAGATTTTTTGGATGAACGAAAACGTTTCCTGAAACGGCACGTATTCCCCAAAGGGCACTAGGTGCGTCTTGGCGTAAAAAATCGGCGACACGCCGTGGCGCGGCGAGACGTAAAAAATGCCGTTGTAATTTTCCTGCGTCCACACGAGGTTGCCCATGACCAGCGGCTTGTCCAGCTCTGTCACCAGTTCCTCCACGGCCGCGCGCATGTCCTCGGAATTGCGGCCGAAGACGGCCAAGGGCGTGGCGGCCTCCGGCCAGACGTACAAGTCCGGCTCCTCAGCGCGCAGCGAAAGCGTGAGCGCCTTTAAGGTGCTCCAGTTTTTTAAAATGAGTTCGGCATCCCACTTTTCATCCGGCGGCGCCCAGGGTTGGACGAGGCCGGCCTTGAACAGCAGCTCGCGCGGGGCGTGCATTTTTCCGAGCATCCCGATCATGAGCGACACGCAGGCCAGCAGCGCGAACACGCCCAGATACAGTTCCATGTGAAAGCCCACGCGGAAAGTCATCGACCCCATTTTCACGCGCATCTGCTTCGTGGCCGTGTCGCCTGTTTTCACGAGCGTGTACAGGCTGCGCAGGTAACCCGCCACGCACAGGTTGATAAAGACCAAAACAAAGGAAATCCCCCAGCCGCCCGTCCACTGAGCCAGTTGCAGCATCGCGGGCTGCACCCACTGGCTGACGGATAGCGGCAGCCACGGAAACCCCGTGAACAGCCAGCCGCGCAGCCATTCGAGCACCACCCAAAACGCGGCCAACCCGAGGATCGAAAAAATCCGCAGCCGCGCGGGGCCGGAGAGGTCGTAACGCCTGCCCACCCACCACAGCGCCCACAGCCACACCCACGCGAAACAGGAATTAAAAAAGGCCAAAAAGAAAACCCCCACCCAACCCCAACCCGGGTACACGTGGCGCAGCCAGATCAGCAGCGCGCTCCACGAAAAAAAGAACGCCAGAAACCCGAGCGTCAAAAACGCGCGGCGCGGCGGTTTTGCGTACGCCCACAAAATCAGCGGCGAGAGGCAGACAAGCCCCGCCCACCACGCGTTGACGTTGGGGAAGGCGCAAAAATGCAGCACAGCCGCGCACGCCCCCGCCAGCAGCCCGACAGACCAAACGCGCGGTTTTTTATGGGGAGCTGCGTCCATGAAAAAAAGGAAATCAGTCTTCCTTGCCGCAGCACTTTTTAAACTTTTTGCCGCTGCCGCACGGGCACGGGTCGTTGCGGCCGACTTTGGGCAAGTCCTTTTTGACCGGAGCGATTTTCGGCAACTGCGCGGGCGCGCGGGGCGCCTGGGCACCGGGCACGGGCGCGTTGTCCGGCCCGGTCGTTTGCACGCGGGCCATCATGGCGACCATGTTTTGGAACGCCTCGGGCGTCGTGGCCGCGCGGAAAAGACCGGCGCACACATCGCCACGCACGCGGCCCATCATCTCGTTGAAATAGACAAACGCCTCAGACTTGTACTCGTTGAGCGGGTCTTTTTGCCCGTAACCGCGCAGGCCGACTGCCGTGCGCAGGTTTTCCATCTCGGTGAGGTGATCCTGCCAGTTGCGGTCGATCGCGCGGGTGAGCACGTAGCGCTCCAAAAAGCGCAATGCCTCCGGCTGCTCGAACTGCTCGCGGCCGCGGTAGGCGTCGCCGATCAATCCCATGAGCCAGACTTTTGCGGCCTCGGCGTTTTTGCCGATAAAATCCTTCTCCTCGAGCGCGACGGGGAAATTGCGGCGCATCCACGTTAAAAACGCGCCCAGCGCCTCCGCGTCGGCCGCGCCTTTTTCGTGCGGGTAGACCACCTCCAAGCGCGAATCCATTTCCTCGCCGACCATTTCAAAAACAACGTCCAACGGCATCGGCGCGTGCAGCGCGTCGTTGCGCAGGCCGTAGATCACTTCGCGCTGGCGGTTGAGCACGTCGTCGTATTGCAGCAGGCGTTTGCGGATGGAGTAATTGTGCTGCTCGACTTTTTTCTGTGCGGACTCGATCGAACGATTGAGCAGCGGGTGCTCCAGCGGCTGGCCTTCCGTGAAGGAGTGTTCCAAAATGCGCGAGATGGGACCTGCTTTTGCGAACAGGCGCATGAGGTCGTCTTCGAGCGAGATTAAGAATTTCGACAAGCCCGGGTCGCCCTGGCGCGCGGAACGCCCGCGCAACTGGCGGTCGATGCGGCGCGACTGGTGGCGCTCGGTGCCCAGCACATACAAGCCGCCGAGCTCCTCGATGCCCGTGCCCAGTTTGATGTCGGTGCCGCGGCCCGCCATGTTGGTGGCGATAGTCACCGCCCCGCGCTGGCCCGCGCGCGCGACAATCTCGGCTTCCTGCTGGTGGAACTTCGCGTTCAGGATCGTGTGCGGGATGTTTGTGCGCTTGAGCATGCGCCCGAGCGTTTCCGACGCCTCGACACTGGCCGTGCCCACGAGGACGGGTTGCCCGCGTTTGTGCGCGTCCTGGATTTCCGCCAAGGCCGCGTTGTATTTTTCGCGGCGGGTTTTGAAAATAATGTCGTTGAGATCCTTGCGGCGGCAGGGCTGGTTGGTGGGGATCACCATGACATTGAGTTTGTAAATGTCATAGAATTCTCCCGCTTCTGTTTCCGCCGTGCCGGTCATGCCCGCGAGTTTTTCGTAGAGGCGGAAATAATTTTGGATCGTGATCGTCGCGTAGGTCTTGGATTCCTTTTCGATCTCCACGCCTTCCTTGGCCTCGACCGCCTGGTGCAGGCCGTCGCTCCAGCGCCGCCCGGGCATCATGCGCCCGGTGTTTTCGTCGACGATCATGACCTTGCCGTCGACGACCACGTACTGCTCGTCCTTTTCGTACAGCGTGTAGGCGCTCAGCAGCTTGCTGATGACGTGGATGTCTTCGGAAGTTTTGGCGAAGACCGCCTCGGCCTCGGCGCGCTTTTGCTGCTTTTGCTCGACGGATAGCGAGCTATCCTTGTCGATCTCGATGTAAATGGACGGCAGGTCGGGAATGATGAACGCCTCGGGCTTGCCGGGGGCCAAGGTGTTGCGGCCAAGCTCGGTCAAGTCCGATGTGTGCTGCTTTTCCTCGATCGTGAAATAGAGTTCCTCCTTGAGCTGGTAGCGGATCTTCTTGTTGAAGTCGCTCATCATCTCAAGGTCGTAATCCTCCAGCAGCTTGCGGTACGGGCCGCTCTCCATCATCTTGGAAAGCTGGCGGTGCTTGGGGCTGCCCATGCGCACTTGCAGGAGTTTTGCGGTGGCCTCGCGCTTTTGCTCGGGGGTGCTTTTTTCGTCGTCGAGCGTGGTCTTGGCCTCGGAGACGAGGCGGTTGCACAGCTTCATCTGCAAGGCCGCGAGTTTTTCGATCGCGGGCTTGAGCGCGCGGTACGGCGCTTCCGTCGAGTCGGTGGCCGGGCCGGAAATGATCAAGGGGGTGCGCGCCTCGTCCACGAGGATGGAGTCCACCTCGTCCACGATGCAGTAATAATGCCCGCGCTGCACCTGGTCTTCCTTGCGCGTGGCCATGCCGTTGTCGCGCAGGTAGTCAAAGCCGAATTCCGAGGCCGTGCCGTAAGTGACGTCGCAGGCGTAGGCGGCCTGGCGCTGCTCGGGGGGCATCTGGTTTTGGATGCAGCCGACCGTCAAGCCCAGCATGCGGTAAAGGTAACCCATCCATTCGGAGTCGCGGCGGGCCAGGTAATCGTTGACCGTCACCAGGTGTGCGCCTTTGCCCGGCAGCGCGGCCAAATATAACGGCAGCGTGGCGACGAGGGTTTTGCCCTCGCCCGTAGCCATTTCCGCGATCTTGCGATCGGACAGCGCGATGCCGCCGATTAGCTGCACGTCGAAGTGCACCATGTTCCACTCCAGCGGCTGGTCGCACACCATGAGCTTCTGCCCGCACAGGCGCCGCGCGGCGTTTTTCACCGCGGCGAAGGCCTCCGGCAACAGTGACTCAAGCGTCTCGCCCTTTTGCAAGCGCGCGCGAAATTCTTCGGTTTTTGCGCGCAGGCCGTCCTCGGAAAGCATCTGATATTCCTGCTCGATGCGGTTGATTCGCTCGACGACGGGGCGGCAGCGCTTGATGAACACGCGGTAGTGGCGGCCGGAAAACAGTTTGAAGAAATTTGAAATCATGGATTTAAAGACAGGCGCGTTCGGGACGCGGATAAGCAATTTATTATGAGTGCTGCTGGGGTGTTTGGCAAGGCGTTTGCCCCGCGCGCGGCAGCAGGTGCGCTATTTTGTTTTCAAGCAAGGCGTTTGGGATTAAGCTTGTGGCATGTTATTCACCGTCTTGCCAAGGGAAATGCGCGTGCTGGCAGTGTTGGGGTTGCTCGGCGCGCTTGTTTTTCTGGGCGCGGTTTTACTTTTTTAGAGCATGAGCAAAGACACCATCTGGACGCAAATCGTCGCCGAGGCCAAGGCCGTTTCCAAACGCGAAAAGGCGCTGGCCGCGCTGTTGGACGAGGTCATCCTTTCCAAAAAATCGCTGGAAGAAGCCCTGAGCGCCCGCCTCGCGCGCAAGCTCAGCCACCAGCACGCCGTCACGCGCGAGTACCTGGAAAAAGTTTTTTTAGACGCGCTGTGCAAAAACCCGCAGCTCGGCAAAGCCATCCGCGCCGACATCCGCGCCGTGCGCACGCGCGACCCGGCCACCTGCGATTACCTGACGCCCGTGCTGTATTTAAAGGGCTTTCAGTCGCTCGTCGTGCACCGCGTCTCGCATTACCTCTGGACAAAGGGCCGCCGCGACCTTCCGCTGTATTTGCAGAGCCTGATGTCCGAAGTCTTCGGCGTGGACATCCACCCCGCGGCGAAGTTTGGGCAGGGCATTTTGCTCGACCACGCCACGGGCTTTGTGGCCGGAGAAACCAGCGTGGTGGGCGACAACGTCTCCATCTTGCACGAAGTCACCTTGGGCGGCACCGGCAAAGCGGGCGGCGACCGCCACCCGAAAATCGGCAACTGCGTCCTGATCGGCGCGGGCGCGAAAATTCTGGGCAACATCAAAGTGGGCGACTGCGCGAAAATCGGCGCGAACTCGGTCGTCGTCGACCCCGTGGCCCCCAACACCACCGTGGCCGGCATCCCCGCACGCGTGGTCGGCAAAGCGCCCGCCCGCCCATCAGCCTGCATGGATCAGTACATTTCGGAAGCCGACATCAACTGGCACGCGATCCCGTTTGTGAAAAAGGCTAAAGAACGTCGATAGGATCGACGTCGAAAGTGTCTTGCACGTCGGGGTCGTTGGGAAAATCCTCACGCAGTTTTGCCATCTTTTCGGCGACGGGCATCACCGTGTCGCAGAACGTCCAAAGATGGAAACGGTAAAAATCCTTCGCCTTTTCCAGTGGAGCGGGCGCGGGGCCGCGCAGTTCCACGGATTGGCCGAAAGCTTCCTCGACACGGCGCGCCCATTGCTCGGCGAAAAAGGCGGTCTTTTCGGGATTGCGTCCCTTGAAGACATGGCGGATGACGTGGCGGAAAGGCGGGTACGCCAGCTCGCGGCGGTTTTGCATTTCCGCCTCGTAAAATTCGGCGTACTCGGCGCGCTTGGCAAACTGAATCGGCGGCTCAAACGGCGTGTACGTTTGCACGACGACCTCGCCCGTGCGGTCTCCCCTGCCCGCGCGCCCTGCGACCTGCACGAGCAATTGAAACGTGCGCTCCGGCGCGCGAAAGTCCGACAGGTGCAGCGAGATGTCCGCGCTGATCATGCCCACGAGCGTCACTTTTGGGAAATCCAGCCCCTTGGCGATCATCTGTGTGCCGATGAGGATGTCGATTTTTCCCTGCCGGAAGTCGCCGAGGATTTTGCGAAAGAGATTTTTTTTGCTCATCGCGTCGGCGTCCAGCCGCACGACGCGCGCGCGGGGAAAAAGGTTTTGCACCGTCTCCTCGATGCGCTGCGTGCCAAAACCTTTCCAGCGGATTTTTTCACTTTTGCACTGCGGGCAATGCTGCGGCGCGCGGTTGGTGTACCCGCACAAATGGCAGCGCACGCGCTCGTCGGTGCGGTGAAAGGTCATGGGGATCGAGCAGTGCGGGCACATCCCCACATAGCCGCAGTCGGGACACAGCAGCGTCGAAAAATAGCCGCGGCGGTTCAAAAATAAAATCGTCTGTTCGCGGTTTTCCAAGCGGTCGTGAATCTTGTCCGCGAGCGTGCGCGAGAGCACGCCCCCCTTGGCTTTAAAGCCCTCGTGACGCATGTCGACGAGTTCCACCAGCGGCAGCTTGCGGTCGTCCACGCGTTTTAAGAGTGTGTTTAATTTATAGCGTCCGCGCTTGGCGTTGAGCATGGATTCAAACGACGGCGTCGCCGAGCCTAGCACGCACACCGCCTTTTCGAGCATCGCGCGGTAGACGGCGGTGTCGCGTCCGTGATAGCGCGGGGCTTCCTCCTGTTTGTAAGCCGGCTCGTGCTCCTCGTCGACAATGACAAGCCCCACGTTTTTCAGCGGCGCGAAGACCGCCGAGCGAGCGCCGACCACCACGCGCGCCTGTCCCGTGGCCAGCGCTTTCCAGGCGTCGAAACGTTCGCCGTCGGAGAGCTGGCTGTGCCATACGACGATGCCCGTGTCCAAATCCGCCAGCCGCGCGCGCAGCCGCCCCACCGTCTGCGGCGTGAGCGCCACTTCCGGCACGAGGTAAACGACATCGCGCCCCGCTTTGAGCGTGTGGCGGATCGCTTGTAAATAGACTTCCGTTTTTCCGGAGCCGGTCACCCCGTGCAGCAGGTGCGCCCGGAATTTTTGCGCGTCGATGCTGTTGCAAATATCGTCAAAGGCCGCGCGCTGCTCCTCGTTCAATTCAAAGGGTTTGGGATCGACCTTTTCGGCGTGCGCCAAATCGTCGTCATAGGCGTGGCGGTGGCGCGTTTTTGAGAACTGAGCGACGATGCCCTTCTCCACCAGCGCGTCCAGCGTCGAGGCCGAAAGTTTTAAGCGCGACAGCACGAGCGCGCGCGGCAATTCGTTTGCCTGCTCCTTTAAAAACTCATAGCACTGCGCCTGTTTGGGCGAGCGCTTTTTCAGTTTTTCAAGCTCCTCGGCAGACAGTTGTTTTTCGATTTTTACAAAACGCTGCTCGGCCTCGCGCGCGCCCTTGCGCACGGGCGCGGGGATCATGGTTTCAAACACATTTCCTAGCGGCGCCATGTAATAACGCGCCATCCACTGCGCCAGCTCCAGCAGCTTTTCCGTGAGCACGGGGAACGGGTGTTCGAGGCAATGGATCATGCGCAGCCGCGCGCGCGGGATCGTCTTGTCGCCGCCCATGCGCCGCACGATGCCCGGCACCACGCGCTTGAGAATGGGGATTTTTACCAGCGAGCCGACCGCTACCTTTTCGCGCAGGGCGGGCGGCACCTGGTAAGTCAGCGGACGCAGCCGCCCCTCAAGCGCCAGCACCTCCACCTCGGCGCTGTCGGTTTTTTCTACCATTCAAGCGGCTTGTCCAGATATTCGGGATAATTGGCGATGACAAAATCCATGTCCTTGTCGCCGCGGCCGGAGAGGTTGACCAAAATGTCCTCCATCGGGCGCTCCTTGGCCAGCTTGAGCGCGAAGGCCACCGCGTGCGCGCTTTCGAGCGCGGGGATGATGCCCTCCATGCGCGAGAGGCGGTAAAAGGCGTCGATGGCATCCTTGTCATCCGCGCCCACGGCGTTGGTGCGCCCGATGCTGTTCCAGTAAGCGTGCTCGGGTCCGGACGAGGGATAATCCAACCCGCTGGCCACCGAATACACGCGGCCGGGCTCGCCCTTTTCGTCCTTGATCATGATGGAATTAAACCCGTGCATGACGCCCTCCGTGCCGTAAGCCAACGAGGCGGCGTTGTCGCCGTATTTCGGCCCGCGGCCCAGCGGCTCGACGCCCCACAATTCAACGGGGTCGTCCAAAAAGCCCGAAAAAATTCCCGCCGAATTGGAGCCGCCGCCCACACAGGCCACGACATTATCGGGAAGTTCCCCGGTCATTTCCAAAAATTGTTCGCGCGCCTCCACGCCCACGACGTGCTGGAATTCGCGCACCATCATCGGGAACGGGTGCGGCCCCACCACCGAACCGATGCAGTAAATGGAATGGACGGGGTCTTTCAAATACGAGTCAAAGGCCGAGTCCACGGCCTCCTTGAGCGTCTTGTCGCCAAAAGTGACCGGCACAATCTTCGCGCCCAAAATGCGCATGCGCGCGACGTTCGGCGCCTCTTTTTGGATATCGACCTCGCCCATGTGAATCTCGGTCTCAATCCCAAAATAGGCCCCCGCCGTGGCCAGCGCCACGCCGTGCTGCCCCGCGCCCGTCTCGGCGATGAGCTTTTTCTTGCCCAGATGCTTGGCCAAAAGCGCCTCGCCCATGCAGTGGTTGAGCTTGTGCGCGCCCGTGTGATTGAGATCCTCGCGCTTCAAATAAATACGCGCGCCGCCGATTTTCGTGCTCAGATTTTTGCAGTAATAAACCGGCGTCGGGCGCCCCTGAAAGTGCTTGCGGATGTCGCGCAACTGCGAGATAAAATCGTGGCTGCGGCAAATCACCTGATAGGCGTGCGAAATCTCGTCCATTTGCCTTTGCAATTCCGGCGGGACAAACGACCCCCCGAATTTCCCGAAAAATCCCTTCTCGTCGGGAACGCGTTTGCGCATGGGAAGCTGAGCCTTGAGTTTTTCGTTCATAAAAATTGTGCTGACGATTTTAATAAACCGTCATTTTACCAACACTCCAACAGGCAGTTCAATTTAAATAAAGACAAGTTTCCCGCGCACGGGCGCCTGCTCTAAATAATTGCCTTTCGCCCGCGCTCCTGCGAGGCTGGAGGAGTATTTTTATAACAAAATGGAAACATCATCAGCATCTGTGCGCATTCACAAATTTTTGGCCGACCGCGGGGTGTGTTCGCGGCGTAAGGCGGAGGAGCTCGTGGCGCAGGGGCTTGTGGAGGTTAACGGGCAGATCGCGCGTATCGGGCAGTCGGTCGATCCGGCCGTCGACCGCGTGAAGGCCAACGGCAAGCCCGTCGTTTCCCAAGACGCGCGCAAGATCGCGCTGGTGATGAACAAGCCCAAGGGCGTTGTCTGCACGAACGCCGACGACCTGGGCGCGCAGACGGTCTTTGACTTGCTGCCCTCGCAATACCGCAAGCTGCACCTTTACTGCTGCGGGCGTCTGGACAAGGAGAGCGAGGGGCTTGTCGTGTTGACCAACGACGGGGAATTCAAGCAGGCGCTCACCCACCCTTCCGGCAACATCGTCAAACGCTACCAGGTGGCGGTCAACCGCGCGATCGACCCGAGTGTCGCCGCGCAATTCATAAAGGGCGTGCACAGCGAGGGCGAGGTGCTGCGCGCGCAAAAAATCGTTTTGGAAAGCGCGGGGCCGGACGCCAGCCGCCGCGCCGAAATCCGCCTGACCCAAGGGAAAAAACGCCAGATCCGCCGCATGTTCGAGGAATTCGGCTACTATGTAAAAACCCTGCGCCGCACGCAAATCGGCGCGTTTGTGCTGCGTAAAATCCCGCTGGGGGCCGCGCGTTTGCTCACGCAAAAAGAGCGCCAGATGCTTTTAAAGACTTCCAACGTCATCGAGGAACCCGTGTCCCTGCGTCCGCTGCGGCGCGAGGCCACGCCCACCGCCCGCCAGCGCCGTTACGCCGAACAAAAAGAGCGCGCCCAGCGCCCGGACAACCGCCCCTTCTCCAAACGCAAACTCGTCAACGCCAAGGAAGGCGACAATATCCTGCCGCCACGCACCCGGCGCACGGGCACGCGTTCTTTTTCAGAAAAACAACCCGCGCGAGCGCGTCCCACGGCTTCCCCTGTCCCGCGCGACTCCCGCGGCCGGTCACGCCGCACGGGCGCTGCGCGCCCCAAAGACCGCGCCCGCTATTAGGATTGAAGCGCGGGAAGGGTTTCCTCATAATAAAAACATTCCATTTTTCTACTATGAAAAAATTTTTAACCACCCTCTTTGCCGCCGCTTGTGTGGCGGGCATCGCCCACGCCGCCGAGATCTCGCTGTTTTACGCCCCCTCGTTCGACGCCCAAAAAGCGCTGACGCTTGACGAGGCGGATCCCGTTTTCCAAACCGCGCAGCCCGCGCCCAACGCGGCCAAAGGCTGGTTTGTCGTGCGTTACCGCGCGCTGCACACCGGCTTCACGCCCGAGGCCAATGTGATGAAAGACCTCATCCTCAAGCCCGGCGCGCCCATTTATGCCGCGCCCGACAAGGCCGCCCACGTCATGGGGCTGGTGCCGCCCAAAGCGCAGATGGCAGTGTCTTCCGTGGAAAACGGCTGGGCGAAAACGCAGTTCACGGCAACCTTGCCGCTTTATTTTTACAAGGCGGCGGCACCCGTGAAAACCGCCGTCTCCTCGCGCGAGCCGACAACCATCGCCTCCGACGCCACGCGCGGGCAGTTCGACGGGCAGCCGCGTTTTTACCAGGGCGTGATGAAGCGCCATAATTTCCGCATCGGCTTGCAGCAGACCAATTATGAATACGAGCTGGAAAACCTAGAGGGCCGCGTCGTTGCCTACCTCGACTTCAAAGACCTGATCTCGCCCAGCCCCGTCATGGATTTCGCCAACAAGCGCGTGCAGCTCTACGGCGTGGGCGAGCATTACAAGGTTCCGCCGCATGTCGTGATCAAGGTCAAGCAGATCCAGTTGCTCGACGGCGGGGTCAGCCCCTCCACCGGCACGCTCTCGCTGCCCAACGCCCCCGCCCCGGAAATCCAGTAACTTTTCCCATGATCGAAATTCCCGCCGAAAAACGCATCGACGGCAACGCCATCGCCGCGCAGGTGGTCGAGGACGTCGCCAAGGAAGTTTCCGCTCTGCCCGAGAACGACCGCCCCACGGTGGTATTCGTGCGCGTGGGCGAAGACCCCGCCAGCGTCTCCTACGTGAATAAAAAGGAAAAGACCGCCAAGAACGCCGGCATGGTCAGCCGCACGGAAGTCTATCCCCTGACGATCTCGCAGGAAGAACTTTTCAAGCGCATCGACGAGCTAAACGCCGACAAAAGCGTCCACGGCATTCTCATCCAGGCGCCCCTGCCCAAGCACATTAACGAGACCCTCACTTTCAACCGCGTGCATCCCGACAAGGATGTCGACGGCTTTAACGTGATCAACGTCGGGCGGCTGTGCCAGGAAGTCGACGGCTTTGTGGCCTGCACGCCCGCGGGGATTTTGGAACTGCTCAAACGCTCGGGCGTGTCGACCACCGGCAAGCACGTCGTCGTCGTCGGCCGCTCACTGATCGTGGGCAAACCCGTGGCGATGCTGCTCATGCAAAAGGGCGAGCCGGGCAACGCGACCGTCACGGTGTGCCACTCGCGCACGAACAATTTGCCCGCGATCACGCGGCAGGCGGACATTCTGGTGGCCGCCATTGGCAAGGCGCATTTCATCACCAAGGACATGGTCAAGGAAGGCGCGGTCGTCATCGACGTGGGCATCAACCGCATTGAAGACGCCACGAAAAAAAGCGGCTACCGCCTCGTGGGCGACGTGGATTTTGACGCCGTGGCTCCGCTGGCCTCGAAGATCACACCCGTGCCCGGCGGCGTCGGGCCCATGACGGTGGCCATGCTCATGGCCAACACGCTCAAAGCCTACCGCGCGGCGCACGCATGAGCGAGCCGAGCGAGAAATTTTCCCAAGCCGCCCACTGCCCGGCTTCGCTCGGGTTGCGCCTGCTGGCGGCGGGGCTGGATTTTTTTGGACTGGTCATCATGTGCAGCGCGCTGGCGGCCACCTTGCTTTTCAAGCAGCACCCCGACGCGCTGGCCTGGATGATGCAACTGGTCGAACAGGGGCCCGACGCGCTGAGCCAATTGCAGCCGGATGCCCTCGATCAGTTGTCCGAAGAACTGCGCGAAGACATTCTCGCGCTCTTTACAAAAGTGTCGCTGCTGAGCCTGGGCGTCATGCTGGGGTACTTCACGCTGTGCGAATGGCTCTGGAAAGGGCGCACGCTGGGCAAGGCCTTTGTGCGGCTGCGCGCGGTGCGCCACGGCACGGGGCAACCCCTGCTTTTCGGGCAGGCGCTTTTGCGCAACCTCATAAAAGTCTTTTCGTTTTTCTTCATCCAAACGCTTCCCAGCCCGCTCGGATTTTTGGGATTGGCCGACCCGCTGGCCGTTTTCTTTTCAGCCGAGCGCCTGAGCCTGCACGACCGCCTGGGCCGCACGATCGTCATCGACGAAACGCGCTGCATTCCCTCGGAGGAACCATCCAATGACGCATCCTGAAATCGCATTTATCGGCGCCGGCAAAATGGCGGGCGCCATGGTCAACGGCCTTTTGGCGCGCGGCATCGCGCCCGCCCAAATCACCTGCACCTGCGGCGACGACCCGACAGGCCCCGAACTGGCGCGGCAAACCGGCATCGGCTTCACGCACGAATTGGACGAGCTGCTCGCAAAGGCGGACGTCGTCGTGCTGGCGTGCAAGCCGCAACAACTTGGCGAACTGCCCGTGCCCGCGGCCGCCGCGCAAAAACTTTTCGTCTCCATTCTCGCGGGCGTGACGCTCGAAAAGCTGTCCGCGAAATTCCCGCAGGCGCGCAACATCGTGCGCGCGATGCCGAATTTGCCCGGCCAGATCGGCGAGGGCATCACGGCCTACGCGCCGCAAAAGGAACTTTCCGCCGCCGACAAAAACGCCGTGGAGCTTGTGCTGGGCAGCCTTGGCGAAATTCTCGCGCTGCCCGAGTCGCAACTGGACGCAGTCACCGCCGTCAGCGGCAGCGGCCCTGCTTATGTGTTTGAGTTCGCGGCCTCGCTCATGGAGGGCGCGCTTGCCTGCGGGCTGGACGAGCCGACCGCGAAAAAACTCGTTTTCGCCACCTTAGGCGGCAGCGTTTCCCTGTTAAAAAAATCCCCGCTTTCGCCGCAAGAGCTGCGCGACGCCGTCACCAGCAAAGGCGGCACGACCGCCGCCGCTCTGGGTATTTTTAAGGAAAATGACTTTCGTTTGATTGTGACGCAGGCGCTCTTGGCTGCGAAAAATCGCTCCGAGGAATTGAGCAAACTTTAGTTTTTTTCAGCGCCCCAACAGCATCACCTGCGTGGAGAGTTTCATAAGCGTGCGGTCGAGTCTCCCTGCGTTTTCGTTGTGGGCGTGCAAAAAATCCCAAAATTCGCCCGAGTGATTCATGTGGGCGAAATGCCCCAGCTCGTGCAGGATCACGTAGTCGTGCAATGGCCACGGCAGCAAAACGAGCCGCCAATTCAGCGACAGCGTGCCGCTGGAAGAACACGAGCCCCAGCGGCCACTTTGGTCGCGCACGCTCACGCGTCGGCATTTTTCATCCAATCCCAGCGCCTTTGCCTTCTCGAGCACCGCCGCGGGGATGACACCTTGCGCCCACTGGCGCAGCAAAGGCAAAAGCAATTCCCTGTTTGCTTCCGGCAGCCGAAACACGATTTCCCTGCGCCGCTCATCCGGCACGCAGGACGCAAAGCGCAGCGCCGTTTCAATATGCACGCGCCAGTTTCCGCCCAAGGCGGAAAGCCCGTTTTCGCGCAGCCAGGTTTCCAGCGTCATTGTTTCACACGCGCGCGCACCGCCTCTTTGATGCGGGCGCTTTCGCGCCGCAGCGCCGATTCGGGGTCTATGCCGGCCAAGCGGCAGGCCGCGCACCACTCGAACAGTGCCTTGCCCGCCTGTTGTTCAGTGAGCCCTTGCGCGCGGTTTTTTATTTTCTCAAAATCAACCTCGGGCGCGGCGGGCAGCTTTTCCTTTTCGATTTGCTTGAACAGCGCGCGCGCTTGCAAGGTGGCGCACAGTTGCTTGGGCAGGTGTTTGAAAATATCCTCGCTTGCGGGCGTGTTTTTCTTCTCCTGTTTTTTGATTTCGTCCCAGCGGTTGAGCACTTGCTCGCTTGTTTGGGCGTCGCCTTTGGCGAAGACGTGCGGGTGGCGGCGGATGAGCTTTTCGTTGACCTCGCGGGCGACGTCCTCGAGGTCGAAATGCCCCGCCTCCTCGGCCATGCGCGCGTGCATGAAAATATTCATGAGCACGTCGCCGAGTTCCTCGCGCATGTGCGGCATGTCGTTTTTGTCGATCGTTTCCAACAGTTCGGCGCACTCCTCCACGAGGCAGTCGCAGATCGATTCATGCGTCTGCTCGCGGTCCCAGGGGCAGCCGTCCGGCGCGCGCAGGCGCTCGACAATCTCGCGCAGCCGCTGCAACTGCCCCGCCTTTTCCTTTGGCTTTTCGCTCATTGACCCATCATAATAAAGCCACCGCCAAAAAGCAAATATGCGCATGGATGCCCCATCATTTGAAAACCGCCGCACGCAGGCGCTCGCACGCGCCCGCCCGCTGACGGACGACTCGCTGGCGCGTCTGGCTTCTTTGGAGCGCCCGCAGCGGCGGCTTTCGCAATTGTTTGAGGATGCTCAGACGCTCTGCGTGATCGGCGTTGCCGACTGCGTGGAAAGCGCGCGCCACTGGCTCAACGCCGGTGCCGACGCCCTCTGTGTGCAGGACAACGGGCAAGGCCGTTTCGAAGACTGGATGGAAAACATCTGGGCGCTGAGCGATTTTTTGCGCACGCACGGCCGCGACTGCCCCCTGTGGCTGCGTACGCCGCTGTTTGAAAAAATCCAAGTGGCCGAGTGCCTGGAGGCGGGCACGCAGACGATTTCCATTTACCCGCCCTTCGACACACCGGTAGTTGAGGCCGCGCGTCTGGCGGGCGTCGAACTGGTGGCGCAGAATGATCTTTCCCAAGCGCAAAAAAACGGCTTGTCTCTTTTTTGCGCCACCGCCCTTCCTAAAAAAATACCGACAGGCGTTTTCCTTATTTCCGACGGCGTTGCCGAGACAACCACCAAGGCGGACGCCCTCGCGCGGCGCGGGGTGCGGGCGTTTATTGTGCCAAGTCTTGCGGGGGATGCCGATCAGGCGGCGGCGCTGGTTTCGGCGTTGAAGCGGCCTTTACCGCGCTGAACTTTTTGGCGATACGATGCGCGCGCGCGTCGGGTTTTTCCTTCCACAAAATTTTGATCGTCACCGCGCCGATAATCGCGGTCACCGTCGCTATCACAAAGCAGCCCAGCAATAGCGCGAGCACTTTGTCGGACGGGTTGCTGAAAAGTTCGCTCCATTGGATGCCGGAATTTTTTTCGGCGGCCTCGTCCATTACTTCCACCAGGTCGTCGTCGGGAAGCGGGTCGGTCTTGATGCCCATGAGCCAGGAGCCCAGCAAATAAGCGGCCAGCAAAAACGGCCCGTAGGTGATCGGGTTGGTCACAAAAATCAGCGCGATCGCCACGAACACATTGGCCCTGAAAAACAGGATGAACGGCGAGGAGAGCAAAATCTGCCCGCCCATAAAGGGATTAAAAGCCCCGTAGCACCCCACTATCCACCCGCGGATCACGCCGCCTTTTTCAAAACGCCAGAGGCTCTTGGACAGCAGGCGTTCGCCAAACACGCGGTAAACAAAAGTGTCCTTGAACTTCTTGCGGCTCAAGCCACGTTTGTTAAACCAGCGTAGCAGTTTCAGGTTCATTGCGCGGCATCGGGGGCGGCGCTTGGCACGGCTGAGGGTTCGACTTGCTCGACTTGCGCGGGCGGCGCGCTGTCGTCGGCGTGGTGTTTCGGCCAGGCGTACTTGAGCGCGACAAAGCCGGCCACTAGCAAAATAAAGAACAGCGTCACCAGCAAATTAAAATACTTGTCCAAAAAGACCTTTGCCTTGTCGCCGAGCAGGCGGATGACCAGCGCCACCGCGAAGAAGCGCCCGCCGCGCCCAAAGATGGAGGCCACAATCAGCACGGGGATCGAGATGTTGCACACGCCGGAAGCGATGGTGAAAATCTTGTAGGGAATCGGCGTGAGCGCCGCACCGAAGATCGCCAAAAAGGCGTTGTCGGCATACATATTGCTGACTTTCGCGAACAGCTCGGGCGTGAAGCCCGGCACGTAGGTGAAAAAGAAGTTTTGCGTCAGTTCCCAGAACCCGTAGCCGATCAGCCAGCCGGCTACGCCGCCCAGCACGGAAAAAATCATGCAGGTGCCCGCGATCTTCCACCACTTTTTCGGCGCGGCAAAGGTCATGGCGATGACCAGCACGTCCGGCGGAATCGGGAAAAACGAGGACTCGGCAAAGGCCAGCAGCGCCAGCGCCACGTAGGCGTAAGGCGTATCTGCCCAGTGGATTGTCCAATCGTACAGGCGGCGGACTATATTCGATTTGCCTTGTGTGGCTGCGGATGCGTCGGTCATGCGGCGAAAGAAAAACATAATTATGAACTTCCTGGCTTCTGAAAGCAAGGCAGTGTTTGAAAAATAACATTGGATAAAACCGCAAAAAAAATGAAGATAGCCTTCATAGGAATTTTCCCCTTTGAACACGCCCGAACACAGACCGATTTGCGTCGAGGACATTCTTTCGCGCGCGCGCACGCTCGAGACGCTGCAACAGCTCGGGCACTCGCCACGCCACCCGCTGGGGCAGAATTTTTTAATAGATCCCAACATCGTGCGCAAGTCCACGGAACTGGCGCAGATTGCGCAGGGCGAGCGCGTCGTGGAGATCGGCCCGGGTCTGGGAACTTTGACGGCGGGGCTGCTGCTGGGCGGCGCGCAGGTGTGGGCGGTGGAGTTCGACCAGCGGCTCTTTGAACATTTAAAAAATACCCTGGCCCCGCGTGCAAACGGCAAGCTGCACCTGCTCAACGCCGACGCCGTGAAGCACCCTCTGGCGGGCATCCCGCTTGACGGACAACCGTTTAAAATCGTCGCCAATTTGCCCTACGCCATCGCCACCCCGTGGATGGACGGCGTTTTAAAACAAGCGCAATTGCCCGAGCGCATGGTGCTCATGCTGCAACGAGAAACCGCCGAGCGCTTTTGCGCCAAGGCGGGAAAGGCGCGCGGGGCGATCTCGATTTACATCGAGGCCGCCTTCGAGGCCGAACCCGGCCACGCCGTCTCGCGCAAGAGTTTTCACCCGCCGCCGGACGTGGAATCCGTGCTGCTCAATTTGAAAAAACGCGAAGACGCCGTGCTGTTTCCCGAAAGCACCAAGGCGCTCATCCGCCATATTTTCACGCAGCGGCGCAAGCAAATCGGCGCTATCATCCGCAAGATGCCGCAAGCCCAAATGCTCGCCGATTGGCTGCAAAGCGCGCAGATCGACCCGCGCGCGCGACCCGAGACGCTGACGCTCGCCCACTGGCTTGCGCTGGACAAAATTTTGCGCGATTAAATCGCTCTTGCTGAAAGGCCGCGGCGCTCGCATAATTGGTCAATTATGGCTCCTTCGCCCACCGTCTTGGTGCTGCTGCACCACAACCTTGAGGAAACCGAGGCCGTCGCCCCCATCGACATGCTACGGCGCGCAGGCGCGCAGGTGACAACAGTCTCGCTCACGGACAGCCTGGACATCACGGGGCGCAACGCCCTCACGCTGAAGGCGGACAAATTTTTTAGCGAGGTCGAGGGCACTTTATTTGACATGCTGGTGCTGCCCGGCGGCCCGGGCGTGCAGGCGCTGCGCACGGACGAGCGCGTGTTAAAAACCATCCAAGCCCATGTCGCCGCCCAAAAACCCGTCGCCGCCATCTGCGCCGCGCCGTTGCTGCTCAAGGACGCGGGCGTACTGGGCAATCACCGCCGCACCGCCCACGCCAGCGCGGCCGGAGAACTCGCGCCCATCGAAAGCCACCGCGTTGTCGAAGACGAGCTGTTTATCACCTCGCGCGGGGCGGGCACCGCCATCGAATTTGGCCTGGCTTGCGCCGCGCGCTTATGCGGCGCCGCGGCGGCCGAACAGGTCGCCCAATCCATCCATTTTGAATAACACTTTTTCCTTTCGCCGTGTTTGACGAAGACAACAAAGAAGAAAGAATCGGAAACGTCTCGGAATTTGCCCTGATCTTGCAACTAATGGTCATGGGCATCGTCGCCGCGTGGGCCTTTGGCGGCAACTGCGAGTGGGCGCCCGGGCTGCTGGCGGCGATCGGGCTGTTCGCGCCCATCCTGTATTTGATTCACAACTCCACCAACTTGAGCGGCGGGGGTTACCCGAAATTAAAATACCTGCTGTTCACCCTGCCCGTGTGGCTGCTGTTGATCGTGACGGGGCTGTCCGCCATCGAGGAGCTCACGCAGCGCTACAGTTTTGACGGCGGGGAATTTTTCGCGGCGCTGGCGGTGGATCCCCTCACGCCCGCGCATGTCGCGCCGCTGCGCTGGGTGGGCGTGCTGATGCTCGGCGGCATTTATTTGAGCGCCTTCAACCTCATGATCATTCCCGGCACGCGCATTTCCCTGCGCATGCTGCTAAGGGGCTTGTGCGTCAGCGCCATCGCGCTGGCCTTTGTCGGCTGGATCTCCTGGGCGCTGGGCCTGCGGCAAATTTTTTCCTTCATCGAGACGCCCACGCCGGACTTTTTCGCCGTCTTTCCCTCGGCCAATTTGTGGTGCTATTTCGCGCTGCTGTGGCTGGGGGTGCTGGGCGCGTTTTTGGTGAGCAACGCGGCGGACTTCACATGGAAATTTTTCGTGCGCGAGTCCGCCTTCCCGCTGGTGGGCATCCTCGTGCTCGGCTCGACGATTGTCAGCTACGGCACGCCGCTGCAAATTCTGCTGGCCGGCCTTTTGACGTCCGTCGCCTTTTGCCTGTGCGCGTGGCAGGCCGCCAAAAAGAACCAGCCCGCCGCCTTCAACGCGGTGCTGACGCTCATCGCCGTCGGCCTTGGGGTGACGGGCATCATCGTCGCCATGCGCACGCTGGGGCACGAAAATATCGCGGACTTTCTTTCCAACGAAAACCACACGGGCGGAGCCGCAAACTGGCAGACCCGTTTGCTTGTGTGGGACACCGCCAAGGACGCCGTCGCCGCGCGCCCCTGGTGGGGCTGGGGGCAGGCGTCCTTTGGCGTGGCGGTGAGCTTTTTCCAAAACGCGCAACTGGGTGGGCATTACTTCGGCTACGCCTTCAGCAGCCTGCTGCAATTCGTCGTCGAAAAAGGCGTGCTGATGACGGCCGTGTGGGTCGGCTTTCCCCTGCTGTTTGTGCTGCGCTTTTTAAAACGCATCCTGAAAAGCCCCTTCGCCATCATGCTGCTGGTCAGTTGCGCGGCGCTCGCGTTTTGCGGGGTGATCGACTACGCGTTTCAATCCCCCGCGCTCGCGATGAGCTGGTGGATTATTTTCTTCGCG
>JAKPNF010000002.1 GCA_029548565.1 Verrucomicrobiota bacterium
CCGGCACCAACATGTACGGCAGCAGCGACTCCGTCGCGGCCAAGGCGCTACGGCTAACCTACCAAGGCATTCCCGAACCGGGCATGAGCGCGGGGCTGCTCGGAGTGCTGGCGCTGGCCTTTGTGACGCGCAGGCGCAAAAAATAAGTTTCACACGCCCCCACGCAAATAGAAAAAGCGCCTCCGTTACTCCGGGGGCGTTTTTTATTTTCAGGCACACGCAATGCGGCGCGGCCACCCGTCGGCATCGAATTGGCCTTGAAGAAAAAAAGCGCGCCGTGTACTTTGGGGTTATATGAAGCTTTTAGTTGTGGGTGGAGCCGGGTATATCGGGAGCCATTGTGTGCGCCAGCTTATCGCGCAGGGGCATGAGCCGGTTGTGCTGGACAATCTTTCCTACGGGCACATGCAGGCGCTGCCCGAGGGCATCGCGTTTTACAAGGGCGAGCTGGCCGACGCCGAGTTGCTCGGGCGCATTTTTAAGACCGAAAAGATCGAGCTGGTGATGCACTTTGCGGCCTTCATCAACGTCGGCGAATCGGTGACCGACCCGCTGAAGTATTATAAAAACAACCTCGCCGACGTCATCGTCTTACTCAAGGCGATGCTCGAACACGGGGTGAAAAAATTCGTCTTCTCCTCCACCTGCGCGATTTACGGGCTGCCCAAAACCCTCCCCTTGTCCGAGGACTTGCCGCGCGCGCCGATCAACCCCTACGGGCAGACAAAGCTCGATGTCGAGACCGTCTTGCAAGACTGCGTGAAAGCCCACGGCCTGAGCGCCTGCGCGTTGCGCTATTTCAACGCCAGCGGCGCCAATGAAAAGGGCGACATCGGCGAAGACCACAAACCCGAGACGCACCTTATTCCGCTGGCGATCTATGCCGCTATGGGCAAGGGCAAGCCGCTCGCGGTTTTTGGCGACGATTACCACACGCCCGACGGCACTTGCCTGCGCGATTACATCCATGTCGACGACCTGTGCCGCGCGCATATTTTGGCCTTCGATAAACTGAAAGAACCCGGCGTTTTTGTCGATTACAACCTGGGCAAGGGCAAACCGTTTTCGGTGCTGGAAGTGATCAAGGGCGTGGAGGCCGTCAGCGGCCTAAAAGTGCCGTACTCCATCGGCCCGCGGCGCGCGGGCGACCCCGACGCGCTGTACGCCGATTCCTCCAAAGCAGTGCGCGAGCTGAACTGGCAAATCCAGTACACACAGCTCAACGACATCATCGCCAGCGCCTGGCAGTGGCACAGCACCCACCTCGACGGATACGGAGCCTGACGTGCACGCCAGCTCGTACCGCAAGATGGAGCTGTTCGTCGAGGCCCACCTCGACGCGGCCCGTGACCTTCCCCTGACGATCCTCGACTTCGGCAGCCAGCAGGTGAACCCGGTCAGCCTCACCTACCGCACGCTGCTCGACCGTGCCCCGTGGACCTACATCGGGCTCGACATCGCTGCCGGCCACAACGTCACGGTGCAGGTCGAGAACCCCTACGACTGGCGTGAGGTCGAGTCGAACTCGGTCGACGTCGTCGTGTCCGGCCAGGCGTTCGAGCACGTCGAGTTCTTCTGGGCGTCGGCCTTCGAGATCGGCCGGGTGCTCAAGCCGGGTG
>JAKPNF010000008.1 GCA_029548565.1 Verrucomicrobiota bacterium
CTTTCACCCAGGTTTTGCCGCCGTCCAGCGTGTATTGGTTGCGCTTGTCGTAGGTGAGCAGTTTGGAGTCGCTGTAGGCAAAAAGCGGTTCGGTGTCCTTTACCCACGTGTCGCCGCCATCCTGGCTGTAGGCAAAGGCGGGGTAGAAGCGCAGGTCGTCGGCTTTGGGGACTTTTGAAAAGGGCGTGTCGGGGTACGCGCTGCCGGCGCCCGGAGGCAGCAGGGTGTAACACAACAGGATCGGGTCCTCCGAGCCTTTTTTGAGGCCGGATGTGTTCAAATGGTCCACAAAAGCGCCGCCGGAAAAGGCCATGCCGGTGAGCCCCACGGGCACCATCTCGCCGCGCACCGTCCAGTGGACAAGGTCGTCGCTGACCGAATAGCCCCAGCCCGTGCCGCCGCCGTCGGTGTAGTGCAGTTGATAGCCGAGAAACCATTTGCCCTTGTAATAAACCATGCCGTTGGCATCGCCGGTGCGCCCGCGCCCGACGCTGGCGTGGAAGGCGGGGCGGTAGGTTTCCTGGAAACGCACCGTGGCGTCCGAACGCCAGCCCTGCGGGGTGTCGCTCATTACGAAGTGGTCGGCCGCCAGCGTGCCGTAGGGCGTGTGGTCGTTGAAAACGATTTTTGCCCTTTTGCCCTTAAATTCTTTCACATCCCAGTTCAGTTGCAGCATGTTGAACGAGACGGCCGGGCGCGATTCGCGCCCCGTGGAACTGCGCACGACCTTGCTGTCGACAACGAGCTGCACGCCGAGGCGCTCGGGCCAGCCGCGGTTGCCGCCCAGGATGAAGTTAATGTGGTCGCGCTGGATGGTGAACTCGGGCGAGGTGAGGGCGCCCACGGGGTTGTTGCTGCGCACCAGCATGTCGAACGAATACAAAAACTGCTCGTCCTGCACGCCCTTGATGGGGATGCGCCCGTAATAGGGGGCCGAGGCGCTGGCGACCTCAAAGGCTTCGCCGTCTTGCGTCCAGCCCTTGAGCGGGTTGCGGCCCTCGAAATCGAACAGCACAACGTCGGAAGCGGCCCAGAGGCCGGTGGCGCCGGCCAAAGACACGGCACACAGTAGGAGAGTCTTCTTAAGAGAATGAATCATGGTTAGAAGGGTTGATGGGTTAATAAAGAAAGACTGTCCCCACAATAAAGCAATTGCGGGACATGGCAAAGCCAATTCGTGGGCGGCGACTATTTTTAGGGGTTGGCGCTGGCTTGCTCGCACTCGATTTCGTGGACGGCGAGTTTTTCGATTTTTGCATTGCCGCCTTCGCTGAAAAATTCCAGCTTGAGCTGCGCATCCGTTTGCGGGTAGACAAAAGTGCCCGCGCGGTGCAGGCCGTTTAGCACGCCCAGCTCGATGCTCGAGCGGTCGACGAGGATGCGTAGGGAAATTTTGCCGTCGCGCGGCGGGATGATGGCGAAGGCGTCTTTCAGGTTGTTCGCGTTGTCGCGGTAGCGGAAGGCGTCGAGGCGGTTTTTCTTCGGCTCGTATTTTATTTTTTCACCGAGGATGGACAGCCCGAACGCCCGCGCATGGTCGGTGGAAAACACAACCTCGATGTCCAGCAAATTGCTTGTCAGCGGCACAAGGTCGTCTGTCACGCCTTCGTTGAGCGTGATGTTTTCCCGCGTGTGCGTTTGGGTGTAAATGCTTTGGATTTCCTTGACGGGCGTGTGCTCGAGCACCAGGCCGTTGCCGGTGTCACGCAGGGTGACTTCGGCGGGGAAGCTCAGTAGGTTTTCCCAGGGGCAGCCGGGGAAATTCGGCGCGCTTTTTGCGTCGTTCATCCAGGACACCTGCACGATGCGGCCCTCGGGCGCGTTGGAAAACGTCTGCGCGGCATAGAAGCCCGATTTGAAAACGCTGCGGCGCAGGAAACGTTTTTGGTCGTACTCAGTATCCTGAAAACGCTTGAACTCATAGGGGTTCTTCGGGTCGTTGGCGCTGATGGGGATGAATTCCTTCCCGTCGAACGTCCCAATAAAGTATTCCACGCCGCCGCGGTTGACGACCCAGTAGCTTTTGCCCGTCTTTTTGCCCTGCATGTCAACGGCGTCCATCTCAAACATGTCGGGGCATTCCCAAAGCCCGGGGATGGTCTGAAAGAGTTCCCACTTTTTAAAATCCTTGGAGCGGTACAGGCCGAAGGCCGTCTTGGGGCGGTTGTTGCTTTGGGAGAGGTGCCAGATCATGATCCAGTGCTGCGTCGGCTCGTGCCAAAAAACGCCGGTGTCGCGGTCTTTGTTAAACTGCCCGGAACCCAGCAGCGGCGAGGGATCGTTGACCCAGGTCTTGCCGCCGTCCAGCGTGTAGAGATTATTCGGGTCGTAGGACAGCATCTCGGGGTTGCCGTACTGAAAAAGCGGGGTGGGGTCTTTGGTGTAAGTTTCCCCGCCGTCCGTGCTGTAGGCCAGCGCGGGGTACAGGCGCTTGTCGGCGGTTTTGGGCGCTTTGTTGAGCGGGGCGTCCGGCGGAATGCCCGAGGAGCCGACAGGCCGGTGCGTGTAAAACAATAGGATAGGGTCGTGCCCGTCTTTTCTGAGCCCGCTGGTGTTGTTCAAATCGACCGCCGCCCCGCCCGTGGACATCGAGCCGTTGTCTTCCGTGCGCACGCAAGGCCCGCGCATCGTCCAACGCACGAGATCCTTGCTGACCGTCTGCCCCCACTCGTAACCGCCTGAACCCACATAAACCCACTGATAACCCAAAAACCAGCGCCCGCGATAATAGAACATGCCGTCGGCATCCCCGCTGTAGCCGTGTCCCGTGCTGGCGTGAAAGGCCGGGCGGTAAATTTCGCCCCAACGCGTGGCGGCGTCAGTACGCCAGCCGCGCGGGGTGTCGCTCATGAAAAAGGCGTCCGCCCCGACGCTGCCGTAAGGCGTCTTGTCGTTAAAAACGATTTGCGCCTTCTTGCCCAAAAATTCCCTCACGTCCCAATTCAGCGGCATCAATCGAAACGCGCCGCCCGTGAGCGACTCACGCCCCGTGGCCGCGCGCACGACCTTGCCGCCCACGACGAGCTGCGCGCCCATCTCCTCCGGCCAGCCGCGGCTGCCGCCGAGCAAAAAGTTGATATACCCGCGCTGTATTTCAAACTCTGGCGAAACCAGCGTGCCGACGGGATGGTTGCTGATTTTTTCCGTGTCGAACGAGTACAAAAAGCGCCCGCCCTGCGCGCCCTCGATTTTCACCTTCCCATGATTGGGCGCCGACACGCTCGCCACAAAAAACGCGCCTCCATCATTCGCCCAGCCATCCAGCGCGTCTTCGCTTTCAAAATCAAACAGGACAACGTTGTCAGCGGCACACGCGACCATCGTGAGGGCGAGCGCCAAAGGGAGCGCCTGCCAATGGGGAAAAGGGGAGGGCATACGACAGGCAGACTACTGTCCGGCACAGGGGCGGGCAACTTCAAAATGCTTTTTCAAGCGGCCTCAACTTCCCGCGTGCGCGGCGATGATTTTCAGGAAAGAGGGCAGGAAGCTTTTGGCTTTTGCGGGGCCGATGCCTTTGATGTCCATCGCGTCCTGGGCGCTTGCGGGTTTGCGGGCGGCCAGTTGTTGCAGGACGGCGTTGGGGAAAATTTGGTAGGCGGGCACATTGCCGCGCAGAAAGCGCAGTTGGTTGCGTTTGGAACAGAGTTTTTTGTAAAGCTCCTCGTCGTAGTCGGGCGGCGGTTCTTTTGTTTGTTTGCCGGGCGTGTCGTCGGTGAGCGTGCCGTTTGTTTGGGCGGCGTGAAACGCGTTGGCGTTGGCGATGACGCGCTGCTTGAGTTTTTTCTTGGCGAGTTTGGAAAGTTCGCCCGGGTAACGCATAAAAACGTCGCCGCCTTCGAGCATCGCGCGGGCGCCTGTTTCGGTGAGACCGAGCAAGGGGTAGTCGCCCTGCGTCACCTCGACAAGACCGACTATTTCCATTTCCTTGAGCAGCGCGTTTGCGAACGCTTTGCCGTGGGGCTTTAAAATGCCGTAGGTCGAGAGCTTGTCCAGTCCCGCGCCGATGATTTTTTCGTCCTTGGAACCGAGCAGGGATTTTAGCACTTTGTCGCGGCCGAAGCGCGGCTGCCATTGGGTGGGCGCGATGCGCCACGACATGCGCGCGATGCCGCTGAGAGCCTTTCTGACTTCGACAAATTCCTCCTCGACGAGCACGGGGGCGGGCGTGGCCGGGGTTTTCATCGAGTCGCAACAGTCGCAGCCGCCGCAGGGCTCGAAATCGGTTTCTCCGAAATAATTCAATATCCAGCTCTGGCGGCATTCCTTGGAGTAAGCCAGGTGGATGAAGGCCTTGAGTTTGGCCTCGTCGCGGCGGCGTTTTTCATCGAGCAGCTCGGCGTCGATCGTGATGTCGCGGGCGGAAAAGTCGGGTTGCAGCAGCCGCGTGCCGCGCGCGCGCAAGCCGGGTATTTCGAAGCGTTCGATTAGCCCGAGTTTGCGCAGGACCGTCAGCGCGCTGGTCACCGCCATGGAGTTGGCCGCGCCGGATTTTCTTTGGCCGAGGGTTGCCATGCGCGCCAGGTCGTCCATGCTGATGAAGGCCTCGTTGTCGTGGCCTTTTGTCTGGTGCAAAATGTCGTACACGCGGCGGATGAGCGCGGGCGCGGGGTTGGTTCCGTCGATGAAAAAATCCTGCACGCGCTTGTCGGCGTACATGAAAAGCACCTCGCAATGCGCGGACTGCCCGTCGCGCCCCGCGCGGCCGGACTCCTGGTAATACGCCTCCACGCTTCCGGGCATTTCCCAGTGGCACACAAAGCGGATGTCCGCGCGGTCGATGCCCATGCCGAAGGCGTTGGTGGCCACCGCGACCGGGTATTTTTTGGACATGAACTGCTCCTGCGCCTTGTCGCGCTGGGCGGGTGTCATGCCGCCGTGGTACAGCACGTGGCGGATTTTGTCCTTCCGAAAATCGTCGGAAAGTTTTTCCGCGCTTTTGCGCGTGGCGCAGTAGATGATGCCGGTTTCGTGCTGGCGCACAAGCTCGCGCACGCGCGCGTGTTTCTCGTTCTTTTTTTCGACATGCCGGATGTGAAAGTGCAGGTTCGGCCGCGCGAATCCCGAGACAAACACGGAGGGCTCGCGCATTTTTAGCTGCACCAAAATATCTTCCTTCACCTCCGGCGTGGCCGTGGCGGTGAAGGCCGCGCACAGCGGGCGCCCCATTTTGTCCAGCGCCTCGCCAAGGCGCATGTAGTCGGGGCGAAAATCGTGCCCCCACTGACTGATGCAGTGCGCCTCGTCGATCGCCAGCAGCGAGATTTTCGCCCGCGAAAGCGTCCGTAAAAAACTGCCCGCCCGAAAGCGCTCCGGCGCGATGTAGGCCAGTTTCAATTCCCCCGCCGCCATTTTGTCGAGCGCGAGCTTTTGCTCGTCCCAACTTTGCGACGAGTTGATCATCGCCGCCGCGATGCCCTTTGCGTTGAGCGCGTCCACCTGGTCTTTCATCAGCGCGATCAACGGCGAGACGACGAGCGTCACTCCATCCAAGAGCAGCGCGGGCAGCTGGTAGCACAGGCTTTTCCCGCCGCCGGTGGGCATGATCGCCAGCGTGTCCTTGCCCGCCAAAAGCGACGCGATCACCTCGCGCTGCGGCTTGCGAAAGGCCGAGTGCCCGAAATGCGTCTTAAGCGCCTGTTCCAAAGAAAGATTATCCATCGCTGTGATATGCGCCCCAGTCTAAACCAATTTTTCCGCGCGGTTCAATAAAAAATAGTGTACAAAAGTTTACTATCTTTTAAAGAGGACATCCTTTGGGTAGAGAATGGGATGCTCGGTGCGTGGCCGCGTTGACGAGATCGAGCGGCTTTATCAGATTGTCGGCAACGAGGCAGGCACACCCAAGGCGAAGGAAACGCTGGAAATTTTGCTGGAAAAATATCCCAAGGCCAACCGCACCGGCTGCGCCTTGCAATATGTGGGACAGGCGCCTTCGGGACGTAAAAAGGAGGCTTATTTGACACGGGTTATCAAAGATTTTGGCGACTGCTACTACGGCGACGGCGTCCAGGTGGGCGCCTATGCCCGCTTTTATTTGGCCGCCCACTACGCCAAAACGGGCAAACGCTCCGAAGCCAAGGCGCTGTTCGACGAAATTCGCAAGGATTACCCCGACGCGGTGAACCACAAGGGTAAATTGCTGGCTGATTTAATTGCCCGATAGAGGTTGTTTTTTCAGATTTTCGTCCGTTCTCCTGTTTTTAAGTTTTTTTGCGCTGCTTTTAATTGCTGCAATTGCGCGAAATTCAGAGACTTAAAAAATCCATTTCTTTTCTATATTTATAAAAAATTGGGCATCCGAAGTGTGGTTAACCCATTAGAATCTATATGATTGGAGAAATATACAACGCCTTTATTTGGTAAAGACCTTATTTTTAAGTTGAACTATAAAAATTACGTATCTCACTTAATATCTTGAAGTTGTTTTATTTTTATTCGACAAAAACCTTGTTTTGTTAACGGGAATTGAATAGCGTAACTTCTTAAGCAATAGCGTAACTTCTTAAGATAACTCAAGAAGTTGAACTCGTGAAAGCCTCGTATTTATTTTTGCATTTTTTGAATGTGAAAAACGCAATGGTTGCGGCGTTGTTGCCGTGCGCGTTTTTCCTGTCGGCGCAAGCCCAGACGGTCGATTGGTCGGGCGATGTCGACCCGGTGCCCGACAGCACTTCCGAGACGCAGTGGTCGGTGGGCAACCTCTATGTGGCCACCACTTCCAACGGCGCTTTGACAATCAGCGGCGTGATTGCCGATGTTGTCGATCTTTACTTGGGCTATGGTGTCGGCACGGTCGGCGCGCTGGAAGTTTTCGGCGGCGAGCTGAGTGCTCGGGGCAACGCAGATCGGGTATGCCGGTTCGAGCGAAGGCGTGCTGACGATCTCCGACGGCTCGCTGCTGGCTTCCGGGGCGATCATGGTCGGGCGCGCGGGCACGGGCTCTTTGGTGATCACCGGAGGGGAATCGACTTTTGAATCCGCCGTGGGCTTTGGCAGCTATTCGGGAGGCACGGGCTATGCGACGATTAGCGGAGGCGACACGACATTCGGCGGCAATGTGATCTTGGGAGGCGCCGCCAATACCACCGGGCGCTTGAATATCGCCTGCGGCGCGACCGTCACCTTTGGTGGCGTTGTGACCGTGGGCAGCTTGTCCATTAGCGGCGGCAACGCCACCTTTGAAAATAACATTATTGTGGGCAGCGCCTCGGGTGCCGTTGGCACGTTTTTGATTTCCAACGGCGTGACGGAAGGCACCAACATTTTTGTCGGCAATCGCGGGACAGGTAACATGCACGTCTTCGGCGGTTCCACGAACCTGGGTGGCAACTTGGTCATCGGCAGCTATTCCAGCGGCAACGGCACGGTGACGGTTTCCGGCGGCTCGTTCGATCTGGCGGGCAATGCCATTGTCGGCGTGACCGGTTCGGGCACGCTGCATGTGTCCGCGCCCGGAGCCTTGACAGTGGGCACCCAGTTGCGCGTTGGCGCCAACGGCACGCTCTCTATTGAGGTCGACATGTCCAAGCCCGTCGGCGAAGACCCTTATATTTCGATGGACAGCGCCTTGTTCGACGAGGGCGGCGACTACCGCATAACGCTGACCAAACTGCCCCAGCCGGAAAGCCCGATCGAGGTGACCATACTGCTTTTGCGAGTGGAACAGGGCGTTACCGAGGCCATAGAGAACATCAATTGGGAGATCATCGGCGTTGACCCGAGCAAGGTCACGCTTGAGTGGATCGACAATGAGCTGATTTTGAAAGCCGTCGTCCCCGAACCGGCCGCCGCGGCGGGAGTGCTCGGCCTGATGGCGCTGCTGATGGCCGCGCGCCGCAGAAAATAAGCGAGAATTTCACGCCACCTGCTGTCGCAGGAAAACGCTCCGGAGTTTAAAACCTGGAGCGTTTTTTTTGGAGAGGTTTTTCGGGATTTTATAGCTGGCGGCATTCTTCCTTTTATGTTTAATATCTCTCATATGAAAAAAACCATAATACCCCTGGTGGCTTCGTGTGCGTGCTCGCTGTGTGCGCAGAGTGTCGAGGTCTCCCAATACGGCAAAACGGCGGCGGGCGAGCAAGTCGAGCAGTACACGCTCAAAAACGCCTCCGGGATGACGATCAAGGCGATCACTTACGGCGCGATTGTCACGGATTTGATTGTGGCGGACAAAAACGGCGATTTTGACAATGTGCTGTTGAACCTGTCGGACATCGCCGCGTACGAGGCCGACAAGGGCTTTATGGGACCGGTCGTGGGGCGCTACGGCAACCGGCTGAACCGCTCGCAGTTCACGATTTCGGGGAAGACCTACACGGTCAGCGCCAACGAGGGCAAAAACTCGCTGCATGGCGGTGTGGAGGGTTTTAACAAAAAAATCTGGAAGGCGAAAAAATTGCAGGACGAAGCGTATGTGGGCGTCGAGTTTTCGCGCGTCAGTCCCGACGGCGAGATGGGCTACCCGGGCAACATGGCGGTGGCCGTCACCTACAAGCTCACCAACCAAAACGAGTTTATCATAGAGTACAAGGCCACGACGGACAAGCCCACCGTGTGCAACCTGACCTGGCACCCCTATTTCAACCTCGCCGGCGCGGGCAACGGCAACGTGTTGACGCACCATTTTTACGTGGCGGCCGACCGCTTCACGCCGGTGAACAACGAGCTTATCCCCACCGGCGAGCAAGTCTCCGTGCGGCAGACGCCCTTTGATTTTACCCAGGCCTCCGTGACGATCGGCGAGCGGCTTTTGCAAAAGCACCCGCAGCTCGACATCAAGATGGGCGGCGGGGCGTTTGACCATAATTTTGTGCTGAACAAGCCGGTCGACGCCTTCGGCACCGCCTGCATCGTCTACAATCCCAAAAACGGCCGCAAGCTGCATGTGCAGACCGAGGAGCCGTGCCTGCAATTTTACAGCGGGCAGGGTTTTGACGGCACGATCAAGGGCGCCAACGGCAAGCCCTATTATAAATTCGCGGGCTTTGTGATCGAGCCGCAGCACCATCCCGACCAGCCCAACCAGCCGAATTTCTTCCCGCCGACCTTGTTGGTGCCGGGAGAAGTATTCACTTCGAAATCAGTGTACGCGTTTTCGACGGTTGGCGGAAAAGGGAAATAAGAAATTTCTGAACACTTGGCGCTTGCGCTTTCTGATGGGGCGCATCTTGCTGTGCCTTATTCGCAGGCGTGAAAGCGTTGTTGTTTTTCGTGGGGGTTTGAATTTAAAATGTTTGGATGCAGTTCCAGCTTGAATTAAAACCCCGATCCAAGGCGCGCGTGTTGCGCGGGCACCCGTGGGTGTTTGTCTCCGAACTGCGCTCGCTGGCGCCGGAGGTTTTTGACGGCCGGGCGCTGGAGCTGCTCGACGAGCGCGGGCACTCGCTGGGGTGGGGGATTTTTAATTCCAAATCGCAGATCGTCTGGCGGCGGCTCTCGCGCACGCCGGTGAAGGAGTTGGACGCCGATTTTTTTGGCGCGGCGATCAAGGCGTCGCTGTCGCGCAGGCCGCCGCAGATGCGCACGGGCAGGCTGGTGTGGTCGGAGGCCGACCACTTGCCCGGGCTTGTCGTCGACCGCTTCGATGACACGCTGGTAGTGCAAACGCTGACGCTGGCGATGGACAAGTCGCTCGGCATCATTTGCGGCGTCTTAACACAATTGCTGGGCGAGTTGCCCATCGTCATCCGCAACGATGCGCCCGCGCGCAGGCACGAGGGGCTGGAGCCTTTTTCCGGAACCTTTGACGGCCAACCGATCGAGCCGCATTGGGTGCAGATTGAAGGCGTCGAGTATTTTTTGGACTTGGTGGGCGCGCAGAAGACGGGCTTTTTTCTCGACCAGCGGCAGCAGCATTTGAACATCGCCCGCCACGCCAAGGGGCGGCGTGTGCTCGACGCTTTTTGCAATCAGGGCGGCTTCGCGCTCAATTGCGCCAAGGCGGGCGCGAGCCATGTGTTGGCCATCGACAGCTCGCAAGACTGCGTAAACGCCGTCAAGCGCAACGCCGAGCATAACGCCTTGAAGATCGAGACTTGCTGCGCCAACATGTTCGACTGGTTCACTCAAAACCGCGACGAGCGCTTCGACCTGATCATTCTGGATCCGCCTTCCTTTGCCCGTAGCAAACAGCAACTCGAGGGCGCCCTGCGCGGTTACAAGGAACTGAACTTGCGGGCGCTGAAGCAGCTCAACCCCGGCGGGATTTTGGCGACGTACTCGTGCTCGCACGGCGTGAGCGCCGATGCGTTTTTCTCAACGCTCGTGGACGCCGCCGCCGACTCACGGCGCAACGTGCGTTTGCTGGAGCGCACCGGGCAACCCCTCGACCATCCCGTGCTGGTCACCATGCCGCAGTCGCAGTATTTAAAGGGGCTGGTTGTAAGCGTAGATTAAAAAAAACGCCGAAAATTCTCGGCGTTTTTTAATTAAAACGAAATGGGGGATGGTTTTAAACCTTCGGCTCGTCGTCTGCCGAAGGTTTTTTCACTTCGGGCTGGGCGGGTTTGGAGGGTTTATCCGGCTCGTCGTCCATGGCTGTGCGGATGGTATCTTCGGCTTCGCGCGTGGCTTTTTTAAATTCGCGCATGGCTTGGCCGAGTCCTTTGGCCAGTTCCGGCAGCTTGCGCCCGCCGAAAATGATCAGGATGATGATCAGGATGATGACAACCTGAGTGGTGCTGATGGCGCCCAGCAAAAAAGGGAAATGGCTTAGCGATTCCATAAAAGTTTTAATTTAAAGGAAAGCCTAGCGCCAAAAGGACAAAAGAGAAAGCCTTTTGTGAGGCGGGTGCATTTGCTATCGCGCCGCTTTTGGGGTGCCGCCCATGGGCGTTGTGCTCATGGGGTCGCGCTCCGACAGCGGGATGGGGTCGGGCAAAAAGACCAGGTCGCCCACGCGCACCTCGCCGGACTTCAGCGTCGCGCCGAAAAAGTTCCCCGTTGTCATGCGGGCGGTTTGCAAGAGCGCCACGGGGGTCATCTCAAAGTCGCGCGCCAGCAGTTCGGTGCCGGGTACGGGCAGTTGCTCGAGGTCTTCCAGGTGGATGACGGCGGTCTTGCCCGTGGCGTCCACCTGCGCCACCACGCCGATTTTTTGGTGCAGCACGACCGAGGCGTCCCCGCCGGTGACAAAAGACTTTTTCGGCGCCGAGGAGCAGGCGGCCAGCAGGGCGCACAGCGGCAGCGCGGCGATTGGCAGGAGGCGTTTCATCTCTTTGACAATGAAACCGCAGCGACCCGCCTTGCGCCAAGAAAAAAAAACTTCCCCCGCGCGGCGGTTTGCGAAATAATGGAACGAACCATGGATTCATCCCAGCGCATTGTCATCACCGCTGTGGGGCTGACCGCCCCCAACGGCAACTCGCTCGAGCAGTACCGGGCCAATTTGCTGGCCTGCCGCCCGCATGTGCAGATGATCACGACGCGCTACATGGGCGAAGTGCCCGCCGGCGTGTGCGACTTCGACCCTTTGCGCTACCAAAAACGCAAGGCCGTGCGCAACGGCACCCGCGCGGGTTCGGTCGCCATCTACTGCGCGCACGAGGCCATCTCCCGCAGCGGGATCGACTGGGCGGGCGTGGACAAGGCGCGCGTGGGCGTTTATATCGGCATTACCGAGCACGGCAACGTCGAGACGGAGCAGGAAATTTACAACATCTCGCAGTTTAACTACGACACGAAGATGTGGACGCACCACCACAACCCGCGCACGGTGGCAAATAATCCGGCGGGCGAGGTGACGATCAATCTGGGGATCACCGGCCCGCATTACACGATCGGGGCGGCCTGCGCTGCCGGCAACGCGGGGCTTATCCAAGCCGTGCAGATGCTGCGTCTGGGCGAGGTCGATCTGGCGATTGCCGGCGGAGTGAGCGAGTCGATCCACACTTTTGGGATTTTCGCGGCATTTCGCTCGCAGGGGGCGCTGGCCAGCCATTGTGACCCGAACAAGGCCTCGCGGCCCTTCGACAAGTCGCGCAACGGCATTGTCGTGAGCGAGGGGGGCGCCCTCTATATGCTCGAACGCCTCAGCGACGCCAAAAAACGCGGCGCGCCGATTCTGGCGGAAATTTTGGGCTACTGCATTAATTCGGACGCCACCGACGCCGTCTTGCCCAACCCCGAGCGCCAGGCGCAGTGCATGCGACAGGCGGTCGAAAAGGCGGGGCTTTCGGTGGACGAGATCGACCTGGTGAGCACCCACGCTACCGCGACCCCGATGGGCGATGTGCAGGAATGCGCGGCCTTGCGGGAGGTTTTTGGCAAAAGCCCCCGTACTTATTTTAACAACACCAAGAGCTATATCGGCCACGCGATGGGGGCGGCCGGCGCGCTGGAGCTGGCGGGCAATCTGCCGAGCTTCAACGACGGAATCATCCACCCCACCATCAATGTCGACGAATTGGACGAGCGCTGCGAGCTCAACAACTTGGTGATCAACACCCCCAAAGAGGGCGTGAGTGTCTCCGCGATCCTCAACAATTCCTTCGGGATGCTGGGGATAAATTCTGCGCTTGTCGTAGGCGCCTTTAAGGACTAAAGTATTAGTTTTTCCCCACAGCATTTACAACACATGAGCAAAGACGAGGTAAAGAAAATCATATTGAAAATCATCGCCGAGATCGCCCCGGATGAGGATTTGGGCAACGTAAAAAGCGACGTGCGATTGCGCGACCAGCTGGAGCTGGACTCCATGGACTTTTTGGACATCGTGATGGAGCTGCGCAAGAAATTCGGCATCGAGGTGCCGGAGGCCGACTACGGGCAGCTCGCCAGCCTCGACAGTTGCGCGGACTACCTGCAGCCCAAGTTCAAGTAAGCCGGACGCTTCACGAAAATTTAACCGAAAAAGGCGCGTGCAAACGCGCCTTTTTGTTTGGATTGCGCCGCGCGCGCCCTTTATAATGAGCGGGCATGTCAAATTATGCCCAGATGACCCCCACGCCCAATGATAAAATCTATCAGGCGGGAGAGGATTTTTTTAGTATAAATGACATTTTGAGCATGGCCGCGCACCCCGATTACCGCGACGCCGACGGTTTCGCGCGTATTTCGGACTTTCATTTCAAGGTCGGGATGCCGATCCGGCTGCGGCTGGACAATCAATTGGTGGATTTGTCGGGTGGGGTGCCGTTGAGCAAAGAGGGTGTGGAGCGTATGATATTCCCCCTGTTGCACCCGCTGGTGCTCAAGCGCTTTCTGGATTCTGAAGATGCCGACGTGGACGGCGGTTACGAAATGCAGGGCAGCCAGAATAATTACCGCATCAATTTGTTTCGCGACCGCGACGGCACTGCCGCCGTTATCCGCATGCTCAACGAGCGCCCGCCGCAAATCGAGTCGGTGGGTTTTCCGAATCCGGACGTGTGGCAGGAAATTCTGGAGCTTAAGCAGGGGCTTGTCATCGTCACGGGCGTGGCCGGTGCGGGCAAATCGACCACGATCGCGAGCCTGTTGCGGCGCATCAACGAGACGCGGCCTGTGCACATCATCACGCTGGAAGACCCTGTCGAGTATATTTTCCGCAGCGAGGTGGCGCTTGTTTCCCAGCGAGAGGTGAACGTGTCGGTTCACAGTTTCGCCCGCGGGCTGCGCAGCGCCATGCGTGAAAACCCCGACATTATTTTCGTGGGCGAAATCCGCGACCAGGAAACCGCCGCGCTGGCCTTGACCGCCGCCGAGACGGGGCATCTTGTGTTTACCACGCTGCACACCCGCGATGCCACAGGGGCGCTCACGCGCCTGGTCGATATGATGCCCGCCGAGCGCATGAGCGAAATTTCGCTGCAACTGTCTTTTTCGCTTAATTACGTGATCGCGCAAAAGCTCATCCCGCTGAAAGACGAAAAAGGGCGCTTGCCGGCCTTTGAAATTCTGCGCAACAATTCCGCGGTCGAAAACCTCATCCGCACGAATAATTTGTCTCAACTGTCGACGATCATGGGCACGCGCAAGCGCGAGGGCATGCGGCTGCTGGAGCACTCGCTGCTGGAGATGGTGCAGCGCGGCGACATCGACGCGCAGACCGCGCTGGCCTACGCCAACGACACGGACGCCATGCAGCGCCTGCTCGACGACTCACCTCTTAATTAATTTTTAAAACCATTTGAACGGCTCATGAAAAACATCGGCGTCATTCTTTCTGGCTGCGGCGTGTACGACGGCAGCGAAATCCATGAGGCGGCCTGCGTGTTGCTGGCGCTTGCACAACAAGGGGTACAAGTACACTGCTTTGCTCCCGATATTGCTCAGCGCGATGTGGTCAATCATTTGAACGGCCAGCCGCAGGCGAACCCGCGCAATGTGCTGGAGGAGTCCGCGCGCATTGCCCGCGGGGCGATTAAACCGCTCTGGCAGGCCGACGCGCTTTCGCTCGACGCGCTCATCGTGCCGGGCGGCTTTGGCGCGGCAAAAAATTTGTGCGACTTTGCGTTGAAGGGCGCGCAGTGCGAGGTGATTCCCGAGTTGCGCGCGCTACTGGAGCGCATGCGTGAACTTGGAAAACCGCTGTGCTTTGTGTGCATCGCGCCCGTGATCGCCGCGAAGGTTTTTGGCGCTCAGGGTGTTTCGCTCACAACCGGTTCATCAAACGATGACACCGCGCAGGCGCTTGCCGCGATGGGTGCCACACCGATCGAATGCGCGGCTGACGACTGCCATGTGGACGCGGCATTGAAAATCATCTCCACGCCCGCCTACATGCGCGCGCGGGGAATCGACGAGGTTTTTGCGGGCGTGCACAAGGCGGTTCAAGCGCTGATCAAACTCATTTAAAATTTTTTGACCATGTTTAAACACGCGGCGTCACTGCTATTTCTTTCGCTTGGTTTTGCGTTTTGCGCCGAGCCCACGGGCGAGCTCACGCGCTTTGAGACCAATGCGCCGGTCACGGATTTCACGCTGCCGATGTTCGGGGCAAACGGCTACAAGATCTGGGACCTGGCGGGCAAGCAGGGGCGTTACCAAAGCCAGGAGCACATCGAGATCGACGAGCTGCGTTTGCGCGTTTTTTCCGGCGACGAGCAGGTGCGCGTCGATGTGACGATAGAAAGCCCGCACGCGCTGGTCAACGCCAAGGCCTCGCAAGCCCGCGGCGAGGGCTTTTTGTATGTGCAAGGCCCGGGTTATTCGGTGACCGGTAAAAAATGGTACTGGGACGACAAGGCCGACTTGCTCGAGATCAACAGCGACGTGCAGTTAACCTTTGTCAGCGACAAGCCGGACAGCCCGCCCATCCTCATTTCCAGCGAAAAACTGCGCATCGAGACGCAAGAGGCGGGCTACCACTTTGTGTTCACGGGAAAAGTGCGGGTGATCAACGACCGCACCGAAATGCAGTCGCCCGCCTTGCAGGCCTGGAGCGAGCGCGCCGCCGAAAAAAGCGGGCCCGACGCGCGTCCCAGCGGCATTCGGCGCATTCTGGCGGATCAGGGAGTGGTGGTCTTGCAGCCCGGCCGCCGCCTGACCGCGCAAAAGGCCGAGTTGCCCGAAGCCTCCCTGGGGCGCGAAATTGTGCTGACGGGCAAGCCCCGCATGCACGACATCGTCAACGACGCCGTGCTGACGGGCGGACAGGTGCAGATTTGGCGCGACCGCCAGCAGGTGATAGTCCTGCCGGAAAAAATCGCGCCCGCGCGCGTGACGGCCTCGCTGCCGCCCACGCAAAAAAACTCCGGCAAGCGCATGGAGATCGTGGGGCAACGCATGGAGATGAACGTCAACGCGCAGGGGCAGCGCGAGCTGAGCTTTTTCGAGCGCGTGGCCGTGCGCGACCCGGGCATCAACTTGTGGAGCGACGAGCTGACCGCCATTTTGGAAAAAGGGCAGGACGACGCCGTGGTCGTAGACCCCACGCGCACGGGCGGCATCGAGCGCATCGTGGCCAAAAGCAATGTTTCCATCGATCAGGACAACCGCCGCACGCTTTCGCAACTGGCGGAGGTTTTTCCCAAGGAGTCGCGCGTGGTCTTGACCGGCGCGCCCACCACGGTGACCGACCAGCAAAACGGCACGGTGCTTGAAGGCGGAACCATCACGCTTTACCGCGACGAAAACCGCGTGACGGTGAAGGGCTGCGACCAGAATCAAAGCCACGTGATCATGGCGCCGCTTGAGCAAAAGCAAAGCACCGCGGTCACGCATATTTATAGCGACACCATCGAAATGCTCCGCGGCGACGGCGCCGCGCTTGTGCGCTTTTTCGACAACGTGAAAATCGAGGGGCTGCTCATGAAGCTGCAGTGCGAGCGCCTCGACGTGTATGTCAGCCAGCAGCGCAAAGGCGAGGCGGCGCGCCCGGCCTCTTCGTCGTTGTCGGACATCGAGCGCATAGAGGCGCACGGGCACGTGCGCTACGAACAGGGCGACATCCGCAGCGAGAGCGCCCGCGCCGACATTTTTCCGCGCGCGCTGGTCGACGAGGACATCGAACCGCTCGAGCAGGGCGACGGCGAGGGCGCGCAGGAAAGCACGCCGCCCGCGCCCAGGCGCCAGCGTTTTGTCACGCTGTTTGGCGACCCCGAGGGCAAGCAGGGGCCGGTGCGCCCGAAGGTCTTTTTGCCGGAAACCAAAACGACCGACTTGCTGCCGCCGGCCTCCGCCCAGCGCACCTACCCCGAGGGCGAACCCTCCGCCCAGTATCTGGAAGGGGTCATCACCTCCGACGAGCAGGAATTGTTCTGCGAGCCGGGGGCATCGCGCTTTTTCTTCCGCGGCAAAGTCGAGCTTCAAAGTGAAAACGGCTTCATGCATTGCGACAATATGGAATTTATCTCCACCAGCGTCGACCCGCTGGATGAAAAAAGCGCCACGGCCAGCTTTGGCAAGCCCGACACCGTGATCGCGCAGGGCAATGTCGTGCTGGCGCAGGGCACCGGCAGGGCGACCGCCGAGCGCGCGACCTTGCTGCTGCGCACGGGCAAGTACATTTTGGATGGCAACCCGATCGTCACCGACAGCACCGACGACTCGAAGGTGGAGGGCTACCGCATCATTTTGTTTCGCGGCGAAAAGCGCGTGATTGTGGAACCCGCGCCCGCCACACCTGCCGGCGGCACCGCGCCCGCACGCCAGCGCCCGAAGGTCACGCTGCCGAGCTTTGGCGATATGGGTTTTGACAGGACGGGCAAAAGCGCTGATAAAGGTAAATAGGATGCAAGCGCCCACGCCATCAACCGATCAGCAATCCCTGACGCTTTCCACGCGCGGCCTGGTAAAAGTCTACGGCCAGCGCGAAGTCGTGCGCGGGGTGGATATTGAAGTGAAGGCCGGCGAGGTCGTCGGGCTTTTGGGCCCCAACGGCGCGGGCAAGACGACGACGTTTTACATGGTCGTGGGCCTTGTGGCCGCCACAAAAGGGCAGGTCTTTTTCGGCGGGGCGGACATCACCGGGCTGCCCATGTACCGCCGTGCGCGCTTAGGGATAGGCTACCTGCCGCAGGAAGCCTCGTGCTTTCGCAAGCTGACGGTCTATGAAAATATTCTGGGCGTCGTGGAGACGCTGAGCATCCCCGCCAAGGAACGCCACGATTTTGTGATGGCGATGCTCACCGAGCTGGACCTCACGCACCTGGAAAAACAAAAAGCCTACACGCTTTCCGGCGGCGAGCGCCGCCGCCTGGAGATCACCCGCGCGCTGGTGGTGCGGCCGAAATTTTTGCTGATGGATGAGCCGTTCAGCGGGGTTGACCCCATCTCGGTGGCGGAGGTGCAAAACATTATCCTGGGGCTGAAATCCAAGGGCATCGGCGTGTTGATCACCGACCACAATGTGCGCGAGACCTTGCGCATCGTCGACCGCGCCTACCTCATCCACGAGGGCAAGGTGCTCTCGCAAGGCACGAGCGACTTTTTGGTCAACGACGAAACCTCGCGCGAGTTTTATCTCGGCCGCAACTTCACCCTTTAACATCCTATGCCCGAGACCCCCGACATGACAGAATCGATTTCCGTGCGCGACTTTTACGAGTCGTTCAAGGACGAGCTGAAGCTCACGCTGCTGGCGGGTGAGAAGGGGCTGGACACGGTCATCCGCGAGAAAAGCGTCAACCGTCCCGCGCTGGCGCTGACGGGGTATTTCAAGCATTTTGCCAACAAGCGCATGCAGCTCTTTGGCGCGGGCGAGATGGCGTATTTGAAAGACCTGCCGTTTCCCGAGCAGAAAAAAATCGTGCGCGAGATCATGAACAAGCGCATCCCGGTGGTGATCGTCACGCGCAAGATCACACCGCCGTCCTTCTTTTTGCAGGCCGCCGACGAGGCCAACGTGCCGGTGCTCTCCTCGCCGCTGAAGACAAAGGATTTTATCGCGCAGTCCACGCTGCTGCTGGAAAACAAGTTCGCCCCGCACACGGCGCTGCACGGCACGCTGTTGGACGTGCGCGGCGTCGGGGTCTTTTTGCGCGGCAAATCTGGCGTGGGTAAAAGTGAATGCGCGCTGGCGCTGGTGGGCCGCGGCCACTCGCTGGTGGCCGACGACCACACCTACATCCACCGCGTGGGCGAACGCGAACTGATGGGCAGCAGCTCCGAGCTGGCGCGCGGGTACATGGAGTGCCGCGGCATCGGGCTGATCAACGTGGCGGAGCTTTTCGGCGTCAATTCCGTGCGCCGCGAAAAACGCATCGACATGGTCGTCACCTTCCTTGAATGGGGCAAGGGCGTCGAGGAGGAACGCACGGGACTGGACATGAATTATTTTGATATTTTGGACATCCCCGTGCCGCACATGGAAATTCCCGTGCGCCCCGGCCGCGACATGGCGCGCTTGGTGGAGGTGGCAGCGCTCGTGCAGTCTGTGCGCCAGTTGGGGCACGACCCTGCGCGGGAGTTTAACGACAAGCTCATCCGCCACATGCAGGAGAATAAAAGCCCCGGCAAATAGGGCGCTAGCCGCTTGGAAAACAAGCGGGCTTTTTTGTAAAAAATGTTTTCCGGATGCCTTTCGGAAAAATTTGATTTATAGTGTAGAAAATGGCCGATATCCGCATTAAAGGCGCGCGCGAGCATAATTTGCGCAATCTTGACATCCGCATCCCGCGCGATCAGTTCACGGTCATCACGGGGGTGAGCGGGTCGGGCAAGTCGTCGCTGGCGTTCGACACGCTGTACGCGGAAGGCTACCGCAAATACGTCGAGAGCCTGTCCACGCACGCGCGCTCGCTGCTGGAGCAGTTCAAGCGGCCGGACGTCGATTTTATCGAGGGGCTTTCGCCCGTCATCGCCATCGAGCAGCAGCGCGGCGGGGCGCACAACCCGCGCACGACCGTGGCCAGCACCAGCGAGATCGACGATTATGCGCGGCTGTTGTGGACGGTGTCGGGCATACAGCATTGCCCGCTGGACGGCTGCCTGATCGAACGGCGCAGCCTCGATGACTGCCTGACACAATTATTCATTGAACCGGCTGGCACCAAGCTGATCTTGCTGGCGCATGTTGCGGACGCGAAACCGGCGGTCATCAAGGAAGAACTCGGCCGCCTGCGTTTGCGCGGGTTTTCGCGGGTGCGATTGGATGGGGAAATACACGAATTGGACGAGCGCTGCGCCTTTGTTCCCAAGACAAATAAAATTTCGAGCCTCGATATTGTCATCGACCGTGTGGTGATTTCACAAGACCAGCGCGCGCGCATGGCGGACTCGTTGGAGCTGGCTTTTCGCGAAGGCGGCGATCAGGCGGTCGCCCTGCTGCAAAGCCCGGGCGAAGACGGCTGGCGTGAAAAGCCGCTAAGCCAGCACCTGGCCTGCATCTGCTGCGGGACGACTTACGACAACCTCACCAGCCGCCATTTCTCGCCCAACCACCCCGAGGGCGCGTGCCCGACTTGCGGCGGTGTCGGGCAGACATTGCAGTTTAAAGAGGAGCTGATCGTCCCCGACGTCAACAAAACTGTCAAGGGCGGGGCGATCAAACCGTGGCGGTTCGGCTCGATGGCGATGCACATTTACCACAACGCGATTTTGCGCCAGCTTGCCGAACAGTTGCCCTACGACCCGACGGTGCCGTGGAAAAACTTGCCGCCGGAGACGCAAAAAATCCTCATGCACGGGGCGGGAAAGCGGCTCTTTAATTTCAAGTTCACGCGCAACTCCAAGGTGAAGACCATGCCCTTCGAGGGCGTCATCGCCGACCTGAACGAGATGCGCATCTGGACGAAATCCGACGGCCTGCGCGCGCGGCTGCTGGCTTTTCAGGTGGCGTCCTTGTGCCCGACTTGCAAAGGCCGCCGTCTGAGCGCCCGCGCCCGCGCGGTGTTGCTGGAGGGAAAAAGCATTGATACTTTTTATTCCGACGGCATTGAAAAAGCCTACGAGTTTGTCTGCGCGCTCTCCAAAAAACACGGCAAAAACCAGACGATCGCCGACGCGCTGACGGGCTTGCGCGAGCGCCTGCGCTTTTTGTGCGAGGTGGGGCTGGGGTACTTGACGCTCGAGCGCGAGGTTTCGACGCTGTCCGGCGGCGAGGCGCAGCGCGCGCGCCTGGCCACGCAGTTGGGCATGGGGCTGGTGGGCGTCACCTACGTGCTCGACGAGCCGAGCATTGGCCTGCACCCGATCGACAACGAAAAACTTTTGGACTCGCTGCGCCAGTTGCGCGACCGTGGCAACACCCTCGTCGTCGTGGAGCACGACGAGGAAACCATGCGCGCGGCCGATCATCTGCTGGAGCTTGGCCCCGGTGCCGGACGCGAGGGCGGGGCGCTCATTTACCAAGGCACGCCCGAGGGCAGTCTCAAGGACAAGCACTCGCGCACCGGTCTTTATTTGAGCAAACAGGCGCAGGTGGAAAAAAATGCGGCGACAAAAACACCCGACGCTCAGCAGATCAGCGTGAAGGGGGCAGCTGAACGCAATTTGAAAAACGTCACCGTCAATTTTCCCGCGGGACTGCTGACGGTCGTGTGCGGTGTTTCCGGCTCGGGCAAAAGCACGCTGGTCAACGACGTCCTTGGCGCCGCCGCTGTGCACAAACTCAACCGCGCGAAGACGCTGCCGGGCAAACATAAAAAGATAGAAGGGTTGGAGGCGTTCGAAGGCTGCGTGCGCGTCGATCAGGAGCCGATCGGCCGCTCGCCGCGTTCCAACCCCGCGACCTTCACCAAAATTTTCGACCTGCTGCGCGCGCTGTACGCGCAGGCGCCCTTGTCAAAAGTGCGCGGTTACAAGGCCAGCCGTTTTTCCTTCAACGTGCGCGGCGGGCGCTGCGAAAAATGCCAGGGCGACGGGCAGATCCGCCTGGACATGCACTTTTTGGGCGAGACCTATGTCGAATGCCCCTCCTGCCTGGGCAAGCGCTACAACCGTGAAACGCTTGAAGTGCGTTTCAAGGGTTATAGCATCGCCGACGTGCTCGACATGGCCGCCGCCGACGCGCTGGAAATTTTCATCAATCAGCCCAAGTTGGCTTCGCGCCTGCAGACGCTCGTCGACGTGGGACTGGGCTACATAAAACTCGGCCAAAGTGCGACCACCCTTTCCGGCGGCGAGGCGCAGCGGCTGAAACTTTCCCTCGAACTGGGCAAAAAATTTGCGGGTCCCACGCTGTATTTATTGGACGAACCCACCAGCGGCCTATACTGGGACGACATTCAAAAATTGCTCGACCTGCTCTTTAAACTGCGCGACGCTGGACACACGATCATCGTCATCGAGCACCAGCTAGACATGATCAAAAATGCCGACTGGCTCATCGAAATGGGCCCCGGCGGCGGCGACAAAGGCGGCGAACTGGTCTACGAAGGCCCGCCCGCAGGTATCCTAAAGGCCAAAAATTCCCCCACCGGCCGGTGCATGCGGTAGGGATGGTTTAAAGAAAAATTGAGGCGATTGGACAGTGGTGATATTCAGTACTTTGAATGCCATATGTTAGAGCTTAATTTTTGCACAAAAAAACGTCGCGGAAAAATCCTGCGGCGTTTTGCTTTTTTGGGGAAAGAAAACCTATTTCCTGCGGCGGGTGGCCAGCGCCAGAGCCAGCACGCTTAACAAGCCGGCGGCGGCTGCGGGCTCGGGGACGGTGGATACGTTCAGATAGAGGCTGTTGCCAATCCATTCGGTCGTTGCGGTGCCGAAGGCGGCATCCAGACCGTTGATTTCCCACGCGATTTGCTTCATTTCATCTGAAACCGCCCCGGAGACTTGCAGCAGCAAGATCGCGGTGTCGATGTTTTCGGCCAGCGCGGTGAAATCGACAATGTAGCCGCCGGCCGCGTCGAACGAGATCGCGTCGGCGGTGATGATGGCGCTGCCGTCGTTAGGCTCGTTCAAATCGACATTAAACGCCAGCGTGCCGTTGGCGCCGATGCTCAGGGTTTGGCCGATCGAAATTTCGTCCGTCGCGTTGGAGGCCCGCAAAGTGCCGGCGCCGCTTGCCCTTATGCCCACGGAAACGGTGCTCCCGAAGTTTGCGCTGCCGCCTTCGAGCGCCAAAGTGCCGTTGCCGTTGGTGTAGCCGATTTCGGTGTATTCACTGATGGTCAGCGAGGCGCCAGCGGCGATGGTCATCACGCCGGTGCCGCCGGAGAGGGTCGGGTAGCCGCCAATGGCCAGACGCGCGATGCTCGCCGTGGAGCCTGCGCCGGTGACCAGGAAAGTGCCGGTGCCGCCGGAACCCACCACGAAATTTTGATAGCTTGCGTTCCATCCGCAATAGAAGGCCGCGCCGTTGGAAATCGTCACGGCTCCGGTGGAGTCGGTGTACGCCCCCACACGCATTTCTCCGGCATGGACGGCGGAGCCGGAGCCGGTAATCAACAAGGAGCCGGAACTCGAATTGCCTACCATAAAATAGCTCGAAGAGGTCAGCACGGACGCGTTGGAAACTATCACCGCACCGACGGCGCCGTTGTTGGAGCCCACATGCATGCTGGTCACGAGCATTCTTGAATTGTCGAGCGTCAGCGTGGCGTCGCTGTTGGTGCTGGTGCCTATTACGGAATAGGCGCTCCCTGTGACAGTCAACGAGGCGTTGACGAGCGAAAGCGAGCCTCTCTCCAGCATTAGCCCGCCGAAGGTGGCCGCGGCACCGCCGGAAAGGGTCATCTCCCCGGTGAGACCTCCGGATGCGCTGCCTATGCTGACCGTGGTTGTCGGCACATTCCAGCTGGCGGTCGTCGTGCTGTCGGGTGTGGGAGTAACGTAACCCGACCAAGTGAACGTGTCTTGCCCCTGGGCGGCCAAGACGCCAAAGGCCGAAACCAAAATAGCGGCGAAAACCTTGGTGGATTTCAAAGTGTTGATTCTTTGCAGAGACTTCATTGTGAAAGCGTTGGAGTGCAGTTGGGCGATTTTTATAAGAAAATCTCTACCATATTACTAAAAAAACAAACGGGGCTTCAACGCTTTTTTACCGTTGAATACCAGATGAATAAGCTATCCGGCGCGGGCGCGGGAAATTCACGCTTTTGCCAACTTGTAAATCTCCAGCACGTCTTGCCAGTGGAGTTGTTGCATGCCGCCCAAGGGTGCCTCCTTGCCGCCGTCTACGCGGGTGGCGTGTTGGGCCATTTGCTCGAGCGGGGCGTCTGCGGGGATGCCGAGCGCGGGCAGGGTGGTGGGCAGGCCCATTTCGTCGAAGAATTTTGTGAGTGCGGCGATGCCCTCGTGCGCGATGAAGGAAAATTCGCGCAGCGAGCCGCCCACGCCCATGACGTTGACGGCGAATTGGGTGAAGATGCCCGTGTGCTTGTCGCACAAATATTTCATCCAGGCGGGGAAAACGACGGCCAGCCCCGCCCCGTGCGCCACGTCGTATTGGGCGCTTAGCTCGTGCTCGATGCGGTGGGCGGCCCATTCCTGTTGGCGGCCAAGCCCCAGCCAGCCGTTGTGCGCGATGGTGCCGGCCAGCGCGATCTCCGACCAAATGTCGTAATTGCCGGGGTCTTTGAGCAGGCGCGGGCCGTTGCGGATGATGGTTTTCATGGCCGCCTCGCACAGCCCGTCGATCAGCTCGGTGTGCGGGGTTTCCGTAAAATAGCGCTCCATGATGTGGCAGAGCATGTCGCACACGCCGTTGGCGATCTGGTGGGGCGGCAAGCTCGCGTAAAATTCCGGATTGATGATGCTGAAAACCGGCAGGCTCAACTCGCAGTAAGTCGCCCACTTGCGCCCGGACACCTCGTCGGTGACAACGGCGTTGGCGCTCGATTCGCTGCCGGCGGCGGGAATCGTCAGCACGCAGGCAATCGGCAGGGAGGCCCTGGGTGTTTCCTTGCCGCTGAAAAAGTCCCACACATCGCCTGCATACGGCACGCCCAGCCCGATGGCCTTGGCCGAGTCGATGACCGACCCGCCGCCCACCGCCAGAATAAAATCAACCTTCTGCTCGCGGCAAAGCTCGACGCCCTGGCGCACCAGCGAAAGCCTCGGATTGGCGACAACCCCGCCCAACTCGCAATACTCCACCCCCGCGGCCTTGAGCGAGGCGACAATGTCGCTATAAATCCCGTTTTTCTTAATCGACCCGCCCCCGTAGTGCAGCAGCACCTTTTTCGCCAGCGGCTTCAGACGCTCGCCCACCTGTTTATGCGTGTCGCGCCCGAAGATAATGCGCGTGGGGTTTTGGTATTCGAAGTTCAGCATGATTTTTAAATTAAAACTACAGCGCCAGGGCGCGGGCATTCAAGGCAGAAAACGCGGCGGCATCGCCCTAAAACGGTTAACGCTTCTTATTTAACGCTTCTTATAATGCCACAGCGCCACCGCGCGTTTGTTCGCGATCGTGACGGGGAATTCCTGCTGCAATTGCGCGCCCGGGAGGCTGCGGGTTTGGCCGGTGAGCTTGTCCGTGAGCGTGTAGGTGGCCGCGGGGTCGATTTTGCGCAGGTTGACGGTGAGGGTGGCGTAGGGGCTTTGGGCGCGGCGGTAGGCGATGAAAAAGCCTTCGTCCAGGTCGTCGCGGTGGAATTGGCTGGCCATCCAGAGTGTCTCGTCCAGCGATTGCGGGCTTAGCGGGTACCACGAGCCCACCAGCAGGTGTTTGAGCGAGTCGCGGATGCCCATCAGGTGCCGGGCGCGCGCGAAGTCAAAGCCCGGCCTGTCGGCGCGAAAGCCCAGCGTGTTGGAGGCGGGCATGACGGAGAAATAGCTGTAGTCGTCCAAATCCCGGGGGCGGGCGGCGATGGCGTTGTTGGGCAGGTATTGCCCCAATCCCCACAGGGAGGATTGGTCGGCCTCGTGATGGTCGTGCAGGTCGCTTTTTTGCTGGATGTGCATGCGCGAGACGGTTTCCAAATCAATGCGGCGCCCGCCGCTGGAACATTCCTCGCGGATGACGGCGGGGAATTTTTCGGCCAGCGTGTCCCAGTACTGGTACAACCCCATGATATGCTTGATTTGCGTGATCCCGCGGCGATCGGGTTCTTCGCGGTCGGTAAAATCCCAATAGGCCAGCGGGTTGGTGTTGAAGTCCTGTCGATAAAAACCAAAGCCATCCGTGCCGATCAGCGGACTGACCATCTCAAGCAGCTCCTTGAGCGCCTCGGGATCGCCGAGGTTGCGCAGGTAGACTTGCGCTTGGGCGCTGCCACTGAGCAGGGCGTCCTTGTCCTCCTTGGATTTTGACAGCAGCCACTGCGGGTGCTTTTTGGCCAGCTCGGTGCGGCCGAAAACTTTTTCGACATCAAACCACAAGCCGTATTGCCAACCCGCTTCTTTCGCCGCCCGGCACAAGGGCACGATGCCCTGCGGGAAGCGTTTTTCGTTGGGGTAATAATCCCCGTCTGAAAAGTTGAACCCGTCGCGGTACCAGCCCGCGTCGGTGATAAAGTAGGAGATGCCCCTAAGCGGTTTAAAATGTTCGAGCATCGCGATCTCGTTGTCGGACGTGCAGTCGTTGAAGGGCTGGTGGCCGATCAAGCCGCTGTTGACCCAGGTGACCGGTTCCAGCGGCCGCGCGGCGCCTTTGAGCGAGGGGATGTAGTGCTTGGCGATTAGTTGGCGGAATTGGGCGTTGGCTTCCCAGGGGTCGCCTTCCCAGTCCATCACCAGCATGCGCACCATGCGGATTTTTTCGCCGGGCTTCAGATAAAACTGCGCGCCCAGCACGCCCGAGCGCACATTCAAGTTGCCGCCGTTAAGGGCCATGTCGCAAAACCATTGCCCCGACCAGCCGACGGCGACGATGCTCGCGCCGCCCTCGCGCTCGATTTTGAAGAAGGGAAAATCGATCTGCGAGGAGCGCCCGCGCGCCTGGCCGCCGCGCCCAAAATTCAGGGGGCTTTCGTAATCGGCCTGCATCACGGTGGCGGCGAAGTGGCGCGGGTTGAACAATCCCGAATCCCCGTGAGTTGCGTGCACGCGGAAGCCGCGGCGGATCTTTTGCTTTTCCACCGCCAGATTGGCGGCACCCGGAATATTAAAATCCGCGCAATTAATGTCTCGAAAAAGCCCGCTGTTTTTGTCCGAGCTGTTTTCCAGCCAGAGTGTCCATTCAAAGGCCGGGAAGTCCGAAAAACGCCGCGCGTTCACGCTGACTTTCAGGCCGTCGGGCGCCGTCCAGATATCCTCGGCCAT
>JAKPNF010000010.1 GCA_029548565.1 Verrucomicrobiota bacterium
CGAGCAGCATAAAACACCTCTTCGGTATTTTCGTAGCTGCGAAGCTGGGCCATTACACCCTCAACATCAGCAGCAACAGAACGATAGAGATTAACCAATTCTGGGTTGCTGTCAGCAATAATCCCGCCCGTTGGATGTACAGCAAAAAACACCGCGCCGCCACCGAAAAAAGGCTCGATAAATCGGCCATATTTTCTCGGAATCTTAGGGATTATTTCTCCTAAAAGCTGTGTCTTCCCTCCTGCCCATTTCAACAATGGGCGAGTCATATTTATAGCTTGCGCCCCTTCTATTTCTGAGCCTCGTGCAAGCACGTCATCTTTAATAATTTTATTTTTTGCAATGGTATTCATGTTTCCTGCCCATTTTTCTCTAAAGTACCATTGACCTGCTGACACATTTTTTCGTTTCTTCCGGTCTGCATCGCTTTAGCGTCCATAGTCATGGCCTGCCTCTGCTTCATAGTTACCCTGCTGGTCGCGGGTGACTTCCACATCGTCGCCCACTTCCATATCCACACCCTCTACCTGGGGAACCATCACGCGGTCGCCGTCGGCCTCGATGACGTAGGCCGGGCTTTCGTTCTCGCGCTCAATCTGCGCCACTACTTCACCGGAAAACGCCTCGTCACGGGCCAGCAAGCGGGCCTCGTGCTGCTCGGCCAGCTCCACCAGTGCCGGGCTGTGTTCGCCGGCCTGCGGCACGGCAGGGCCGCCTCCATAGATGCCGCCAAACATTTGCACGCCGGTTCGGTGGGCTTCTGCCAGCTCGGCAAGCCGGGAAATTTCAGGGTCTACGCGCTCGCGCTCCATGCCTCCGCCGCTGGACTCTGCGCCCTGCCCTTCTGCGGCCAGCTCCTGCCGTAGCTCGGCGCTCTCGATGCGCTCGGCGGCATACAGGCCGGCATAGTCCGGGCGGGGGTCTGCGGCCTCGATAGTGACGAACGGGGCGGGCCGCTCGCTGTCTCCGCGCACGGCGGCCGGTGGCAGGGTGTCGCCGGACGGGCCGCCTGCTTCGCGCTCGGCCTCTGGCTGATCGCGCTGCTCGACTTCAAAAGCACGCTGCCGGCACTCGGCCAGCTCGCGGTGCAAGTCGGACAGGCGGGCCGGGTCGGTTTCGGTCTGCAAGGCCAGTTCAAGCGTGCCGCACTGCTCACGAATTAGGTTCAAGTCTGTTGTGTCATCACTCGGCCGCTCATTTGTGTATTCACTCATTTAAGTAACCGCTCCTTTACTCTGGAAGCTGCGCAACGTAGTCGCTCAAAACCTCTTTGACGGTCTTGCCCTGCTTCGCGGCGTACACCTTCAATTTCGTGTGCTGCTCGCGGTCCAGGTCGAAGTTCACGCGAACGGTTGCGGCCTTGTCGGCAAGACTGGCAAGGGTTGCGGCTTTGCTGCTTTTGGCGCTCGGGCGGCCGGCGCTCAATGCGCCCTTAGTGGGTGAATTCATTTACTTGTTTCCTCATTTACTCAAACGAGTTTTTGTTTGATTTCATTCATCAGGGCGCGGATTTCGCTGGCACCGTCGCCGTCTGGTTCGGCGTCAAGAATGGTTGTTCCTGCTGCGGCTGTGCCGGGATAGCTCACGCGCTGCGTGATGCGGGCATCCAGAATGGGCAGCTCGTAGCCGGCCAACGCCTCGGCAACTTCTCCGCCAATGCGGGTGCCCTTGATGGCACGCGATACAACAAAGGCGGCCTGTAGTTTTCCGTCCGTGACCTCGATGCGCTGCTTGACCAGCTCCACCAGGTCGGCCGTGGCCCAAATGTCATAGGGCGATGGCTGCACCGGAATCAGCACGAAGTCGGCCGCCTTGATGGC
>JAKPNF010000032.1 GCA_029548565.1 Verrucomicrobiota bacterium
CGAGCAACAAGCCCACGCCCTGCGCGCCGCGCTCGAGAACAAATTTTCCATCTTAACCGGCGGCCCCGGCACAGGCAAAACCACGATCCTGCGCGCGTTGGTCGCCATCTTGCAGGCCAAAAAAGTGAAAGTGACGCTCGCAGCCCCCACCGGCCGCGCGGCGCAACGCCTGAGCGAAAGCGCCCACAGCTTCGCCAGCACCATCCACCGCCTGCTCGCCTTCGACCCCGAACGCGGCTCCTTCGTCCACAACGCCGACCGCCCGCTGCCCGCCGAATTTCTCGTCGTCGACGAGGCCTCGATGCTCGACACCAAACTCGCCGCCGCGCTGCTGCGCGCCGTGCACCCGCGCGCACACGTCCTGCTGGTGGGCGACGTCTTTCAGTTGCCCAGCGTCGGTGCCGGCAATGTGCTGGGCGACCTCATCGAGGCTGCGGGCGTGCCCGTCACGCGCTTGGAAAAAATTTTCCGCCAGGGCAAACGCAGCGGCATCGTCACCACCGCCCACGAGATCCTCGCCGGCAACGCGCAGGCTCCCTTTTGCACGGACAGTGTCGAGAACATCGACCCCAAGCACGACATGCACTTCATCCGCGTGAACAACGCCGAAGACTGCCTGGACACCGTGCGCGCACTGGTGAAAACCCACATCCCGCGCTGGTACAAGCTCGACCCGATCGACGACGTGCAGGTGCTCGCCCCCATGCACCGCGGCTCAGCCGGCATCTCCGCCCTGAACGCCGACTTGCAGCGCGCGCTCAACCCCCGCGGCCTGCCCTTTTCCTTCGGCGGCCAGCCGCTGCGCGAGGGCGACAAAATCATCCAGACGCGCAACAACTACGACTTAGGGCTATTCAACGGCGACCTTGGTCGTATCGAAAAAGTGGATACCGAAAACACCCTCGTGCGCGCCACTTTCGACGGCCGCGACGCCGTGCTCGAGCGCGCCGAGCTCTCCGACGTGCAACCCGCCTACGCCCTGACCATCCACAAGTCCCAGGGCAGCGAATTCCCCGTCGTCGTCATCGCCCTGCTCAAGCAGCACTTCGTCATGCTCATGCGCAACCTCGTCTACACCGCCATCACCCGCGGCCGCAAAAAAGTCTTCATCGTCGGCGAACCGAGCGCCTACTCCATGGCCATCCGCAACGCCAAAGCCACCGAACGCTCCACCGCCCTCAAGGAAAAATTGAGCAACAACATTTAAAGCCAAGGCGTGTCTTCAAATTTTATGATAGAAATTCGACTTCCCATTTCTGAAACGCTGGTTGACCCGCTGGAGGCGCATTTTTGCGAGCAGGTTCGTTGCGGCTGGGGTATTCAGCGCAACGGCGTGAGCGACGATTTTTTCCTGTTCGGGTATTTCGACGACGAGGCGCAGGCGCTCGAGGCGTGGAAGACATTGCGCGCGCTGTTTGGCGAATTGCCCGAAACGCCGCCACTGACCCAACTCGACGACCGCGATTGGAAGGAGGCTTACAAGGCGCATTTGAAGCCGTGGGACTCGCGCGGGCTGCATTGGGTGCCGGTGTGGATGAAAGACGAGTATGTGGTGCCCGCGGGCGAGATTCGCTTTTTGTTCGACGCGGGGCTGGCCTTTGGCACGGGCGACCACCCGACCACGCGCTTGTGTGCCGGCCGCCTGCTGGACTGGCGCGACGCGCACGGCAAGACCGCCCTGCAAACCGCCCGCGTGATTGACGCGGGTTGCGGCTCCGGCATTTTGGCGATTTCCGCCGCGCTTTTGGGATTCAGGCACGTTTACGGTTTTGACCGCGACCCCGAGGCCGTGCGCGTCTCCAGGGACAACGCGCGCTTTAACGGCCTGAACGACGGCGATATTTGTTTTGAAGACGGCGGCTTGGAGGCGGGCTTGAAAGACCGCAAGGCCGACATTTTGCTGTGCAACATTCAGGCCGATGTTTTGTGCCTGTACGCCGACACGCTTTTGGGCGCGCTGAACCCGGGCGCGACGCTTGCCCTAAGCGGTATTCTGGCCAACGAACAGGAAAATGTGCGCGCGTTTTTTGAGCCGCCGGTAAAGGCACGCTTCCCTCACGCCCGCATTGACGGCCGTGTCATGGGCGAATGGTCTGATCTTGCGATTTTTGTCTGAGACCGGATTGGGGCAGCGAGCAGGCAGGGTAAGCGTTTTCGTGTTTTTGACAAAACTATTACGGATGCACGCAAGGATGCGCAGCATCCGTCATCAAAGTTTTTTGGGAGGGGGTGCGGGGGAACCTTTTTTTTGGTGTCGGCTGAACGCCGACATGCTTCGCATCGGGCGCTACGCGCCCGCCCCTTCCGCTCGCTTATAAATGGCTCGCTGCACAAAAAAAGGTTCCCCCGCATATATCCTCAGCGCCCCTACCTCAATACCCCCGACCCTGCCGGTTTTCGTAGTATTGAATGAACGCGCGATTGACCACGCGCATGCCGCCGGGGGTGGGGAAATTGCCGGTGAAGTACCAGTCGCCGGAGTGGTGGGGGATGGCTTTGTGGAGGTCTTCAATGGATTGGAAAATGACCTCGTATTCGCCGCTCCAGTAGTCGGTGGTGGGACGGGTCATTTCCGTCACTTTTTCGGTGATCTCCTGGGCGCTGAACTGCTCGTAGACGCGTTTGACGTGGTTGACCATCTTGTCCATGGGCAGGGTGAGCTGGCGCAGGCAGTCTTCGTAGACTTCGCGCAACAGGTCGTTCATGCCGCGTTCGCGGATGAGCGCCATGGTGGCCTGGAAGGAAATGAGCTTGCCGAATTCCGACATGTCGATGCCGTAGCAGTCCGGGTAACGGATCTGGGGGGCCGTGGAGGCGATGACGATCTTGCGCGGCTGGGTGCGGGCGAGGATGCGCAGGATGGACTGCTTTAAGGTCGTGCCGCGCACGATGGAGTCGTCGACACACACCAGGGCATCCACGCCGGGCTCGACGACGCCGTAGGTCACGTCGTAGACGTGGGAGGCCAGTTGCAGGCGGTTTTTTTCCTGGGAGATGAAGGTGCGCAGCTTGATGTCCTTGTGGGCGACTTTTTCGCCGCGCGGCCAGTTGCGCAAAATGAGGTCGTCAACGAGTTCCTCGCTCAGCGTGCCGTCTTTGTAGGCGCGCATGATGCCGTCCTTTACCTCGCGGCGGCGCTGGCGGCGCAGGGCCTCGAGCAGACCGTAGTAGGACAGCTCGGCGGTGTTGGGGATGAAGCCCAAGACGGCGTGTTCCAAGTCATTGTCGATCGCGCGCATGACCTGCGGGGCCAGCGCGGCGCCGAGGGCTTTGCGCTCGCGGTAGATGTCCGCGTCGTTGCCGCGCGAGAAATAGATGCGCTCGAAGGAGCACTCGGTGCTTTGGGCGTCTTCGCAATAGCGGTGCTCGGAGACCTCGGCGTTGTGGCGGATGACGAGCACGTGCGAGGGCTTGATCGCGCGCACTTCCTCTTGCGGGACGCCGAAAATCGTCTGAATGGCCACGCGCTCGCTGGCCACGGCCACCACCTCGTCGCTGTCATAATAAAAGCCCGGGCGGATGCCGTGCTTGTCGCGCATGACAAAACAGTCTCCATTGCCGATAAGCCCCGCGATGGTAAAACCGCCGTCCCAATCCTTCGAGGCGTTGGACACGATTTTGACGATGTCCATTTTTTCCGAGATGATGTCCGGAATGTCGCGGCCGGGCACGCCCTTGTCGCGCATCTCGCGGTAGATGTGGTTGTGCGCCTCATCCAGGTGAAAGCCGATCTCCTCCAGCGCGGTCTGCGTGTCGGTGGCGAAAATCGGGTGCGAGCCGCGGTCGATGAGCTGCTGGTTAAGCTCCTCGGTGTTGGTGAAATTGAAGTTGCCCGCCAGCATCAAATTGCGGGTCGGCCAGGTGCTCTTTCTAAAATAGGGGTGGCAGGAGCCTTTGTCGTAATTGCCGTAAGTGCCGTAGCGCAGGTGCCCCAAAAGAATCTCGCCGCCGAAGTCGAAGTTGTCCTTCACCGTTTGCGGGAACTCGGGGTGGATGATCCCCTTTTTGACCATCTGCTGGTAGTCTTTCAACTGGCGGGCGAACATCTTTGTCAGCGCGTTTTGGGCCGTGTCGCGCTGGCGGAACATGTAGGCCTTGCCGGGTGGCATCCCGAGCTTGACGGTGCCGATGCCCGCGCCGTCCTGCCCGCGGTTGTGCTGCTTTTCCATGAGCAAAAACAGCTGGTTGAACCCGTACAGGGGCGTGCCGTATTTCTGCTCGTAGTAAGCCAACGGCTTTTTCAGCCGTATCAATGCAATTCCACACTCGTGCTTCAGCTGTTCACTCATAGGGAAAGTTTCATTGTGAAGCCCGAACGCCAGACGCGCAAGTTATTTTGATTTTCGTGGGGAACTCGAGTAGGATTATCATTCTTAACCCTCAACAAAAAAAGCTCCCTCATGAAATCATTGACCGACACCTACACCCTCTCCAACGGCGTGAAAATCCCCTGCGTGGGCTTTGGCACCTGGCAGGCCGAGAACGGAGAACAGGCCGTCAACTCCGTGAAGGCCGCCCTGAAAGTCGGTTACCGTCACATCGATACCGCGATGATTTATGAGAACGAACAAAGTATCGGCCAAGCCATCCGCGAAAGCGGCGTGCCGCGCGGGGAAATCTTTGTCACCACCAAGCTCTGGAACGCCGACCAAGGTTACGAAACGACCCTGAAAGCCTTCGACGCCTCCATGAAGCGCCTGGGGCTGGACGTGCTGGATCTATACCTCATCCACTGGCCGATGACCAAAGGCCGCGCCGACCAATGGCCCGAACTTAACCGCGAAACCTGGCGCGCCATGGAAAGCCTTTACAAGGACGGCCGCATCCGCGCGATCGGCGTGAGCAACTTTTTGGTCAAATTCCTCGAGCCATTGCTGCAGTCGGCCGAGATCGCCCCCATGGTCAACCAAATCGAGCTGCACCCGGGCTTTTTGCAAAAAGACACCGTGCAATTGTGCAAACAGCGCGGCATTTTGGTGGAATCCTGGGCGCCGCTTTCGCGCGGCAAACTCCTGCAAGGCGACACACTGTCCCCCCTCACGCAAAAGCACAACAAAACCCCCGCCCAAATCATCCTGCGCTGGCACCTGCAACACGGCCTGCTGCCCCTGCCCAAATCCGTCACCCCCTCGCGCATCGAGCAAAACACAAAAATCTTCGACTTCGAACTGTCCACCGATGAAATGGCCTTCATGGACAATCTAAAAGATGTCCAATGGTCAAACCTCGATCCGCTGACAGCGGCGTTTTAGATAGGGTTCATAACTCACGCCAGACCCCGGATACCCGTTTTTGGCAGTGGTGATTTTTTCTTCTGGCTAGGCGCAAGGCAGCCGGCGGATGGGGCTGTACATAGGGTACTGCCCCAGTCGCAGGGTGCCGCAGCAACAACGCCAGAAGGAAAAAGCACCCTGCCAAATGGTGGAGCCGATCGGGATCGAACCGACGACCTCGTCATTGCGAACGACGCGCTCTCCCAACTGAGCTACGGCCCCCAAAGGTACTAGTCACTCATTTTCATGTGACTAAAGGGTGACGGTAGCATAAATTTTTGCCAATAGTCAATGAACGAATTGATTGGAGCATGGGATTTACTTGCGAACGGGTGAAGTATGCGATAGTTTACTAGATACTATGGCTACAAAGACCAAGGTCAGCACAAAGAAAGCGGCGGCTCCCAAGGCTGCCACCAAGAAAACAGCAGCGGCGAAAAAGCCTGTTGCCAAAGCGGCGAAAAGCGCGCCCAGTGTAAAAAAGGCGCCCGCGAAAAAAGGCGCGCCGGCTACGCAGCAAGGGCCTGTCACCGCGATTTACGCGCGCATCAATATCGGCTGGGGCAACCGCCTGTATCTGCGCGGCTCGGGCGCGGGCCTAAGCTGGGATGTCGGCATCCCGATGGAATGCTCGAAAGACGACGAGTGGTACTGGAAAAGCACGAAGGTCGACGGCCCTGTCGTTTTCAAGTTCCTCAAAAACGACGAGAAGTGGGCCCTGGGCGAAGACCTCATCATCGAGCGCGGCAAGACCTCGATCTCCAACCCGGAATTCTAAAAACCGCCCCGCGCGTTTTTTAAACACAGACCCCGCACAAACCATGCGGGGTTTTTTATGCGCACGCCTCGTAGGACGCGTTTGAGAAAAGCACCTGAGGTGGATTGAATTGATAAGGGTATCCGGCGGATATTCGATCTATAGATTTGCGACAAGCCCGGGAACGCCTGCGTTTTCGGAAATTTCTTAAGACGGATGCAGCCCATTTTTTTGTTATTCGCGGACGTGCATTTTTTTGCGAGAAACACAATTGTGTTTCTTCTTTACACACAAAAAGGCCGCCTGAAAAGCTTTAAAGCTCCTCGGGCGGCCTTTTTTGGTTCAACTTTTAGGGACCAGTTCAGCTTCGTTTTTAGGCGTTTTCTTCGTGCCCATCGTCCTCGGACACATCGCCCTCGGGCTGTTCGCCTTCGGCTTGTGCCTGCTCGTCCTCGAAGTCGTCCAGATAGTAGCTCTGGTAGGACTTGTCGTAGTAGCTGTTGTAGTAGTAGTTGGCGGCCGACAGGCTGATCTGGTTGAGCACCGCGCCGAAG
>JAKPNF010000170.1 GCA_029548565.1 Verrucomicrobiota bacterium
GGGGGGGGGGGGGTCTGATCTGGCGTGTTAAATTTCACTTCTTAAAAGTGTGTTTCCCTATGCAGACAGCCCCCTATAAAATTTGTTCCAAAAAAATTTAAAAAAATTTCGCGCGCCCAAGAATCGCTCCCAAAAGGACGCCCTTTATTTGCATAAATACCTTTGCGCGGGGAATTTTTTGCTCTAGATTGTAAGGCAGGCGCACGCCCGATGGCGGCGGCCGCCTTTTTCGCCCATGAAACCGGTTTCCTTTATTTATAATGCCGCGCGCGGCCGCCAGATTGTGACGGTGCTGATCCGCAACGGCTTTATGGAGCTGGTGGAGTATATTCAGACCCCGCATTCCAAATGGATCCAGTGGAAAGAGCGCGTGGCCGAGCCAAAACCCGGCGAGCCCATCGGCATCTGGGCGCGCATCCGCATCACCTTTGAGCAACTGGGGCCGACGTTTATAAAATTCGGGCAAATCCTCGCCTCGCGGCCGGACGTGCTGCCCGCCCCGCTGATCACCGAGCTGCGCAAGCTGCGCTCGCAGGTGCCGCCGGAGCCTTGGGAAAAAATGAAGCTCGTCATCGGGGAAGAACTCGACGACCCCTTTGACGAGGTCTTCAGCGAGTTCGACACCACGCCCGTGGCGGCCGGTTCCATCGGCCAAGTTTACCGCGCGCGGCTGCGCAAAGGCGGCGAGCAGGTGGCCGTAAAAGTGCGCCGCCCGGGGATGCGCAAGATCGTGCGTTCGGACCTGGAGATCATCCACTGGTTCGCGCGGCTGCTGAATGAAAAAATAGAAGACCTGCGCCCTTACGATTTGCCGGACGTCGCCCGCGAGACGGGCGAGGGCATTTTGCGCGAGCTGGACTTCACCATCGAGGCGCGCAACACCGCCTACTTCAACGCGTCCAACCCCGCGCCCAAAGAACTTTTCTCCCCGCACATCTACGACGAGCACACCACCATGCGTTTGCTCGTGATGCAGTGGATAGACGGGGATTGCCCCGACGACGTCCAACTGCCCGAAAAGCAGCGCACGCAACTGGCCGCCTACGGGGGCAACGGCGTGCTCTTCCAAATTTTCATCCTCGGCTTTTTCCACGCCGACCCGCACACCGGCAACATCCTTGTCACGCGCGAAGATCCGCCGCGCCTGGCGCTGGTGGACTGGGGGCTTTCCGGCCAGTTGACGCGCCAGATGCGTTATTTTCTGGCCGACCTGTTCGCCGCCGCCGCCAACCAGGACGCCGAGCGCGTCGTGCGCGTGGTCATGGCCAACGCCCTGGCGCGCAAGCGCGTCGACGAGAACCGCCTCGAGCGCTCGGTGGCGATGATCCTGCAAAAGTACCCCTCCTTCAGCACGGGCGACGAGTCGATCGGCAAGCTCATGCTGGACTTGCTGTACCTGTTTGGCACCAACGGCATCCACCTGGCGCGCGACTACTCGCTGCTGGCCAAGGCCATCGTCTCGATCGAAGACACCGGCCGGGTGCTCGACCCGCACTTCGACATCCGCAGCGTCTCCAAAAAATACCTGGAAAAGCTCAAGCTCGAGCGCATGAACCCCGCGCTGATGCTGCGCGACACCTATTGGTCGCTCAAATCAACCTTCAACAACATCCGCGAACTCCCCTCCGCCATCCGCCGCCTCATGCGCGCCTTCGAGGAGGGCGAGGCAAAAATCCGGCTGGAGCACACGGGGCTGGAAAAAGCCTCCGGCACTTTTTCGCATGCGGTCAACCGCCTCGTGCTGGCCATCCTCATCGGCTCGCTGCTGATGGGTTCCTCGCTGATCATAACGACCGGCGTCACACCGACGATCTGGGGCTACCCCGCCCTCGGCGTCATCGGGTTCTTGTTGGCGTTTTTGTTTTTTATCGCGCTGCTGTGGGACATCATCCGCCCGTGGCGGCGATAAATTGAATTTCTGACAATGGCGCGCATCCGCATTTTATCCGACCAGGTCGCCAACCAGATCGCCGCGGGAGAGGTGATCGAGCGCCCCGCAGCCGTCGTCAAAGAGCTTGTGGAAAACGCGCTGGACGCCGGGGCCACGCGCATTGAGGTCGAGTTCCGCCACGGCGGCAAGAGCCACCTGCGCGTCGAGGACAACGGCGCGGGCATGAGCGGCGACGACGCCCTGCTGGCGCTCGAACGCCACGCCACGAGCAAGCTCGTCGAGGCGCGCGATCTCGACCACATCGGCACTTTCGGTTTTCGCGGCGAGGCGCTGCCCTCCATCGCCTCCGTCACACGCTTCACGCTGCAAACGCGCGCGCGCGGCCAGGACGAGGGCGTCGAGATTTTTGTGGACGGCGGCGTGCTCAAGCACAAGCACGAGCACGGCATGGCGCCGGGCACGCGCATCTTGGCCGACCATATTTTTAATTCCGTTCCCGCGCGGCGCAAATTCATGCGCACCGACGCGACGGAAAGCTCGCACATCGTCCAATGCGTGCGCCTGTACGCCACGGCCAACCCGTCGGTGGCGTTCCGCCTGCTCGAGGATGGGCGCGAGATTTTTTCCTCGCCCAAAGACAGCACGTTGATCGACCGCGTGGCCGCCATCTGGGGCGCGCGCCTGAAAAACGAGCTGATCGCCCTGCGCGGCGCGCAAGACGGCGACCTGAAACTTTCCGGCCTGCTCGGCAAACCCGGCGTGGCGCGCGCGGGCAAAAGCGAGACGGTCATCTTCGTCAACGGCCGCCCCGTCGACTGCCGCGCCCTCACCTACGCGCTGCTGGAGGGCTACCACGGCCGCCTGCCCAAGGGCGCCTACCCGCCCGCCTTCTTGTTCTTCGAGGCCGACCCGGCGCGCATTGATGTCAACGTGCACCCCGCCAAGCGCGAGATACGGCTGAAAGACGAGTTCCGTATCCGAAATTTCATTACAAACGCGGTCGCCACCGCCTTGGGCGGTGCCCCGCGCGCCCCGGACGCCGCGCAGGGCATTTCGCTCAGGCCGCAGATCCCCGCCTACGAGATACACGCCCCCGCCGCCGTCCTTTCCGAGCCGCCGCCATCGCTGGCTGCGCCCAAAACGAATGCCCCCGGCTGGCGCTTGATCGGCCTGTGGCGCGCACCCGTTTGGCTTTTTGAAACGCCGGGCGGCCTCGTGCTTTTCAACGCCCGCGCCGCCCACCGGCGCATTCTTTACGAGGCGCTTTTAAAAGGCAAGGCAAGCGCCGACGCCGCCCAACCGCTATTGATCCCGCTGTCGCTGGAATTTTCCGCGCTCGAAAGCGCCGCGCTGAACGAGGGCGCCCCACTTTTCGCAAAGCAGGGTTTCTCGCTGGAATCCTTTGGCGGGCACTGCTGGCGCGTGGACGCCCTGCCCGCCTGGCTCGACCCCGACGAAGCCGAACCCTTTTTACGCGAGGCCGTGGAACTGCTGCGCGAACAGGGAAAACTGCGCGACGCCCAGGCACGCGAGCAGGCGCTGGCCAAACTCGCAGCCAAAGCGGCCGTGCGCCGCGACGACATGGCCAGCGAGGCCGATGTTACCGCCTTGGCCGCCCAGCTGGCCGCGTGCGACAACCCCCTCACCGCCCCCGACGGCAAACCCACCTACATCGAGCTAAGCACCGGAGACTTGCAGCGGCGTTTTATGTGATGTGTTTAAGGGCTTTCCATAAAGGCATGGGCGCCTTAGAATAGAGTTTTGACCTTCAACGCATTTATGAAAGCCCAGTCCAAAAGCGCCAAAGGCGCAAAGAAACCGGCAGCCAAGGCTGCGGCAAAAAACGATTTCAGCATCAAAGTGACCACGGCCGAGTTCAAGGCCTGCATCCTGCGCCATCTGGAGCAGTCTATCGCGCGCGATCCGCAGTCGGCCACGAACCAGGCCTGGTGGACCGCCACTGTCCTGAGCGTGCGCGAGCTGATTTTAAAACGCTTCATCGCCACTCAGTCCGTCCATCACGACAATAACACCCGCCGTGTTTATTACCTGTCGCTGGAGTACCTCATGGGGCGCTTGCTCTCCGACACGCTGGACAACTGCGGGCTGCTCGACACCGCCAAGGCCGCCATCGCCGAGCTGGGGCTGGACTACGACCAAATCGCCAATCAGGAAGCCGACATGGGGCTGGGTAACGGCGGCCTCGGCCGCTTGGCCTCCTGCTTTTTGGACTCGATGGCGACGCTGGACTATCCTTCCGTGGGCTACGGGATTCATTATGAGTTCGGCCTGTTTCGCCAGGGTTTTTTAAATGGCCGGCAGGTCGAGTACCCCGACAACTGGCTGCGCTTTGGCAACCCCTGGAAAATCCTGCGCCCCGAGCACCGCGTGGAGGTGCAAATCGGCGGGCGCGTCGAGACCCATTTCAACGACAAGGGCGACCTGTTTTCCAAATGGGTCGGCGGCCACAAGATCCTGGGCGTGCCGTGGGACATCCCGATCCCCGGCTACCAGGTGCGCACCGTCAACTTCCTGCGCCTGTGGGAAGCCAAGGCCACGCAGGAGTTCGACTTTCAGGTCTTCAACCGCGGCGGCTACATCGAGGCCGTCCACGAGAAGGCCGTCAACGAGACGGTCTCAAAAATCCTCTACCCCAACGACAAGACCGAAAGCGGAAAATCGCTGCGGCTGATCCAGCAGTATTTTTTCGTATGCTGCTCGCTGCACGACATCATCCGGCGCTTCTGCAAAAAGAACAGCGACTGGAAGGATTTTTCGAAAAAGGTCGCCATCCAGCTCAACGACACGCACCCGAGCGTCGCCGTCGCCGAGTTGATGCGCATTTTGCTCGACGACGAAAACCTCTCCTGGGAAAAAGCGTGGGACATTTGCACGCAGGTGTTCGCCTACACCAACCACACGCTGTTGCCCGAGGCGCTGGAAAAATGGTCGGTGCCGCTCTTTGAGCAGATTTTGCCGCGCCACTTGCAGATCATTTACGAGATCAACCGCCGCTTCCTCGAGACCGTCGAGGCGCGCTGGCCGGGCGACGACCAGAAAAAAAGCACCCTCTCCCTCATCGAGGAAGGCCGCCCGAAAATGATCCGCATGGCCTATCTGGCGGTGATCGCCAGCCATAGCGTCAACGGCGTGGCCGCCCTGCACACCGAGCTGCTCAAAAGTTTTCTGTTCCACGACTTCGACGAGCTGTACCCGGGCCGCTTCAACAACAAGACCAACGGCGTCACCCCGCGGCGCTGGCTCAAGCTGTGCAACCCGCTGCTCTCCGAATTGCTCGATGAAAAAATCGGTACGGGCTGGGTCACCGATTTGGACGAGCTTAAAAAAATCGAGCCGCTGGCCAAGGACGCCGCGTTCCAAAAGCGTTTCATGGACATCAAGCGCGCCAACAAGCAGCGCCTGGCCGTGCTCATCAAAAACCGCTGCGGCATCACCGTCAGCCCCGACGCCATTTTTGACTGCCAGATCAAGCGCCTGCACGAATACAAGCGCCAGCACCTGAATTTGCTGCACATCATGGCGCTGTACCGCCGGCTCTTGCACAACCCCAATCTCGACATCGTGCCGCGCGTGTTCGTCTTCGGCGCCAAGGCCGCACCGGGTTACGACTTGGCCAAGGATATCATCCACGCCATCAACGCCGTGGGCGCCAAGATCAATTCCGACGAGCGCATTCAGGGCAAATTGAAAGTCGCCTTCATCCCCAACTACGGCGTCACGATGGCCGAAACCATCATTCCCGCCGCCGACGTCTCCGAGCAGATTTCCACTGCGGGCAAGGAAGCCTCCGGCACCGGCAACATGAAGTTCATGATGAACGGCGCCGTCACGATCGGCACGCTCGACGGGGCCAACGTCGAGATCAACGAGCAGGTCGGCAAGGACAACATTTTCATCTTCGGTCTCACCGTAAAGGAAGTCGAGGCGCTGCAGAAAAACGGCTACAACCCCTGGGATTATTACAATTCCAACGAGGAGCTAAAAGCCGTGCTCGACTGGCTGGCCTCGGACTTCTTCACCCCCGAAGAACCCCACAGCCTCGAAAGCGTGCGCCGCTCGCTGCTCGAAGGCGGCGACCCCTTCCTCGTGTGCGCGGACTTCGCCGCCTATTGCCAAGCCCAGGACGCCATCGACAAGGCCTTCCGCGATTCCAAAAAATGGGCGCAAATGGCCATCCTGAACACCGCCCGCAGCGGCCTGTTCTCCAGCGACCGCACCATCCACCAATACGCCAAAGACATCTGGCACCTCGACCCGCTGCCGATTCCGTGAAGGTTTTGGGAAGGTGAAGGTTTGGATGCGGGGGAAAACCCTTTTTTGTAAAAAAGGGCTTTCCCCCGCGCCCCCTTTCCCAAAAAACTTTAGGAGTGGATGCTGGCGCATCCTAGTGTCCGATTGGGGGTATTTGCTGGCGATCTTCTGTTTTGGAATTGAATTTTTTTGTCTATTATCTATTAATAGACGCATTGTCTGCCAATTAATCGCGAACCCCTTCGCCCCATGAATATCAAAACAAGTGCCCCCTTTCAGCCGGACTATAATAATATTTTAAAAGTTCTTTTTAATCAGCGGCCGGACTATTTGCCGTTGTATGAGCACCATATTGACGCGCCGTTTATCGCGAAGGCATTGGGCAAGGAGGTTGACAAGGGCGACGGCTCGCCGAGGGCATTGGAGGAATATTTCTCGACGGTCACGAATTTTTGGAAGACCCACACTTACGACGCCTTTGATTACGAGGCGGCCATTTGCGATATTTTTCCCGACCACGGCGCGATTTTGGGCGGGCGCGACGGACCCATTCAAAGTCGCGAGGATTTTGAAAAATTCCCCTGGCAAGAGATTCCCGGGATTTTCAAACGCACCTACGCCCCACAGCTGGATGCCATCCGCAAAGTTATGCCGCCCGGCATGAAGGCTTACGGTGGCTGCGGCTACGGAATTTTTGAGGCCAGCGAAGACCTCGTGGGCTACGAGGCGTTGTGCGTGATGATTTTTGACGACCCCGAACTGGTGCGCGACTTGTTCGTGAAAATCGGCGACCTGTATGTCGAGTTGTGGACATGGCTGCTCGACCATTATGCCGATTTGTTCGTCTTTTGCCGCATGGGCGACGACCTGGGTTACAACTCCTCCATGATGCTCTCGCCCGAAACCGTGCGCGAACACATCATCCCGCAGCACAAGCGCGTCGTCGACCTCGTACATTCGCGCGGCAAAAAATTCCTGCTGCACAGCTGCGGGTGCATCTTCCCCGTGATGGAAGATTTCATCAATTTCGTCGGCATAGACGCCAAGCACTCCAACGAGGACACCATCGCCCCCTACGACGAGTGGATCAAAAAATACAATGACCGCATCGGTCTTTTCGGTGGCATAGACATGAACCACCTCATTCAGAAAAAGCCCGACGACGTCTACAACTTCGTCCTCGAAGAAGGCACCCGTTTCCGCAAAATGGCCAAAGGCTACGGCCTAGGCTCCGGCAACTCCATCCCCGACTATGTCCCCGTCGAAGGTTTTTTGGCGATGGTCGAGGCGGCTAAAACCATCCGTGCCGCAGAGAAATCATAGTCGGTCACAGCGAGAAAAATCGTTCACAGCGTTGCTTTTTGTGAGGCAATCCTTACACTGAACGCATGCACAAGTACCTCGTTTCGATTGCCCTTTTTCTGCTAGCCGCACTCAACTGCGCCGCCATCGAGTTCACCCTCACAACGGTAGACTATGACAGGATACCAACAGATGCCGACCTGCGCGACGTCGACAAACCGATTGTGGCCAAAATCAACGGCTTGCCTTCCGGGCAGCAATGGCTCAAAGCCTCTGCAACTACAGGCGCGACCGCCAACGCATCCGTCCCTGAAATCGAAATGGGATTCTTTTTGAAAATTTCGGCGGATGAGACAAAAGAAGAAACCGAAAGCGCATTCACGCCCCTGAAAATCAAGGCAACCAGTCGCGAATTTGAAGGCTTCATCGAATATGGCGACCCCAAAAAAGACAACACTGTCATCTGCCCTGTGTATACCTATCTTGAAATAGAAAGCCAGCGCACGGTTCCCAACAACGCTAATTTGCTACTCGGCGGCGTTGTAACGGAGACTCCCCGCGCGGGCACAAAGGAATATGGCAGGCATCCATTATTTCTAATGCTCGGTACCGACGACGACCCAAAGACGGTGCTTCCCGACTTACCCCAACGCTACTGTTTCAGCGCCTGGCGGGAAGACGAGCCGACCATGACACTTTCGCTTATTCTCGAGGAAGATTCTACTGGAAAAATTTCCTATCTCCAAAAAGTTCCCTATTTTGAAAACGACAAGGCACTGGAGCAAAAGGCAGTATCCCATCAGGAATTTGGCGCCACGCTGGAAATCAAGCTCTCCGAAAACCCCGGAGACGACGTCTTCCTCATCGATTATAAATGGCGGCAAATTATTTCCGGCGATTTCACCAAGCCGAGTCCGCCGGAAAATTTATATACAACCAGGCCGACCATTAAAGATACACCCGGAGTTTTTGGGAGCATCGGCATTGCCGTCGGAACCATTGTTGTCTTTTCCTCCGACATGCTTCCCTCCGAACTAACCAAAGGGAAGCCGTCCGCCGCCATTTACTTCAAACTTGAAAAATATCCCATCGAAAAAGACGCCTCGTTTAAAGAGGTTCGCATTCCTGGTCACTCAGAACTCGAAAAAGCGGGCCTTAGAAAAGCGAACCCATCTCAAAACTAGGATGGCTCACAGTGCCTGACAGTGGCGTCGAAAAGGGGCTTATCCTCTGCATTCCTCTTCTTTTATGCACTCTAATCCGCCGCGCAAATACGCTCGGTAATTTCCTCAACTGACAATGCGGCCAGTTCGGCGACTTCGACGCGGTTTTTGGAAAAATCCGGCAGGGCTTTTAGCGGTTCGCTCAGGATGAGGTTGCGGTTGGCGGCCGGTTCGTCCACGCGCTCGATGGGCGTGAAGTGCGGCGCGTTCACAAGGGCTTGCGGGTGTTCGCGCACGAGCTTGTGGATTTGCAACACGGCGGCGGCGAAGCGGTCGAGTTCGGCCTGGGTGTAGCTCTCCGTCGGCTCGATCATGAGGCCGAAAACTTCCGGGAAGGCCACGGTCGGGGCGTGGAAGCCGAAGTCCAAAAAGAGTTTTCCAATGCGCGCGATCGCCGCCTGCTTGGGGATGCCTGCTTTTTCCAGCGTCGCAAAATCGTCGTCAGTGAGCGTGAGAATAAACTCGTGCATGCGCGGCTGCATTTCGGCGCCCTCGGGTAAGGACGGATAATCTTTTGATAGCACCGCGTACAGATAACGCGCGGCCAAGACGGCGGTGGCGCTCATCGCGGGGATACCCTCGCGACCAAGGCGGTACAGGTAAGCGACCATGCGCGCCTTGTGCGCGAAATTTCCCCAGTGGCGGTGGAAGTCGCCGATGCTCTTTTTCGCGCGCACTGCGGCGAAAGAACCGTCGGCGTTTTTCACAATCTGCATGCCGGGCAGATAGTCGGCGAGCGTTTCGCTCACCGCGACAAAACCGTCGCCGGGGCCGCCACCGCCGTGGCTGATCGCCCAGGTCTTATGCACGTTGTTGTGCACGGCGTCCACGCCGAGTTTTTTCAAATTCACCCACCCCGCGATCGCGTTCATGTTCGCCCCGTCCATGTAGACGAGTCCGCCCGCGGCGTGCACTTTTTCGGCCAGCTCGCCCAGGCGTTTTTCAAACAGTCCGCTCGTGTTGGGATTGGTCACCATGATGGCGGCCAGACGATCCCCGTACTCGTCGAGCTTTTTTGAAAAATCGTCCATGTCGACAAGCCCGTCCGCCCCGCGCTCGAGCAGCACGATGCCGGAAAGTTTTCCGTCCACCGTGCGCGTCTCGTAACCGGCGGCGGCGGCCGTCGCGAAATTCGTTCCGTGCGCGCTTTTGGGGATGAAGACGACGTCGCGCGCCTGCCCGCGTTCGGCGTGGTAGGCCTGAATCATTTTAAGCCCCACCAACTCCCCCTGCGCGCCCGCCACCGGCTGCGTGGTGACAGCGGCAAGCCCCGTGACAGCCGCCATCCACTCCTGCACCGTGTAGGCCAGCTCCAGCGAGCCTTGCACATCTTGCAGCGGCGCCTGCGGATGCGTCTGCGAAAAGCCTTCGAGTCCCGCCGCCCAATCGTTGAGGTACGGATTGTACTTCATCGTGCACGAGCCCAGCGGATAGCAAGCCTCGTCGGGACTGACGTTCAGCTCGCCCAGGCGCGTGTAGTAATCGCGTAGTTGTTCTTCGGATACACGCGGGATACCCGGAGCGTCCTTGCGGCAAAGCTGCTCAGGGATGGCAAACTGGTCTTTGGGAATCTTGTTTTCATCGCATTCCTTTTCGCCAAAGCGTTCCAAAAGGAATAATTGAAGATCAACACACCCTTTGCTCGCATCCGAAAAAGAAATTTTCAACAGCGAACGCCCGTCGTTGACGCGATCTGTCATGTCCACACCGATATGGATACCCTTTTTTCGCGCGGCCTCGATTGTGTCTGCGGCAGGTTCGGGCAACGCCACGACCACTTCGTTGTAAAACGGCGCGTTAGGATACGCGAGCACGACGTCTTTCACTTCATCAAAAATAAAACCCGCAAATTCGCGCGCGCGGGTAAGCCCCGCGTTGCACGCGGTGGTGAGTCCCTCGTCGCCCATCTGGCACAGGGCGGCACCGGCCACGGTCGCCATGAAGGCTTGGTTGGAGCAAATGTTCGAAGTGGCCTTGTCTTTTCGAATGTGCTGTTCGCGGGCGGAGAGCACCATCACGAAACAGTCGCGACCGGAAAGATCTTTCGCCTTGCCGACAAAGCGGCCGGGAGTCGCGCGCACGTCGTTTTTCACCTGCGCGTTCAGGCGCACGCCAAAAATGCCCAACCCCGGGCCGCCGAAGTTCGGGGCACCGGTGAGCGGCTGCCCTTCCCCGACGATGATGTCCGCGCCTGTTTTTCCATAAACGGCGGGCGGTTTGAGGCCGATGTCTTTTGCCAAGAGCATCGGGTCAAAGACTGCGATCGCCTTCACATTAAATTCGTGCGCCAAATCCGTGAGCGCATCGACGTCTTCGAGCAGACCGAGGTTGTTGACCTGCGGGAAGGCGATGCCCGCCAAGCGCGCACCGAGCGCTTGCGCCGCCGTGCGCATCGCGGAAATATCCAGGCGCCCCGTCGCCGCATCGGGCTGCACAAACTCCACGTGCACGCGCGTGTGCGCGCAGAGGGTTTTTAGCACGGAGATATCCTGCGGATAAAGATTGCCCGCGACCAGCACGGTGTCCGCCTGCGGATTTTTTGCAAGGCGCACCGCGCAGCAGACGGCCTCGTGCAGGGCGGTCGAGCGGTCGTACAGCGAGGCGTTGATCGCCTCGAAGCCCGTCAGTGCACTTATGGCGCACTGGTAGATCCAATGCGTGATCAGCGTGCCCTGACTGCGCTCGGGCTGGTAGGGCGTGTAGGCGGTCGAAAGGTTGCGGATGCCCCACACAAACGGCACGATCGACTGCTCGCGGTACACCGGCAATCCATCGCCGATAAAAGAAACGGCGCGCTTGTTCTTTTTGGAAATGGCTTCCAGCGCCTTGGCCGTGTCCTCATAAGAAAGTTCTTCGGGCAGCGGCAACGGCTGCGCCATGCGGGCGGCTTGCGGGATATGCGCGAACAAATCCCCCAACCCCTTCGCCCCCGCCTCGGCGAGCATGGCCGCGATGTCGGCGGGCTCGGCGCAGATGTAATGGCGGGCGGCCTCGCGCGCGCGGGTTTTGGCACTCTGGGGGACGGGAACGGCTGTGGCGGTCATTTTGAAGTTTATTAAATCAAGATATCTTGATATGTTGATATTACGGATACCTCCATTATGAGCCCCCGCGCCTGCCTTAGCAAGCTGCCAGCCTTTTAAAAATGCCAAACACCTGGGATATTCTTAAACTCGCCGCCGACCCGACGCGCCTGCGTCTGCTCGCCCTGCTGGGCAGGGAGGAACTTTCCGTGGCCGAGTTGCAGGAAATTTTTCAGATGGGCCAGTCGCGCATCTCCTCGCATCTGGGGCTGCTGCGCCAGGGCGAACTGGTGCACGACCGCAAGGAAGGCAAGCGCAGTTTTTACTCGCTGAACACCGACCTGCCCGAAAACATCGCCAAGCTCGTGCAGACCCTCTGCGACTCGCTCAAAGACTACGCCCCCGCCGCGCAAGACGGCGCGAACCTCGCCCGCGTGCTCGAAAAGCGCCGCCGCCAAAGCGAGCTGTATTTTAACACCGTCGCCGGCCGCCTCGGAAAAAACTATTGCCCCGGCCGCTCGTGGGAAGCGCTCGCGCATTTCTTCCTGCGCCTCGTGCCCGAGATCGAAGTGGCCGACCTAGGCGCGGGCGAAGGACTCATCTCCCAACTGCTCGCCCGCCGCGCGAAAAAAATCTACTGCATCGACAACTCCCCGAAAATGGTCAGCGTCGGCACCGCGCTGGCCAAAAAGCAGGGTCTTAAAAATCTGCACTACAAACTCGGCGACATCGAAAAAGTCCCCCTGCCCGACGCCTGCGTGAACCTCTCCATCCTCAGCCAAGCCCTCCACCACGCCGAGCACCCCCAAACCGCCATCACCGAAGCCGCCCGCATCCTCAAACCCGCCGGCCAGCTAATCATTTTAGACCTGAAAGCCCACGACTTCGAAAAAGCCCAAGACCTCTACGCCGACCGCTGGCTAGGCTTCTCAGAACCCCAACTCGAGCACTGGCTAAAACAGGCAAACTTAAAACAAATCGAAATCACAACAATCGCCCGCGAAGAAAAAGAACCCCACTTCGAAACCCTTTTGGCAACGGGAATGAAGAAGAGGTAGTGATAGGATTTATGCGGGGAAAACCTTTTTTGAAAAAAAGGCTTTCCCCGCACCCCTTTCCAAAAAACTTTATGGCGGATGCTGCGCATCCTTTGACTTCTTTCGGTTTGAGATTAAATTGCAAGGATGCAGACAAGTACTTTTGGGAAGGCTGTCGTTTTTAAAATGGCCGAGCAGGTTGACTATGCCGCAGGTGGCGTTGTCAGCAAGCAGGTGTTGAAAAATCCTTCGGGTAATCTCACATTGTTCTCGTTCGACAAGGGACAAGGACTGAGCGAACACACCGCCCCCTTTGACGTCGTGGTGCAAATACTGGACGGCGAGGCGCAAATCAGTATCGCGGGCACGTCCCACCTCTTAAAACAAGGCGACACCATCATCATGCCCGCCAACATCCCCCACGCCCTCCACGCAAAGGAACGCTTCAAAATGCTCCTGACCATGATTCGCGGCTAGCGCACATCCCCGCTTCGGGTGCGCAGCACCCGTATGAAAAGTTTTTTGGGAAAGGGGGCGCGGGGGAAAGCCTTTTTTTTCAAAAAAGGGTTTTCCCCCGCATCCATTTATTTTCTCCATCCCCTTCCCAAAAAATCTTACCCGTGCTTTTCCCTGCTTCCGTCCATAAAAAAACTCCGGAGCGAAATACTCCGGAGTTTTTTGCAAACGGGGGAAGCCCGTTGTTTTTGGAATAATCCTTAGGCCTGCGCGGGGGCTTCTTCGTTTTCGAGGAGTTCGCCACCGAGGGTGTTGATTTTCAGGCGGCGGTATTTGGGAAGACCGGTGCCGGCGGGGATCAGGTGACCCATGATGACGTTTTCCTTGAAGCCTTTGAGGGAGTCGCGTTTTCCAAGGGTGGCGGCGTCGGTGAGGACGCGCGTGGTTTCCTGGAAGGAGGCGGCGGAGATGAAGCTCTCCGTCTCCAGCGAGGCCTTGGTGATGCCCAACAGGATGGGTTCGCTTTCGGCGGGTTTGCCACCGGCATCGACGATGCGCTCGTTTTCTTCCTCGAAGAAGTGGCGGTCGACTTGTTCGCCCCAGAAGAAGTCTGAGTCGCCCGGGTCGGTCACGCGGACTTTGCGCAGCATGCGCGAGATGATGATCTCGATATGCTTGTCGTTAATGGTGACGCCCTGCACGCGGTAAACCTTTTGGATTTCGGAGAGCAGGTATTCCTGAACGGCGTTGGGCCCGAGGATCTCGAGGATTTCGTGCGGGTCGGCGGCACCTTCGGTGATGTGCTGGCCTTTTTTGACGACGTCGCCCGGGTGGACGATGATCTGCTTGCCGTGCGGGATGAGGTGTTCCTCCTCCTGCCCGGTTTCGCTGTCAACAATGAGCAGGCGCTTCTTGCCGCGAATGGAGCCGGTGATCTTGACCTCGCCGTCGATCTTGGCCATCTCGGCGGTTTCCTTCGGGCGGCGGGCTTCGAAAAGCTCGGCCACGCGCGGCAGACCGCCGGTGATGTCCTGGGTCTTCGATGCCCCGCGGGGCGTCTTGGCAAGCAGGGCGCCGGGTTGAATTTCGTCGCCCTCGTTGACCATGACCTGCGCGCCGGTGGGGATCGCGTGGAAGGCAACGATGTGGCCTCTGGAATCCTTGATGGCGACCTGCGGGTTGAGGTCGTCCTTGTGCTCGATGACGGAGGTGGCGATCTGGCCGGTGGAGTCGTCCAGTTCGCGCTTGATGGTGATGCCCGGGATCATGTCGTGGTAGGCGACCTTGCCGGCCTTCTCCGCGAGAATCGGGATGTTATGCGGGTCCCAGCGGGCGAGCACCTCGCCGCGCTTGATGGTCGCCCCGTCGTCGACGGTCAACACGGAGCCAACCACGATGTCGTGGCTTTCGATCTCCTTGTCGTCCTTGTCGAGCAACTGGACGGAACCGGTCTTGTTCAAAACAATGTTGTAGCCGCCGGCTTGCACCGTGCGCAGGCCGCGGTAGCGTACCGTGGCCTCGTGGCGCACTTTGATTTCAGGATTTTTGAGTACGCCGCTGGCAATACCGCCAATATGAAAAGTACGCATCGTGAGCTGGGTGCCCGGCTCGCCGATGGACTGGGCGGCGATGATGCCGACAGCAGCGCCCGTTTCGACGAGCTTTTGCGTGGCCGGGTTGATGCCGTAGGCCTTGGCGGAAATCGCGTTTTTGCGCAGGTGGGTCAACGGCGACATCACCTTCACGCGCTCGATGCCGGCGTCGACGATCTGCAATGCGATCTGCTCGGTGATAAGCTCGCCGTTTTTCACGAGGAACTTGCCCGGGTTGCGCGGGTCTTCGATGTCGTTGCTGCAATAGCGCCCGATGATGCGGTCGGCCAAGGGCACGATCTCGTCGTCGCCCTCGTAGATCGACATCTTCATGACGCCGTCGCGGTTCATGTCGTCGTCGGTGGTGACGATCACGTCCATGGCCACGTCGCATAATTTGCGGGTGAGGTAACCGGCGTCCGCGGTTTTCAGCGCGGTGTCGGCCAGACCCTTGCGGGCGCCGTGGGTGGAGACAAAGTACTCGACGACCGACAGGCCCTCGCGGAACGAGGACAGAATCGGGCGCTCGATGATCTCGCCGGAGGGCTTGACCATCAAACCGCGGGTACCGCACAACTGGCGCACCTGCTGCTTGTTGCCGCGCGCGCCGGAATCCATCATCAGGTACACGGGGTTGACCGTGCGCTTGCCGTTTTTGTCGGTGACGTTCTCCAAGGTGCGGAACACCTCCTTGGCGATCTGGTCGGTCGTGCCGTTCCACACGTCGATGATCTTGTTGTAACGCTCGCCGGTGGTGATGATACCCTTTTTGTACTGCTCCTCGATCTCGGCGATTTTCTTTTGCGCCGCAGAGACGATGGCGGGTTTTTCCTTCGGCACGACCATGTCGCTGATACCGATGGACAGGCCCGCGCGGGTCGCCATGCGGAAGCCGAGCGCCTTCATGCGGTCGAGCACGGGGACGACGTCCGCCTTGCCGATCAGCTTGTAGGTGTTCAAAATCAGGTCGCCGAGTTTGCCCTTGGCCACCGCGAAGTTGACGAAGCCCATGCCCTCGGGCCAGAGCTTGTTGAAGATGATGCGCCCGATCGTGGTGCGGATGACCTTGCGGTCTTTGTTGCCGTAGATCGTGTCCTTGCCGTAGTCGGGGTTTTTGAAGTCGACCCAGTCGTGGAAGTGCATCGTGCCCTCGGCCTCGATGTACTCGGCCTCGCGCAGCGAGGAAATCAGCGGCACGCGCTTGGGTTTTTTCTCCGGCTCGCGGGCGTAGGTGATGTAGTACACACCCAGAACGATGTCCTGCGAGGGCGTGAGGATCGGCTTGCCGCTGGAGGGCGAGAAGATGTTGTGCGAAGCCAGCATGAGGGTCTTGGCCTCCATGATCGCTTCCAAAGACAACGGAACGTGCACGGCCATCTGGTCGCCGTCGAAGTCCGCGTTGTAGGCGGTACAGGTCAGCGGGTGCAGGCGGATCGCGTCGCCTTCAATCAAGACCGGCTCGAACGCCTGGATCGAGAGGCGGTGAAGCGTCGGCGCGCGGTTGAGCATCACAGGGTGCCCCTTGGTGACCTCTTCCAAAATGTCCCACACTTCCGGCGACTTCTTTTCGATCATCTTGCGCGCGCCGCGCACGGTGTGCACAAAGCCAAGCTCTTTCAGGCGGCGGATGATGAACGGTTCAAAGAGAACAAGCGCCATTTTCTTCGGCAAACCGCACTGGTGCAATTCCAGCTCGGGGCCGATGACGATCACGGAGCGGCCGGAGTAGTCCACGCGCTTGCCGAGCAAGTTCTGACGGAAGCGCCCCTGCTTGCCCTTGAGCATGTCGGACAGCGACTTCAAGGGGCGGTTGCCCGCGCCCGTGACGGCGCGGCCGTGGCGGCCGTTGTCAAACAGCGCGTCCACCGCCTCCTGCAACATGCGCTTTTCGTTGTGGATGATGACGTCGGGGGTCTTCAACTGCAGCAGCGAGCGCAGGCGGTTGTTGCGGTTGATGACGCGGCGGTAAAGGTCGTTCAAGTCGCTCGTGGCGAAGCGGCCGCCTTCCAAAGGAACGAGCGGGCGCAAGTCCGGCGGGATGACGGGCAGCACGTCGAGCACCATCCACTCGGGACGGGTCTGCGAAGCGATGAAGCCCTGCACCACTTTCAGGCGCTTGGAAATTTTCTTTTTGATCTGCTTGGAACGCGTGGCGCGCAGCAGTTCGTGCAGCTCGACGACGAGCGCCTCGAGGTTCATCTGCGCCAACACGTCCTTGATCGCCTCGGCGCCCATCTTGGCGGTGAAGGCATCCTCGCCGTATTCGCGGATGGCTTCCTCGTACTCGTCGGAAGACAGCAGTTGTTTGAGTTCCAACCCGGTCTTGCCCGCGTCGGTCACGAGGTAGTCCTCGTAATAAATGACGCGCTCCAGGTTGCGGGCGGTCATGTCCAGCAGCAAACCGAGACGGCTGGGCATGCTCTTCAAAAACCAGATGTGGGCAACGGGCACGGCCAATTCGATGTGGCCCATGCGCTCGCGGCGCACGCGCGCCACGGTCACCTCCACGCCGCAACGGTCGCAAACCACGCCCTTGAACTTGATGCGCTTGTACTTGCCGCAGGCGCACTCATAGTCGCGCACCGGCCCGAAGATGCGCTGGCAGAACAGGCCGCCGGGCTCGGGCTTGAAGGTGCGGTAGTTGATGGTCTCGGGGTTTTTGACTTCCCCCTTGCTCCATTGTTTGATCGTGTCGGCGATGGCCACCGAAATCGCGACGCTGTCGAAGGTCTGTTCCTTGGCGTCGCCTCCGAGAAGTTCGCGTGCTTGAGAGATGTTGCTCATGTGCTTTTGTTTTTAAATGGTTTTGTGGAAACGGGCGAAAGGCTTAGGCCTCGAACCCGAGGGCCTCCTCGTTTTGCAAACGCACGTCCAGGCACAGGCTCTGCATTTCCTTAATGAGAACATTGAAGGACTGCGGGATGCCGGCCGAGAGCGAATTGTCGCCCTTGACGAGCTGCTCGTAAATCTTGGTGCGGCCCTGCACGTCGTCGGACTTGACGGTGAGCAGTTCCTGCAAGGTGTACGCCGCGCCATAGGCTTCCAGCGCCCACACTTCCATTTCGCCGAAGCGCTGGCCGCCGTATTGGGCCTTGCCACCGAGCGGCTGCTGGGTGATGAGGCTGTACGGCCCCACCGCGCGGGCGTGAATCTTGTCGGCGACCAAGTGGTTGAGCTTCATCATATAGATGTAGCCGACGACCACGTCCTGGTCGAACGCCTCGCCGCTGCGCCCGTCATAGAGCTTGGTCTTGCCCGTCTCGGGCAGCTTGGCTTCCTTAAGATAATTCCAAATGACGTCCTCGGAAATGCCGTCGAAGATCGGGGAGGCGACCTTCAAGCCGAGCACTTTGCACGCCCAGCCCAAGTGGGTCTCGAGCACCTGCCCGACGTTCATGCGCGAGGGCACGCCCATGGGGTTGAGCACGATCTGAATGGGAGTGCCGTCCGGCAGGTAAGGCATGTCGGCCTCGGGAACAATCTTGGCGACGACGCCCTTGTTGCCGTGGCGGCCGGCCATCTTGTCGCCGACCTGAATCTTGCGCTTGGTGGCGATGTAAACTTTGACGTTCTTGACGACGCCGGAGTCGAACTCGTCGCCGAGCTCCACGCCGTCGACCTTGCGCTGGCGTTCCAGCTCCATCTCGTCGAACTTCTTCTGGTAGTTGTCGACGATCTCCATGATCTTGATGCGCACCGGAGAGGGGTCGATCTGGATCGACTTCGACACGCTGGCCAGACGGCGCAAGAGCGTCTTGGTGATCTTGCGGTTGGCCGGGATGATGGTCTCGCCCGTCTCGCCGTTGAGCACGTCGAGCGGAATTTTTTCACCCAACAAAATGTTGGAGAGCGCTTCCGTGAGATCTTCGCGCAGCTTGTCGGACTGGCCGCGGTACTCCTCGTTGATCTTCTTGGTCTGGCGGCGGCGGTCGGACAGCGAGAGTTTTTCGCGGTCGGCGTCCGTGCGGCTGGAGACCTTCACGTCCATGATGATGCCGTAGACGCCGGAGGGCACGACGAGTGAAGTATCCTTCACGTCGGCGGCCTTTTCGCCGAAAATCGCGCGCAGCAGTTTTTCTTCCGGAGCCAGTTCGGTTTCGCTCTTGGGGGTGATCTTACCCACCAGAATGTCACCGGGCTTGACTTCCGCGCCCACGCGGATGACGCCGTTGCGGTCGAGGTTCTTGAGCGCCTCTTCGCCGACGTTGGGAATGTCGCGCGTGATCTCCTCGGGGCCGAGCTTGGTGTCGCGGGCGGTCACCTCGTAATCCTCGATGTGGATGGAGGTAAAGACGTCGTCCTTGATCATGGACTCGGAGAGCAAAATCGCGTCCTCAAAGTTGTAGCCGTTCCAGGGCATGAAGGCCACCAGCACGTTGCGCCCCAGCGCCAATTCGCCCTGCGCGGTGGACGCGCCGTCGGCGATCACCTGGCCTTTTTTCACCTTCTGGCCGCGGCGCACGATCGGGTTCTGGTTGAAGCAGGTGCCCGCGTTGGAACGCATGAATTTACGCAGCTCGTAAACGTAGACGCCCTTCTTGGGATCAGTCTTCGGCTCGGAGCGCGAGGACAGCTCGCCGTCTTGCGTGACAACGATGCGCGTGGCGTCAACGCTGGCGACGATGCCGGATTCTTCGGCGAGCACGACCGTCTTGGAGTCGCGCGCGACAATGGATTCCAGACCGGTGCCGACAAAGGGCGCTTCGGTCTGCAGCAAGGGCACGCCCTGGCGTTGCATGTTCGAGCCCATCAGCGCGCGGTTGGCGTCGTCGTGCTCGAGGAAGGGAATGAGACCCGCGGCCACGGAGACGACCTGCTTGGGCGACACGTCCATGTAGTCGACCTGGGAGGCGTCCGTTTCAAAGACGTCGTCGTGCTTGCGCACTGTTACCTTTCCGACAAACTTGTTGTTCTTGTCCAATTCGGAGTTGGCCTGCGCGATGATGCGGCCTTCTTCCTGGTCGGCGGTCAGGTATTCGATCTTGTTGGTGACAACGCCCTTTTCCACGCGGCGGTACGGCGTCTCGATGAAGCCGAATTCGTTGATGTGCGCGTAGGTGGACAGCGAGTTGATCAAACCGATGTTCGGGCCTTCCGGCGTCTCGATCGGGCAAATGCGGCCGTAGTGCGAGGGGTGCACGTCGCGCACCTCGAAGCCCGCGCGCTCGCGGTTCAAACCGCCGGGTCCCAGCGCGGACAAGCGGCGCTTGTGCGTCAGGTCGGACAGCGGGTTGATCTGGTCCATGAACTGCGAGAGCTGGCTGCGCGCGAAAAAGTCGCGGATGACGGTCGTCAGCGCCTTGGGGTTGATCAGCTTTTGCGGCGTGATGGAATCGACGCTCTGATCGTACAGGGTCATGCGCTCCTTCACCAAACGCTCGGTGCGCGAAAGACCCATGCGGCACTGGTTGGCCAAAAGTTCGCCCACGGTGCGCACGCGGCGCGAGCCCAAGTGGTCAATGTCGTCGATCATGCCCTCTCCGCGTTTGAGGCGGCACAGGTAACGCGTCGCTTCCACGATGTCTTCGGTCTGGATGATGCGCGTCTCGATGTCGGTTTTCAGGCCGAGCTTCTGGTTGATCTTGTAGCGACCCACGCGACCCAGGTCGTAGCGCTTCGGGTCGTTGAACAGGCGCTTGATGAGCGCCTTGGCGTTAGCGGTTGTGGGCGGCTCGCCCGGGCGCAGTTTTTTGTAAATGTCTTTGAGGGCGTCCTCGGAATTGGTCGTCGGATCCTTCTTGATGGAGCGGATGATGGCCCCGTCGTCGATCGAGGTGTCGATCACTTCGACGTCCTTGATGCCCGCCTTTTCAAAGGAGCGCACGACCGTCTTGGTCAGCGGCTCATAAGCGCGCGCCAGCACGACGCCGTGCTCGCCGTCCACCACGTCCTGAATCAGGACGAAGTTCGACACGCCTTCCATGTTCAAGGCGGCGGAAATTTTCAGCTTTTGCAGCTTGTAGAACAGCTCGAGAATCTGGGCGTCGGAGCTATAGCCCAGCGCGCGCAGCAAGGTCGTGATGAGGAATTTGCGGCGGCGGCGGCGGCGGTCGAGGTAGACGTACAGCAGGTCGTTTTGGTCGAACTGCACTTCCAGCCAGGTGCCGCGGTCGGGAATGATGCGGAAGGAGAACAGGCTCTTGCCGGTGGTGTGCGGAACCTGCTCGAAGCAGATGCCCGGAGAGCGGTGCAACTGCGAGACGATCACGCGCTCGGCCCCGTTGATGATGAAGGAGCCGCGGTCGGTGATCATGGGCAACTTGCCCATGTAAATTTCCTCGTCCTTGATGGAGTCTTCCTCGCGCAGGCGCAGCTTGACGTACAAAGAGACGGCATAGGTCGTGCCCTCGCGCAGGCATTCCACCTCGCTTTGCTTGGGGCCGACCAAATTGTAGGAGACATACTCCAGGCGGCAGCGCGGCTTGCCCTGCTGCTCGTAGCCCTCGATGGGGAACACTTCGCGGAAAACCGCCTCCAGCCCCACGCACTTGCGCTGGCCGGCGGGCACATCCTTTTGCATGTATTCCAAAAACGACTGCACCTGGTTTTCAATCAGGTTGGGCGGCGGAATGATCTCGCGCAGTTTGCCGAAGTTCTTGCGTTCGGAAGTGGTTTGGCTTGTGGACGACATAACGACTGGAAAAGGATCAAGAGGTTTTCCCGCCCCGCGTTGTGCGTGGCGAAAAAGCAGGCTGAAAGAACAATTTTTTTTCCGGTTTTCAAACCGAAAACGCCCCCGTTTGAAGGCTGCAAAAGCGCCAAGGGCGCTTGTCGTTAAAAACAGCCGGACGGCACCGGAAAGAATGCCGATGCCGTCGGGCTGGGAAAAGTAATCAGGCGGCGTAAAGCACGCGTGCGTCCGTTACTTGATTTCGACCGTGGCGCCGGCGGCCTTGAGCTTCTTTTCGATCTCGGCGGCTTCGTCCTTGGTGGCACCTTCCTTGACGGGCTTGGGAGCGCCTTCGACGAGGTCCTTGGCTTCCTTGAGGCCCAAACCGGTGATCGCGCGCACTTCCTTGATGACCTCGATCTTCTTGGCGCCGGCATCCTTCAGGATGACGTCGAACTCGGTCTTCTCCTCGGCGGGAGCGGCGGCGGCGGCCGGAGCGGCGGCGGCGACGGCAACGGGAGCGGCGGCGCTGACGCCCCACTTTTCCTCGAGCGCCTTCACCAAGGCGGCGATTTCAATGACGGACTGGCTGGAGAGCCACTCGATAACTTGGTCTTTCGTAATGTCGGACATATTATTTGGTTCCTTGAACGGTCAGCGCCCTAGACGAAGGGCTGTTTAAGAGACGTATCCCCTGACGGAATTCTTTGGAGGTTGAGGTTGTATTCTCAGGCGGCTTTTGGCCGCCCAAAAAAGGGTTGGGTTAGTCCTGCTTGGCTTTCGCCTGCAAGACGTTGAGCAGCCCCTCGGGCGTGGCCTGCAGCACGCGGACAAACTGGGTGGCCGGCGTGTTGAGCAAAGCCAGCAGCTGGGAACGCAGGACGTCCTTGCTGGGCAGTTCGGAAAGGGTGGTGACATCTTTCGAGGACAAAACGCCGCCGTCCATGACGCCGACTTTGACTTCGAGCTTGTTCTTGTCCTTGAAGAAGGACACGAGCACCTTGGCGACCGCGGGGGCTTCGTCCCCGCCGATCACGATGCCGGTCTGCCCCAGCAGCCATTCTTCCAGCGAGGGAAGGTTGGCGCCCTTGGCCGCGACATTCAAAATGCTGTTTTTGACAACGTGGAACTCGGCACCCAGGGGGGCGAGCTGCTTGCGCAAATCGGCGGCGTCCACCACCGTCACGGTGCGGAAGTCCACCAGATACACATAGGAGGACTTGCCGAGGTGTTTGCTCACCTCGTCAACCAGAAACTGTTTTTCACTACGCATGGTCTTTTAAAGTTAGAGGTGAACGGGTTAGAGGGCGGCGTATTGCTTGGTGTCCAGCGCGATGCCGGGGGTCATGCTGCCCGAGAGGGTCAAGGAGCGCACGTATTTGCCCTTGCACACTTCCGGTTTGGCCTTGATAAGGGCGTCGATGGCGGCGTTCAAATTGGCCACCAGCGCCTCGGGGGCGAAGGAGCGCTTGCCCACGATGATCGCCACATTGGCGGTCTTGTCCATCTTGAACTCCACGCGGCCGGCTTTCACGGCGTTAATGGCGCCCACCACATCGTCGCTGACGGTGCCAGACTTGGGATTGGGCATCAGCCCGCGCGGGCCGAGCACACGGGCGACAGTGCGCACCTGCTTCATGGCGGAGGTCGTGGCGATGGCCACGTCAAAGTCCAGCCAGCCGCCGGAGACCTTGGCTATCAGGGCGTCCATGCCGGCTTCCTGCGCGCCGGCGGCCAGCGCCTCTTCGGCGTTTTCAGTAAAGACAATCACGCGGACGGTTTTACCCGAGCCGCTGGGCAGCGCCACGGTGCCGCGCACCATCTGGTCGCTCTGGCGGGGGTCCAGCGCAAGGCGCGCCGAGATTTCCACCGTCTCGTCAAATTTGGCCTTGGGCATCTTGCCAAGCAGCTCGACCGCCTGGGCCAGCTCGTATTGCTTGGACAAGTCGGCGACGGCCATCGCCTGCTTGTATCGCTTGCTGAGTTTTTTCATTTTTTTGTGCTTTCAGGTTTGGGGTGGGGTCTTTCGACTGTTTCGGGTCTCTTGCGAGAAGCCCTTCCCCGGGTTTGGTTTCCTGCTCGCCTTGGCAGGCGAATAGTAAAAGTGTTTAGTCCTCGACGGTGATACCCATCGAGCGCGCGGTGCCCTCGATCAGGCGGCAGGCAGCCTCGGGGGAGCTGGCGTTCAAGTCCTTCTCCTTCATCTTGACGATTTCAAGGACCTGCTTGCGCGTGACCTTGCCGACCTTGTCGCGGTTCGGGTTGGCGCTGCCGCTGGCAAGGCCCGCGGCCTTCTTGAGCAACACGGCGGCAGGCGGGCTTTTCAGGATGAACGTAAACGATTTGTCCTGATAAACGGAGATGACAACCGGAAGGATCAGGCCGGCCTGCTCCTTGGTGCGTGCGTTAAACTCTTTGCAAAACGCCATGATGTTGACGCCCTGCGCGCCCAGCGCGGGGCCGACCGGAGGGGCGGGATTCGCCGCGCCGGCAGGCAATTGCAATCGGATCTGTCCTACGACTTTTTTGGCCATGGAAAAGAGTCTATTATTGAGGGTTTACTGGTTCAAGTGAAGCAAAAAATTGAGTCTCGAGAGAAAATTTTCGCCCTTAGCCGGCGTTCTCGTCGAGCTTTTCGACCTGGCGGTACTCCAACTCCACAGGCGTAAAGCGCCCAAAAATGGAGACGGAAACCTTGAGTTTCTGGTTCTTTTCGTCGAGCTCGTCCACGCGGCCGGTAAGGTTGAGGAAAGGCCCGTCGTTGATTTTGACGTCTTCGCCGACTTGGTACTGGATTTTCGGAACTTCCTTGCCCAGAGCCTCTTGGATCTGGCGCTGGATGCGCTCGATCTCGTCGGGCTTAAGCGCCACGGGGCGCTCGCCGCCGATAAAGCCGATGACGCCCTGCACGTTGCGCACGAAGTACCACGGCGCCTGCATGAGCTTGCCGTTTTCGTCAAACAGGCGCATGTGCAAAAAGACGTAGCCCGGGTAGAACTTGCGCTCTTTGACGCTCTTGCGGCCGTTTTTGACCTCGCTGACGGTTTCCGTCGGCATGAGCACCTCCAGCAGATAGTCGCCCATCTCCTCGATCTGGACGAATTTTTCCAGGTAAGCCTTGACCTTGCCCTCCATGTTGGAGAGGGTCTGCACGGCGTACCAGCGGGAGGGGCCGGGAGCTACGTTCGTTTCGGACATGATATTAAGCCTTGGGCCGGACAAAATCAGTGAACAGCTGGATGACCTGATTGAGTGAAAAATCGATCACAAACAGGAAAACGGCCAGCAAAATCAGCCCGATAATGACGACGACCGTCGAATCGACAAGCTCCTTGCGCGTCGGCCAGCTGGCCTTGCGCAATTCGCCCACCATCTCGGTGAAAAATTGGCTGACTTTGCGAAACGGATTTGCCATGGGAAGAAAAATGAAAGATGGCAGGGGCAGAGGGACTCGAACCCCCAACCAACGGTTTTGGAGACCGCTACTCTACCAATTGAGCTACGCCCCTATAGAAAGAAATAATATTAACGTTAAAAGCCCTTCCCCTCTTCAAACGGGGAAGCCGGAAACCCGTTTTTACGGATTTCCGGCACCCGGTTGATAAGGGAAAAAGCGAGTCCTCGCAGGCTTACTTGATCACCTCGACCACGCGGCCGGCGCCGATGGTGCGGCCGCCTTCGCGGATGGCGAAGCGCTGGCCTTTTTCCATGGCGACAGGCTTCTGCAGCTTGATGGCGAGCTGGAGGTTGTCTCCGGGCATGACCATCTCGACGCCTTCGTTGAGCGTGCAAACACCGGTGACGTCGGCCGTACCGAAGAAGAACTGCGGGCGGTAGTTGTTAAAGAAGGGAGTGTGGCGGCCGCCTTCGTCCTTGGTCAGGACGTAGATTTCAGCCTTGCACTCGGTGTGCGGGGTGATGGAGCCGGGCTTGGCCAACACATGGCCGCGCTGGACGGCGTCCTTGTCAACACCGCGCAACAGCAAGCCGACATTGTCGCCCGCCTGGCCTTCGTCAAGCTCCTTACGGAACATCTCGACGCCGGTGACGGTGGTCTTCTGCGTGTCGCTCAAGCCGACGATCTCGATTTCCTCGCCGACCTTCACCTTGCCGCGCTCGATGCGCCCGGTGGCCACGGTGCCGCGGCCGGTGATGGAGAACACGTCTTCGACGCTCATCATGAAAGGCTTGTCAACTTCGCGCTCCGGAAGCGGGACGTCCTTGTCAATGGCAGCCATGAGGTTGCCAATGGCTTCGACGCCTTCGGGCTTGCCCTCGAGGGCCGCCAGCGAGCTGCCGCGCACGATGGTGATCGAGTCGCCGGGATACTCGTACTTGTTCAAAAGATCGCGGATTTCCATCTCGACCAGGTCGAGCAGATCCGGGTCGTCCAAAAGGTCAACCTTGTTCAGGAACACCACGATGGCGGGCACGCCGACCTGCTTGGCCAAAAGGATGTGCTCGCGCGTCTGGGGCATCGGGCCGTCAGCGGCGCTGACAACGAGGATAGCGCCGTCCATCTGGGCCGCGCCGGTGATCATGTTCTTCACGAAGTCCGCGTGACCCGGGCAGTCAACGTGCGCGTAGTGGCGGTTCTCCGTCTCGTACTCAACGTGCGCCACCGCGATCGTCACGATCTTGGAGGCATCGCGCACCGTACCGCCCTTGGCGATGTCGGCGTAGGACTTGAACTGAGCCAAGCCCTTGTCAGCCTGCACCTTGAGGATGGAGGTCGTGAGGGTGGTTTTGCCGTGGTCGACGTGGCCGATGGTGCCGACGTTGACGTGGGGCTTGCTGCGTTTGAATGCTTCTTTAGCCATAGTAGGATGTGTTTAGTTGGTGATTTCGATTCGAAATGAAAACCTTCAATGGAGCCCCAGAGCGGATTTGAACCGCCGACCTCGTCCTTACCAAGGACGCGCTCTACCGACTGAGCTACCAGGGCCCACCAAAAGCCGCCGAGTTCCGGCGTCTGTTGATAGAAATAAAGACAATGACAAAAATTAAGAGTACCCGTCAATCATTTTTTGGAAAAATCTATTGACTTGCCTCGCAAAAGCAATCCGCCTGGCCCAGGCCGCCATTTGAGCCCAAAACGGGTCGTGCGAAAATTCGGGCACCATCCCGGGCACCGCGCCCGAAATTCAACACAAGAAAAAAGCGCCCGCCTTTCGGCGGGCGCTTCGGCGGCCTCTCGCTAAGCCGCCTGAACCCGATAACTCACTGAAAAAATGGCGAGTACATAGGCTTTACTGGCGAATTGCCTTTTACTTCCGCCGACGGACAACGAACAACAACGCCAGCGCGCCGAGCAACCCAGCAGCGGCGGCGGGTTCGGGGACGATGTTGATGTTGCTAATCTCATACACACCCTCGGCGATCTTATTGATTTCCCAGGTCGAGCCTTCGCGGTTGTAATCGGCCAAAATGTATTCGATGTCGTCCGTCACGCCCAGACCCGCATCAATGATCTTCGTTAAGTCGATCACGTAGGGCAGCGGGTTGCTGTTGATCTCCTCCAACGTTTCATTGGACAAGGTGACGTTCATCGTGTTAGTACCCGTCGTGTCTATCGTACCCACCGTGATGTGGTCGGACAAACTGTTCAGCGTGTAGTCGATATTGGCGTTGTCCAGCGTGAGATAATCCATATCCGAATTGCCCGCGCTCGCCCAAGTGGCGTTGTTGGAAACCGTCAGCGAAATGGTTGCGTTATCTGTCCTCAGCAGGCGACCTTCAACATTTGTGCCCGTGCCGTCGATAAAAATTCCGATGCTGGAAGCATTCTGGTTAACACCGCCGGAAGCGTCGCTGTACAAAATCCCCGTTTCGCTGACAGCCGTCACGGCGTTGGTAAAGACAATGCTGGTTTCTATTCCGTAGGGGCGCCCGTCCTCAGTGATTGTGCTTTTGACAATTGCGTTTTTGGCGGACACGGTGCCGCCTGAGATCGTCAAAACAGCGGCATTCGTGAAATTGCTTTCCAGCGAGGCATTGATCGCGGAATCGTTTCCGGAAATATAGCTGTTGGCAAGCGACACATCCGCCCCTGCCGACACATAAACCGTGGCGCTATTCGTACCGGTCGTGGAAAAGGTGGAATTGGCTGCGCTCAGTGTGGCCTCGTACACATACAGCGCATGGGTTTTGGCCTCAATATTCCCATTAGTGCTTATGGTAGCGGTCGAGTCGTTGCAAAGATATATGCCTGTGCCATTGGTGTGACTACGACTTTCATCGACACCCAGCGCCTTTATGGTAAAATTCGAGGCTATTAGGGAAGACGCGCTGCTTGCGTGCAGCGCCACAGCTTGTGCCTCGATATAGGCGTTATCACCAAGTGTAAGGCTGGTTGTCGTCATATGAATGCCAAAGCCTTTGGTAAGATAATTTTTCATTGAAAAATTTGTCCCCAAATCGATCTGTGCGCCATTCGTTGCAATTATTCCATACGATGTGCTTGTGGGCCCGACTCCGTTAATCTCTATGCTCAGAGAATCTGTGGCGGTAAATGTCCCGCCGGCAAGCCGGACAGCCCCGTTGAAAGTCTCCATGTTGACATTCATGTAAATCGTACTGTTCGTGCCCAGATTTACATTCGCACTCGAGGCACTGATAGCTCTTGCCAGCGCGTTTGTTGTCGCCGCCGAAGCGGTGCCGATGTACAGCGACAAGTTTGTCGCCGTAAAAGACCCGCCTGTTCCCGATGTACGAATGCCAAGGGCGTCCGAATAAATCTCCGAACCATTGCCAAGGTTCGCACTCGAAGAATCAGCAATGTACACTGCGGTGAAATCATTTGTCGCGGACGTCCTTATGCTGACCGCGTCCGACAAGGTATTTTGCAACGTGATTGTTCCGCCACCCCGCGCGACAAGGGACGAGGCATTCGTCGTCGAGAAAGTGTCGCCGTTATTAAATGTCAGCGTTGTGCCGTCGGCGACTTGTTGCGTCACGTAATCAGTCGCCCACACGCTTGTGCTAGTTATGCAAAGCACTGCGAACAGGCTTATAAGTTTTTTTGTATTCATGAATCGTTTAGGGTTTGGTTTTTCTATAGAAGAATTTTTCAGTTTGTTTTTTAGATTTGGGCACGAAAAAGGGAACACGCGTGCGCGTCAGCACACAGGTGTTCCCTTTGAAAATTTACGCGAATAAAAATTCCGAACGCCGGAACCTAAAAATAAAAACGCGGCAGCATTTTGCCCGCGACCTAACCCCCATCTGCAAACACGCCTGGCGCGCGCTTGAAGCCCTCTTCTAGCGCTTAACGGGGGGGGGGGGGGGGGGAATTCAAAATCATAAAAAAAGCAAAAAAAAAAAAACAATACAAAGG
>JAKPNF010000147.1 GCA_029548565.1 Verrucomicrobiota bacterium
TTCGTGGCCAGCGCACCCAGACCAACGCCCGCACCCGCAAGGGCGCCCGCAAGACGATCGGCGTGGTCAAGAAAAAGGACTAATTTTTTAATTTAAAACCGACATGAGCGAACAGGAAAACAAACCGGCCGACAGCGCCGAAGAAGTGAAGAAGCCCGCCGCCGAAAAGGCGCCCAAGGCTCCCAAGGCCGAAAAGGCCCCGAAAGCTGAAAAAGCCCCCAAGGCCGAAACGGCCGAGGCCGCCCCCGCCGCCGAGGCGCCCGCCGAGCAAAAGCCCTCCCAGCCCACCGCCGCCGACTTGCTCTCGGAAGATTTGGGCGAGGTGAAGATCCGCCGCGCCAAAGGCTCCAAGAACATCGCCGTGGGCGTGTGCCACGTGCTTTCGACTTTCAACAACACCAAGGTGACCTTCACCGACCAATCCGGCAACGTGATCTCGTGGTCGAGCTCGGGCAAGTGCAACTTCCGCGGCTCGCGCAAGTCCACCGCCTACGCCGCCCAGGTCGTCACGCAGGACGCCGGCCGCGTCGCGATGTCGCACGGGCTCAAGGAAGTTTCCGTCAAGGTGCGCGGCCCCGGGCTGGGGCGCGACTCCGCCATCCGCGCGTTGCAGGCCCTCGGCCTGAATGTCACCGGCATCGTGGACGACACCCCGATCCCCCACAACGGCTGCCGCCCGCCCAAACGCCGCCGCGTCTAATTCTTTTTAATCCTTAATTTTTTCACGCTATGTCGCGTTACACAGGACCCACCGCCCGCATCAACCGCCGTTTCGGCATGTCCATTTTCCCGCCCACCAAGGCGCAGGATCGCAAAGCCTATCCGCCCGGTGTGCACGGCCCGCGTTTGCGCCGCAAGTCCAGCGAGTACGCCGTGGGCTTGAACGAGAAGCAGAAGCTGCGCTACATGTTCGGCCTGACGGAAAAGCAGTTCCGCCTGACCTTCGAGCGCGCCAAGAGCATCCGCGGTGTCACCGGCGAGATATTCCTGCGCCTGCTGGAAACCCGTTTGGACAACGTCGTCTACATGGGCGGCTTTGCCCGCACCCGCCGCGCCGCCCGCCAGCTCGTCACCCACGGGCACGTGGCTGTCAACGGCCACAAGTGCGACATTCCCAGCTACTCGACCAAGCCCGGCGACGTGATTGAGATCCGCCAAAAACCCTCGTCGCGCCAGTTGGCCACCCGCGGGGTTGAGGACTCCCAGTTCCGCACGGCTCCCGCTTGGATGACCGTCGAGGGCGACGCGCTCAAGGCCACGGTCACCCGCACGCCGATCGCCGAGGAGATGGAGCAGTCCATCAACGTCCAGCTCATCGTCGAGTTTTACAGCCGATAGTACCATTCACGCCTTCGGTTTGACACCGCGGGCGTTTTCCACTTGTCTAATCTTTCAAATTTCAATCCTTAACGCAGGAACTTTTATATGGCCAAACGTCTCGGAAAATTCGAACTGCCCAAACGTCTTGTCAAGGTGGAGTCCACGGCGACGCCCACCTTCGCCAGCTATGTCATCGAGCCCTTGGAAAAAGGCTTCGGGGAAACCCTCGGCAACGCGTTTCGCCGCGTGCTGCTGGAGTACATCGAGGGCGCCGCGATCTCGTCCGTGCGCATCGAGGGCGTGCAGCACGAGTTCCAGAGCATCCCCGGTGTTTTGGAAGATGTCACCGACATCGTGCTGAACCTCAAAAAAGTTTTGGTCAAGAGCCAGAAGCGCGAGCCCGTGCGCCTGCGCATCAGCGTTGACCGCGCCGGAGAAATCCGCGCCAAGGACATCCAGCAGGATTCCAACATCGAGATCGTCAACCCCGAGCAGGTTATCTGCACCTTGGACAAGAAGCAGCGCTTCGAGGCCGAGATCGAGATCCGCACCGGCCGCGGCTACTGCCTGGCCGACGACAACAAGGTCGAAGACCAGCCGATCGGCGTGATCGCGATCGATTCGTGCTTCTCCCCCGTCACCCACGTAAAGGCCTCGGTGCAAAACACCCGCGTCGGCCAGATGACGGACTTTGACAAGCTGACGATCGACCTGTCGACCGACGGCTGCCTGAGCCCCGACGAGGCGCTCAAGGAAGCCACCGCGATTTTGAAGCACCACTTGAACGTCTTTGACTCGGTCACCGAGGAGAAGGTCGAGTTCGAGAACGAGGGCAAGGAAGTCTCCGAGGAGCAAAACCGCCTGCGCAAGCTGCTGAACATGTCGGTCAACGAGATCGAGCTTTCCGTGCGCGCGGCCAACTGCCTGAACAACGCCAACATCACTACCGTCGGCGAGCTGGCGCTCAAGAGCGAGCAGGAGATGCTCAAGTACCGCAACTTCGGCAAGAAGTCGCTCAACGAGATCAAGCAAAAGCTCGAGCAGCTCGGCCTGTCTTTGGGCATGAAGCTCGACGAACGCCTCATCGAGCGCGCGCCCAACGCGCCCGCCGCCGAGTAATTTTTTAAATATTCTTTTATTTTGAAAAGCCGCCCCTGAAACGGGCGCGATAGAACACAAGACCCATGCGTCACCAGAAACACCGTCACACCCTGGGAGTCAAGAAGGAGCATCGCGAGGCGATGGTCGCCTCGATGGCTTCCTCCCTCTTTATCCACGGCCGCATCCGCACGACCCAGACCAAGGCCAAGGCGCTGCGCCCCTACGCCGAGCGCGTGATCACGCTGGCCAAGAAGGCCGAGGCCGCCGAAACGCCCGCCGCCAAGCTGCACCTGCGCCGCCAGGCCATCTCGCGCCTGCGCAACAAGGACGCCGTAAAAGCGCTCTTTGGCGAACGCGTGAAGGAATTCCTCAACCGCAAGGGCGGCTACACCCGCATCTACAAGATCGGCCCGCGCATCGGCGACGCCGCCGAAATGGCGCTGATCGAGCTGGTGGCCGCCGGCGACGAAGGCTACAAAAAAGGCGCCAAGAAGCCCGCGAAAAAGGCCGCCTCCAAAAAGGCCCCCGCCAAGAAAGCGGAGAAAGCGGAAGCTCCCGCGCCCGCCGCCGAAGCGCCCGCCGCCGAAGCGAAGGAATAAATTTTTACGATATAGTTTTTCATGCCAAGGGCTCGCGCAAAAGCGCGAGTCTTTTTTTTTTTTTTTGTTTGGGGGGG